>CAZBTL010000053.1:4401-19177 GCA_964494755.1 uncultured bacterium | reverse complement strand
TAATGTCATTACGTCAAGTTTTATTCTGGATGAGGTCCGAGAGACCTTGACGAACAAGTTTCACTATTCTGATGAAGATGCCTCGGCTGTTGTAGGGTTGATTGCTTCAAGAATTAGGCTTCTGAGGAAGCCATCTCGCTCAGCCAGCTTGTCCAGCGCTCAAAAACTGTGCGGCGGTTAGGGGCCAGTCTGGAAAGAGAGTTGAGGCCATGCGATCGCTCCCTTGACACACAACTGCCTCATACAGCCCATCCACCAGGGTTAGGATCGTCACCTGTGCTTGAACTGGGTCCACAATCCAGTATTCTGGAATTCTCCGTGCCGCATATTCAGACCGCTTGTAGCGATAGTCCCGATCTTCATTGGTTTTTCCAGGCAAAACCACCTCAACCACCAATTTGGGGGAGGGCATATCTGGGGTAATAGTGGCTCTTCTGCCCCCAGTTGCGGCAAATAGCTCTTCCGTCAGAATCATCAGTTGGGCAAGCGCACGCGGAGACCATTGCCGGTGACCACCAATTCCGTACCTTTCTGCCGGATCAGGTGGATTGGAACCAGCTTCAGAAACTCCGACAACAGATAGATGGAAATCAGGTTGTTTAGATCGGTCTCTGGTAGCATCTCAACTAGTGCTCCATCGACCAACTCATACCGGCTATCGGTTCCATCTGTAAATGCCAGATAGTCTGACAGGGTGATTTTTTTGTTGCGATGGTCATGGCATGTCTGACGCCTGAAACCAGTTCTTCCAGGCAGACCAGTGTTGCACCAGTTTAGCGTATTCCCCATCGCCAGCCGCATTGGGATGGGCCCCATCTCCGGCCTGGACTTCCGACATCACGGCTGCGATCGCCGCAGGGAATCCATCACATCCAGATAGGGAATACCCAACTCGGCGCAGATTTGGGCCTGGTGAAAGCTCAGGAGTTGGGTGCGTTGGTTCTGATCCTCGTCGGCGATCGCACTCCGGCTGCCACCAAGTCAGGAGTTGGCGGCTGGTTTCCCGGCGAATTCCCAGGTTGTAATAGGTGATGGCGTATCCCCGTTGGGCCAGATCGGCGCACACCGGACCAGTCCAGCCCAGATGGCTGCTATCCCCCGTACCGTTGACAAAGGACTCGCCCAGGAAACAAATGCGAATATCAAGCCCAGAATCACCCATCAGTCTGTTGTCTGCTGCCCCAATCAACAAAACTGGGCAGGATGGACACAGCCCACCCTACCCAGCATCAAGCTCACACAATCAGAGCCAATTAATAGCGATAGCCGCTACCGTAACTGCTACCCGATTGATTGGGCTTGTGCACAATAAAGCTCATCACCTGGCACTGCTTGATATTGTCAAATGCCACAATGCGAACGTAGGAGGTCGGAAATTCGGAACGGCACTGTTGCACTTCCGTCAGCACTTCCTGAGGAGAGGTGCAATTGAACAGCGGCAACTTCCACATGGTCCAGTAGTA
This sequence comes from uncultured bacterium, assembly GCA_964494755.1. Classification (GTDB taxonomy): domain Bacteria; phylum Cyanobacteriota; class Cyanobacteriia; order Leptolyngbyales; family Leptolyngbyaceae; genus CAZBTL01. The sequence continues at coordinate 17,714 of CAZBTL010000053.1, read as the reverse complement.
TTCCTCAGGACGAGGATCTTCCGTAAACTCAATGCAGGGATAGTAACCCTGATCCAGCGTGTACTGAATCTGACGAGCAATCTGGGCATCCGTCAACGGAGGCAGATAGGAAAAGGTTTCGTAACGGCGCTCAATGGGCAGAGTTTTCATGGATAGTCCTCAAATTTCAGTAGTGCATGGCCCATGGCTGAGCAATGACAATCAGCCATCTGCCTGAAAGGTCAGCCTAGAAAATGTCTTCAGTTCCCGGCTCCAGCTCCGGCGAAAGGTTGAGAGGGGCTGCCTCATCTCCGGTCTCCTGGGCTGGATCCGATTCGGAGAGCGATGGATCGACTTGCGTCATGCGTTCCAATTGCTGCGTGCGTTGCTGCAGGTTAGCTTGCTGAATCCCCGTCCGCAACATCTCCGGCAGGTAATCGGCAATTTCTTCTGCAATATGCTCTCGCACTGTCAGCAGGCGAAAGGCCAACCGGGGCTCTTCCTGAAACAAAGCAGCCAGGTAAGCTTCACCATTTTGAATACTGACCCGATAGGAAAACTGACGCAGCCAGTAAGCCCGTTTCGGTTCAGTTTCATCCAATTGGGCAATCACAACCCGCAACGCTTGATAGGTCATGTAACTAATCAAGGTTTTGGTTGTATCTTTGGCAATCTGCTTTAGATCCATGAGTGAGATAGCTACCAGCTATCAGCTATTAGCGGTCAATTCTGACTTGACTAATAGCTGACGGCCAACAGTTCATCATCAAACGGTATCAACCGCCTCGAATTCGAACTTAATTTCCTTCCACAGTTCGCAAGCAGCAGCCAATTCAGGGCTCCAGCGGCAGGCTTCACGGATGATGTCGCCGCCCTCCCGCATCAGGTCGCGGCCTTCGTTACGGGCCTGGACACAAGCTTCCAGTGCCACCCGGTTAGCCGTCGCACCGGGAGCATTGCCCCAAGGGTGACCCAGGGTGCCGCCACCAAACTGGAGCACGGAGTCATCACCGAAGATTTCCACCAGAGCTGGCATGTGCCATACGTGGATACCACCGGAAGCCACCGCCATCACACCTGGCATGGAAGCCCAATCCTGGGTGAAGTAAACGCCCCGAGAGCGGTCTTGCTCGATGTAGTTTTCCCGCAGCAGGTCAATGAAACCAAGGGTAATGGCTTTGTCGCCTTCCAGCTTACCGACCACGGTTCCAGTGTGGATGTGGTCACCACCGGACATCCGCAAACACTTGGCCAGAACCCGGAAGTGGATGCCGTGGTTCTTCTGACGGTCGATCACGGCATGCATGGCGCGGTGGATGTGCAGCAGCAGACCATTGTCGCGGCAGTATTTGGCCAGGGTGGTGTTGGCGGTGAAGCCAGCGGTCAAGAAGTCATGCATGATGATGGGCATTTCCAGTTCTTTCGCGAACTCTGCCCGCTTCAGCATTTCTTCACAGGTTGCGGCGGTTACGTTCAGGTAGTGACCCTTGACTTCTCCCGTTTCGGCTTGGGCTTTGTGGATGGCATCCGCCACAAACAGGAAGCGATCGCGCCAGCGCTGGAATGGCTGGGAGTTGATGTTTTCATCATCTTTGGTGAAGTCCAGACCACCCCGCAAACACTCATACACCGCCCGACCATAGTTCTTGGCGGACAGCCCGAGCTTAGGCTTGATGGTGCAACCCAACAGGGGACGACCATACTTGTTGATCTTGTCCCGCTCCACCTGGATCCCGTGGGGAGGCCCTTGGAAGGTCTTCAGATAGGCAACGGGGATGCGCAGGTCTTCCAGACGAAGTGCTTTCAGTGCTTTGAAACCAAACACATTGCCCACCAGAGAGGTCAACAGGTTGGTCACAGAGCCTTCCTCAAACAGATCCAGAGGATAGGCGATATAAGCAATGAACTGGTTATCTTCACCGGGGACCGGCTCGATGTCATAGCAACGACCCTTGTATCGATCCAGGTCAGTCAACAGGTCGGTCCACACCGTGGTCCAGGTACCCGTAGAGGATTCCGCCGCAACTGCCGCGCCAGCCTCCTCATAGGGAACTCCTGGCTGCGGGGTGACGCGGAATGCCGCCAGAATGTCCGTGTCCTTAGGGGTGTAATCCGGGGTGTAATAGGTTAACCGATAGTCCTGAACCCCGGCTTTATAACCAGCTTTGGACTGGGTCTTAGTTTGAGCGTAAGACATATACTCCCTTCCTGATAAAAATCGTCAGAACTTCCCGACAACAGCCAGCACAGAACAGCCCAGAAGAACTCTGAGCAACCCTACACTGCCGAACTTGCACGCATACTAACTGGGGAAATTAGCTCTAAGGACTCCCGAAAATCTGAAGTCAACCCATTCAAGCTTGACTCACCCGAATGCGTATCGTTGGGCTCAAACAGAATAATATCAGCAATCCAATAAGCACCGCTTCAGTTATTCTGTATAGTTAGATAAACAATGATTATAAAATTGATCTTAAGGTGTACTGCTGTTAAAGGCTGAAATTGCTGTACTTAGCAGCATTCATCCAACCTGAAGCGGATCGCGGCAGCGGGGATCAGCCTATTGACAGCCCTTAAGCAGATACAAAAGTTTGCAAAGCTGCGATAAAAAGTTGCATTTGATTCCGATAGGTCGCGCTTGGGATCTTAGCACTTTATGGACAAAACCGCTGGCAAATCCCGCTTCTTCCAGAATCAAAAAGGCTCTTTCTTTTCTTTCAAAACAATCAGTTTCTATCTGAAATCCGGCAACTGAAGCAACGATTGGTGATAGAAAATCGTTGTCTTCTTAGCCTGGAACAACGGGACTGACCCTGGCCCGATATAGCAAGCGATCGCCCTGGCGGTAGCCGGTATAGCGAACTCGAATCAGACGACCCGGTTCCACCGTGCCTTCCATCAATTGGTGCCAGTGCGGATCGTAGGGAAGTTCTGCGCCAACGGGGGCGATCGCACGAATCCCCCAACTTTCCAAGAGGCGATCCAATGGCGTCAGCAACGGCAGTAATTGAACCGCTGGCGCAGTGGGATTATTTTGGGCCGCATAGGCGGCAGTAGGCAATTGCAACAACAGCGGTTCCAAAACCTGCAAACTGGTTTGCTGAAATTCCTGCCAGAGGACTTGCCGTTGTTGATTCAGTTGGGTCTGGAGGCGATCGTATTCCTGACGCAAGGCTTGCAGGTCGTCAGTCGGTGCGCTGGCAGGGGGCGACGGTTGTCCAGCAAACAGGGTCAGACACTCCGCGATCGAAATCTGCAGCGCTTGAGCCAGTTGGGCCAGCGTTTCCAGCCGCAACCGGGCCAGATTGCCCCGCCGCAGTTGACGTAGTTGCTTTTCGGAAATTCCGGCAGCCTGGCTCAGCGCTTTAAAGCTGGAAAACCCCGCCTGTCGCATCAATTGCTGCAACTGGGGGGTATAGTCCTGGGACATAGTGCTTGTGACCGATGATGAAGTGGCAGGAGAATGACCAACTAACACGATTCTCCTTTTTATTCACTATCCACCAATTTAGGCCTTCACTTTGCAAGTCTCAACGCTCTCGGCGCCTCAGCGCTGCATTGAGCGTCGCGCAACTACTATTGCTCCAGCAAACTTCTCAGCATCCAGGCTGTTTTTTCATGCACTTGTAACCGCTGGGTCAGCAAGTCGGCTGTCGGTTCGTCGCTGACTTTATCCACCAGGGGAAAGATCTCACGGGCAGTACGGGCGACGGTTTCCTGCCCTTCCACCAATTGCCGAATCATGTCTTCGGCCTTGGGCACGCCAGTCGCCTCTGGAATGGAACTCAGACGGGCATAGTCGGAATAGCTCCCAGGGGCGGGAAAGCCCAGGGCGCGAATCCGTTCTGCCACCAGATCAACCGCCAGGGCCAGTTCATTGTATTGCTGCTCAAACATCAGGTGCAGGGTCTGGAACATGGGGCCGGTGACATTCCAGTGGAAGTTGTGGGTTTTCAGGTAAAGGGTGTAGGTATCAGCCAGAAGACGGGACAGTCCTTCTGCGATCGCTTTGCGGTCTGCTTCTTCAATTCCAATGTTGATCGGCAAATTGCTAGCTTTGGTAGCCATAAAATTCTCCTAAATAAGGGGTCATGCACAAACGATTGGCAGGATAGAGCAGACAAGTCAGGCGGAATCCTCCACCCAGGCTTACCGTCTGAAGCCTAGCGCAATCCTCCTGGCTCTTTAAACCGGAGTCAAGAGGAAATCCTGGAGCGTCAGCGGGACTACACCTGAGATGGTTTTGCCTGCCGTAGGATAACTCAAGGGTGAGGGCAGGCAAAACCAGGAGTTAAGCCAAATGCAAGTTCAGGACTGAGCGAGGGGCCCGTCGGACTCGACACAGAATCGTCTCATGTCCCAACCGGCTGCAGGCTTCATAACGATGACAGCCAGAGAAACCATAATACTGGCCCTCCACTTCCAGGACATCGATCGGCTCCTGCAAACCAATCTCTTGAATCGACTCCATCAGTTGCACCACCTTTTGCGGGTCATTTTGACGATACAGGGGCCGGTGGATCTGATTGAGGGGAATCGTTTCTATCCTGACCATGATAATCATCCTAAACAGGGTAGTAAATAAATCATACTCGTTATGAGTTCGTCTTGCAACAACATCAGATAATTTCTGGATTGGCCGATCGCCAGCCCCGCCAGCAGTTGCCCCGTTCTGTTGTCCACTCCAGGCAAAAACCATCCGGATCACCTGTTCGGCATCGAGAACGTTGAGGCATATTTGTAAAATGTATCCATCAGTTGTTGGCTTTTTCCCCAGGTACAGGCTCTTGCATACACCCTCGTTTCACGCATTCTGGCGCTTTTCTGGTCGGTCCGCTCCGCTGCCATCCCTGATGGTGCTAGCCGTCTCTGTATTGACGAGTGCCGTTGCACCTGCTGGCCAAGCCGTCCCAACCAGGGATGTGGAGTTACAGGTGGGAATTGTGCAGCGGTTTGGCAGTCAGACAACCAAGCCCTTGACCTTGCAAGCCCAATCGGGCGATCGCCTGACGGTACGGTTTCTGACCGACGGCAAGCCCCAAACCCTGTCCGCTAGTACGGCCAGGCTGGAAATTGTGATGCAGCCGTTGACAGAACCCCAATTAGAAGAACGGCTGGTTCTCAGCACCCACCGTAGTTTTGAAACAGCGGAAGATACGGCCCAGCGCTGGCAAGCTCAGGGCATTCCGGTGGAGGTAGGGCAACCGGGAAGGTGGCAGGTGTGGGCCCAGCGATCGGTTTATAACGACCCCCTGCTGCGACGGTTGTTGCTGAAAAATCTCCAATCTCAGGGCATTCAGACAGCGTTTCTGGATACGCAGATGGTGAAACAACGGCCTAAAGCAGCCCTGGTGCTGAACGGTTATCGCTACCTGCGGGATCAGATTGATATTTCCTCTGGTCGGGGGGTGATTCAGGTTGGGCCGGTAGCAGGCGAGTCCTGGCGACTGTATGCGGGCAGTTTACGGCTGCAGCGGAATGCCTATGGCACCTATACCCTGGTCAATCAGGTGCCGCTGGAAGCCTATCTGCGGGGGGTGGTGCCCTATGAGATCGGCACCTGGGCGCCCCAGTCGGTGCTGGAAGCCCAAGCCATCCTGGCCCGTACCTATGCCCTGCGCAATCTGCGCCGATTTGCCATTGATAACTACCAACTCTGTGCGGACACCCAATGCCAGGTCTATAACGGTCTCAATGGGGCCCATCCGGCCACCGACCGGGCGATCGCAGCCACGCGCGGCAAAGTGTTGACCTATCAGAATGAACTGGTAGATGCGGTCTATTCTTCTACCACGGGTGGGGTGACGGCCAGCTTTACGGATGTCTGGCAGGGGCAACCCCGCCCCTATCTACAGTCCATCATCGATTCCACAACGTCTCCCTGGGACTTGGGCCGCAAAAGCCTGGCCGATGAGGCCAACTTCCAAACTTTCATTCGCAAAACCAAGGGATTTAACGAGGAAGGGCAAAGATTGTTCCGCTGGCAAGAGGTGGCCCGGTTACCCCAACTGAAACAGGAATTGCAAGACTATCTCAAATCACGCAAGCACCCCCTGGCTGGATTTGGCAGCATTCAACAAATGGTCGTAACCGAGCGATCGCCCGCCGGTCGGGTGCAGAAGCTGCAAATTATTACTGATCAGGGACCGATTGAACTCAAGAAAGACGACATCCGGGTCGCTTTTTCAGCACCCTACAGCACCCTGTTTTACCTGGAGCCGCTGTATGACCAGAAGCGAAAATTGAATGGCTATGCCTTTGTCGGAGGTGGCTTTGGCCACGGAGTCGGACTCAGCCAGACCGGTTCCTATCGGTTGGGCGAACTGGGCTGGTCTAGCGATCGCATTTTGCGCTTCTACTTTCCTGGCACTGCCATCCAACCACTGAATAGTTCGATCGTGTTTTGGCAAGCCCCACCTGTACCAGTGGCCAATCCTTTGCAGTTATCCAGTAAGTAAGGCGGTCAGGTTTTGGGTTCTGGGTTTTGGGTTCTGGGTTTTGGGTTGCTGACACCCCACTCCCCACCCCTAACACCCTGCACCTGACACCCCACAGCACCCGACACCTGTCACCTGCTTTCGAGGCGGACTCTGCCAATACAAAACCAGATTTTACTTTTCGTTAACCTGAAAGCGATTGGTTGAGGCTGCTAATCCGATTAGGATGGCAGTACTGGCAATTGGGAATGAATCGAAACGTTTCTCCCAGGGTGGTTCATCGTAAGGAGTTTGCATGGTGCAACCGAAAGTACGCGGCATGTTGGATGTGGAAACACTGGCCCAGATGGTCGAAGACGAGCAGATTGAGACGGTACTGACGGTGTTTCCAGATATGTATGGCCGCCTGATGGGGAAACGGATCGCGGGGCATTATTTCCTCAACGATGTCTTGAAACACAGCATCCACGCCTGCGACTATCTGCTGGCCTGTGACATGGAAATGGATCCCATTCCTGGCTATGGATTCACCAGTTGGGCCACGGGTTATGGAGATTTCCGTCTGGTACCGGATTTATCGACACTACGGTTGGCTTCCTGGTTGGACAAAACGGCGATTATCCTCTGCGATGTCTTTGAGGAGGAGGTCGATCAGCCGATCAGTGTGGCTCCCCGGAATATCCTGAAGCAACAGGTGGAAGCAGCCAGGGCACTGGGGTATGTGGCGATGGGGGCTTCGGAACTGGAACTCTATGTGTTTGCTGATTCCTACGAAGCGGCCCGGCGCAAAAATTATCAGGATCTGCAACCGATTGGCTCCTATATCGAGGACTATCACATCCTGCAGGGAACCAAGGAAGAGTTTGTGATTGGGGATATCCGACGGCATCTGGATCGTTCTGGCATTCCCGTGGAGTTTTCTAAGGGGGAATGGGGCCCGGGTCAGCAGGAGATTAACCTGCGCTATAGCGATTTTCTGGAAATGTGCGATCGCCATACCCTGTATAAACATCTGGCGAAGGAAATTGCCTGGCAGAAGGACGTTGCGATTACCTTTATGGCCAAGTGGGACGAACGCTATGCCGGTTCCAGCATGCACCTGCATGTCAGCCTGTGGGATGGCAATGGCAAAGCACTCTTCCCAGGTAAAGAGGCTTTTGGCCCGGTTCACAGTTCTCCACTGTTCCGCTGGTTCCTGGGCGGCTGGATGACCCACATTCGGGAAATCTTTGCCTTCTATGCACCCTATCCCACGTCCTATAAGCGCTATGTGGCTGGCTCTTTTGCCCCAACGGGAATTGCCTGGTCCTATGACAACCGCACCGCTGGCTTTCGGGTTCTAGGCCACGGCTCCTCCCTGCGTCTGGAATGTCGGGCTCCCGGTGCGGATGCCAATCCCTATCTGGCGTTTGCAGTGACGCTGGCGGCAGGTCTGGATGGAATTGCCAACCAAATTGAGCCGCCGCCTATGTTTGAGGGTGATGTCTACCTGGCCCAGGATCTGCCGCAAGTACCCGTCAGTCTGAATGAATCGATTCGAGAATTGGAGAAAAGTACCTGGACCCGGCGCGCGCTAGGGGATGAGGTGGTAGATCACTATCTGCACTTTTTCCGGACGGAGCAGCGGAAGTTTGATGAAGTGGTCACCAGTTGGGAGCGGGCTCGCTACTTCGAACGGGCTTGAAGTCAGGCTTAAAGCTTGACGCTGCCTGCCTTTTTACGATTAACTTTTTACGATTAATGTAGATGGGCGGAATTAAACTGGAAAGAGCTGGGAGGTCTGATCTTCCTGTGCCTTTGTAACTAGTCCTTGCTAGAGCCAGGCTTAGTTTAGTTTCAGTCAGTGATCTGCTGGGGTGGCGGAGCCGCAAGAACAGGTAATTGGTCTGTTCAAGTTCGTTGTTTTTGATCAGATAGCCTTGGCTGGGGGATAGGCATTTGGGGGACTTCACCAGCTTCAAGTGCTGCTGACTAACTGGATCGTGACTGTCTCTGATGTTTTCCTATTCCATGTTGTCCTGTTATTGAGAAACTTACCGTGACTGTTCGTGTTCGCATTGCTCCGAGTCCAACTGGAAACTTGCATATTGGCACTGCCCGGACGGCGGTGTTCAATTGGCTGTTTGCCCGTCACAACGGTGGTCAATTTATTCTGCGGATTGAAGATACTGACCTGGAGCGATCGCGACCGGAATATACCCAAAATATTCTGGATGGGTTGACCTGGTTGGGCTTGACCTGGGACGAAGGTCCCTTCTTTCAGACCCAACGCATGGATCTTTACCATCAGGCGATTCAGACCTTGCTGGCTCAGGGGCTAGCCTATCGGGCCTACGACACACCAGAGGAGTTAGAGGCCATGCGCGAGGCCCAAAAAGCCCGCCATGAAGCGCCCCGCTATGACAACCGGCACCGCTATCTGACACCTGAACAACGGGCTGCCTTTGAAGCGGAAGGTCGTTCAGCGGTGATCCGTTTCATCATTGATGACGATCGGGAAATTTCCTGGCATGACCTGGTACGGGGTCAGGTGACCTGGAAGGGTCGGGATCTGGGTGGCGATATGGTGATTGCCCGGGCCGCCTCTGGGGGCGCAGTAGGCCAACCGCTGTATAACTTTGTAGTGGTGGTGGATGACATTGATATGGCCATCACCCATGTAATTCGAGGTGAAGATCACATTGGCAACACCCCGAAACAAATCTTGTTATACGAAGCCTTGGGGGCAACCGTTCCCCAGTTTGGCCATACGCCGCTGATCCTGAATCAGCAAGGAGCCAAGTTGTCTAAGCGGGATGGGGTAACTTCTATTTCCGACTTCAAACAAATGGGCTATACGGCCGAGGCGATCGCCAACTATATGACCCTACTGGGCTGGTCGCCGCCGGAACCAATGACGGAACAATTTACACTGTCGGAAGCGGCCCAATACTTTAGCTTTGATCGGGTAAACAAAGCCGGCGCCAAGTTTGATTGGGATAAGCTGAACTGGCTGAATGGGCAGTATCTCCATGCCATGGCGCCGTCCCAGTTGGTTGATTTGCTGATTCCTTACTGGCAAGCCGCTGGCTATGAGTTTGACTGGACTGGCGATCGCCCCTGGCTGGAACAACTAACGGCCCTGATTGGGCCCAGTTTGACCCGCTTGGAAGAAGCGGTAGCCATGAGCCGCTATCTGTTTGTCCAGGAGGTTGGCTTTACCGACGAGGCGATGAAGAAACTGCAACAGGAGGGGGCGGCAACTGCCCTGAAAGCCATCCTGACAGCGATGGATTCGTTCCAACCTTTGACGGAGGCCAGCATTCAGGCATTGGTCAAACAGGTGGCCCAGAACCTGAACCGGAAAGAGGGTCAGTTGAAGCCCTTGTTGCGGGTAGCCCTGACCGGCGAAACCCGTGGCCCCGACCTGATCCAATCCTGGCTGTTGCTACATCAACGCCAATGGGATCGGTTGCGCCTGGAAGCAGCAGTGGCCGTCGCAGCTTAAGCCCAATCAGATCCCTGTGAAGCTCGGATGAATCATCAGGCGACAATTGTATGGGCTTGCTCAATCTTGGGTCGGTCGGAACCCTTCTGGGGCATCTAACGTCTGAAACCTTTGCTCAAACATCTACCTGGAAGGACTGAAAGACATGAAGCGCGTTAAGTTGATGGCGATCGTCAGTGCCGCCGCCCTGGTTACGGCCATCTGGATGCCACCATCAGCCCTGGGACAGACTGCCATCAGCCCTCGATTTTCACCCAACCCCTTAGAACTCCGCGGCACGGGTGGCGGCAATGTGTCGTTGCAGGATATTGTGGGGCAGGCTGACACCGCCACCGGCCCCTGTACCGGCTATGCCAATGCCAAACCCGACCATACGTTAGTGGTCAATGCCTTCTTCAATAGCCTCAGTCTCCGGGTCCAGAGTTCGGAAGATACTTCGCTGGCCATTAAGGGACCGGGTGGCATCTGGTGCAATGACGACGAGCAGGGCAAAAATCCCGGCATTTCTGGTCAGTGGTTGCCAGGTACCTATTCCATCTGGATTGGCTCCTATAACAAAAATGGTTCACCCAAATACACCTTGCGCATCCAGGAAAACCGATAAACCGATGGGATCCGTGTTTCGGAGGACGGAATCGGATAATCTGGATTTTGTAACAATTGGTAAAAGATTAGGAGTGAGCCTTGGAACGGACATTTTTGGCCATTAAGCCAGACGGCGTACAGCGCAAATTGGTGGGTGAAATTATTCGCCGCTTTGAAACCAAGGGATTTACCCTGGTGGGCCTGAAATTGCTCAATGTCAGCCGTGAACTAGCGGAAGCGCACTACGGCGTTCACAGAGAGCGGCCCTTTTTCAGTGGTCTGGTGGAGTTCATTACCTCCGGTCCAGTAGTAGCCATGGTTTGGGAAGGAGAAGGGGTGATTGCCTCAGCCCGCAAACTGATCGGGGCCACCAATCCCCTGAACGCGGAACCCGGCACCATCCGGGGGGATTTGGGCGCCAATATCGGCCGCAACATTATCCACGGTTCCGACGCTCCGGAGACGGCTGAATCGGAAATTAGCCTGTGGTTTAAGGAAGAAGAACTGGTCAACTGGCAGCCCACTATTTTTTCCTGGATTCACGAGTAAGGGACTCAGGCAACCTTTTTCATCCCCCAGGCACGGCACAGGCCCACCAGGCAGCTTCCGAGTAACCTTCGTGCCTGAGGGATGATCCCTGATTCGCCCCTGATACCGCTGACACCAACCTTGCCCAACCAATGGCATGACAACCCAGCAGCCGGAGGTCTTATGATGGCGAAAAGGGGATACAGGGGCTGAAAGGAACTGGGGCTGAAAGGAAACGCAGTGATGGCTAGACGGTGGTTCTACGGCTGGTTGCTGCTGCTGGTCTTCAGGATTGGCAGGTCGCGGATTGGGAACGACGAATTGGCGACCTCGGTGCGAAACCGGATACAAGGGGTAGAGTTGTCTTCCCTGGCCTATGAACAGTCGCTGTGGAATGTGGCCCAGTTAAAGGTTGCGGATTAGGGGGATCTCATCCAGGGCTACCGCAGATTGGCTAGGCCCGGATGCTGCGAATCAGTAACTCAAAGTCTGACCAGTCATCGGATTCCACAATGGGTTGCCAGGCCGCTTCGATCAGCGGACGCACCGGCACCGTGCTGGGATTGCTGGCCTGCAAGCGATCGCCCATGCGGGTTAACTCTTCCGGCGGCACTTGCAACAGGTGATGGAAGTATTGAATTTTCCATTGCTGCCAGAGATTTCGGGTGGCATCATCGACGGCGGTCACCGCGGGCAAGATGTGGTCCAAGTCATCGCGCCAGGTTGCCGAAAATTGTCGGCTCAATTCCGCAAAGAAAGTGTGGTAGCCCATCTGGGTTTCCTTGAGCAGTTTCACCGTTTGCTGCACCAGGGACGCTGCATCGGGGTCAGTGGTCGGACGAAAACCCAGCTTACGCAACATCTGTTCCTGATAAGCGGCTTCAAACTGTTGCCAGAAGGGCTCAATGCCAGCCTGCAGGTCTTCTGGCGCAATCACCCATTCCAGTGGTCGTTGCAGCCGCAATAAATTCTCCCGGCAAATGGCGGGTTGGTTGCCGTAGGCATACAGGCCAAAGTAGTCGAAATAGGCGGCTGTAAAGCTCAGGTTGTAGGTCTCAATAAAGGCATAGGGACCATAATCAAAACTTTCGCCGGTAATGGACATATTGTCCGTATTCAACACCCCATGACAAAACCCGGCTGCCATCCACTGGGCTGCCAGTCGAGCCACCCGTTGCACCAGTTCAGCATAGAAGCGGGGGTAGCGATCGCGATCACTGGCCAAATGGGGATAGTAGTGCTCAATCACATGATCCAGCAGAATAGCCATCAGGTCTTTGCGTTTGACATACAGCAACCGCTCGAAGGTGCCAAACCGAATGTGCGATCGACTCAGCCGCACCATCACCGAAGAGCGAGTCGGAGAAGGCTCATCCCCTCGCCAGAGCGACTCGCCCGTCTCCACCAGACTGAGACAGCGAGAGGTGTAAACGCCAGCCCGATGCAGCGCTTCAGCCGCAATCACCTCCCGCACGCCCCCTTTCAAAGTCAATCGGCCATCCCCGCCACGGGAATAGGGCGTGGTTCCCGATCCTTTGGTCCCCAGGTCATAGAGTTGGCCATCGCTGCCCCGAACCTGGCCATAGAGGAAGCCCCGACCATCGCCCAGACGGGGATTGTATTCGCCAAATTGATAGCCGTGATAGCGCAGGGCCAGAAAAGGACGGGGAGGACGTCGAAACTGACCAAAGGCTTCCAGGAAGTCCGTATCCTGAACCTGCTGGGGATCGACGCCCAATTGGGGCAACAGGTCATCATTCCGGAACCGCAACACCTGTAAAGGGAACTCAGCCGCAGCCACTGGATCGTAGTAGTCATCGCCCAACTGTTCCAGGGCCGGTTCATAATTTAAGGCCAGTAAGGGATTGGCCCGTTCCAGTTTTACAGCCCGCTCAGAACTCATGGAATATCTGTTGGCAGAAGATCATTTTTCATCCTAGCGGTTTCAATACCGCAGATTAGCTCGACAGGGAGCAGGGACTGACTTTATTAACCGCTCAACTGCTTAATCTTGGCGTTTCTCTTCCAACCGCTGAACCTGTTCTTGAATTACTGCTTCCATCAGCGCAATTGTTTCAGGGGAATCTGGAGCTGGGTATCGGACCGTATGATCAGAACCAGCTTCTAGCCGATCCGCCAGTTTGTAAAATGCCTCGTTATCGTTGCGATGAGCAAGCAAATAGGCCCGAAGTTCAGCGACGCTCATCCGATCAAAATCTGGCTTCATCTAAACCTCCATGTGCCATCCCGGTAAATTACAGCTTGCAAATCCTCACCGGCAAAGATGTAGACCGTGC
>CAZBTL010000053.1:0-4301 GCA_964494755.1 uncultured bacterium | reverse complement strand
TCAAATACTGACAAATCCTGATACAAGACTTTCCCTGCTCACCCGTCGGTAAAATAATCCCGTCTCCACAAACTCCTCGTTTTCATTGTAATTTCCAAGTCAAGCTGACAATCTCTGGCCTGGAATTTCAGTAAGTCAGCCCGAGGTCTTATGATGGCCAAGAGATGAAATGGAACTGTGGCTATGGGAATTGGAATTGCTCGACGCTGGGTGTATGGTGGGCTGATGTTGCTGGCCTGCATCTGCGCGATCGCGGTAACCGCCTGTAACCCCCAGGGGCAACTGGCCCGCTCCACCCAGGCGCCCCAACTGGTCAACTCTATCCTGAGTGACCCCAAAACCTTTAATTACGCCCTCAGTAATGAGTCACCCAATGTCTTTCAGCTCATTTATGAGGGCCTGATTACAGAGAATGGCTTAACTGGCGAAGTGGAACCGGCCCTGGCCGAATCCTGGGAAATTGCCCCCGACAAAAAGCGAATTGTCGTCACCCTGCGGCCCAACCTGCGCTGGTCCGATGGCCAACCTCTGACCGCAGATGATGTTCTCTTCAGCTTTCGAGATATTTACCTCAATCCCAATATCCCCACCAATATCCAGGATGTACTGAGAATTGGGGTTGAACGGAAGCTGCCCACTGTGCGTAAGCTAGACAATCGCCGAATAGAATTTACCATCCCAGAACCCTTCGCCCCCTTTCTCCGCAGCTTGGGCCTGGCGATTCTGCCGGAACATGCCCTGAAACACACGGTTACGACCAAAGGGTCGGACGGTAACCTGCTGTTCATGTCCACCTGGGGGACTGGCACCAAGCCCAAAGATATTGTCTGCAATGGCCCCTATCGGCTGGAAAGCTACGTCACCAGCCAGCGAGTCACCTTTGACCGCAACCCCTACTACTGGCGCAAAGACGCCCAGGGCAACTCCCAACCCTATATCCAACGGATTGTTTGGAACATTGTGGAAAACCAGAACACCGCTCTGCTGCAGTTTCGCTCTGGTGGCCTGGATATTTCCGAACCGATTCGCCCAGAAGATTTCACCCTGCTGAAACGGGAGGAAAAGCGGGGCAAATTCACCATTTACATTGGTGGACCACGCCCGATCACCACCTTCATGGCCTTCAACCTGAATCAGGGACGCCGCAATGGTCGGCCGTTAGTCGATCCGATCAAGTCCCGCTGGTTTAATAACGTCAAATTCCGGCAAGCTGTTGCCTATGCTATCGATCGCGAAAAGATGAACAACAACATCTTCCGGGGTCTGGGGGTCTTGATTAATTCACCCATTATGGAACAAAGCCCCTATTTTCTGCCGCCGGAGAAAGGACTCAGGGTCTACAACTTCAATCTGGAGAAAGCCAAACAATTGCTGCGAGAAGCCGGTTTTAAATACGATACCAGTGGCCAGTTATTGGATGCGGATGGTAATAGGGTCCGTTTTACTCTGATGACCAATGCGGGCAATACCGTCCGGGAAGCCATGATTGCCCAGATCAAACAGGACCTGGACCGACTTGGCATCCAGGTGGATTTGAACCCGATGAACTTCAATACTCTAATTGATAAGCTGGACAATTCCCTGGACTGGGAAGCCTATTTGCTGGCCATGGGAAGCTCACGGGAACCCCACGGTGGATCGAATGTCTGGCTGCCGGATGGCTCCTCTCACAGCTTCAACCAACTGCCCCAAAAGGGTAAACCGCCGATCGAAGGGCGGGTTGTGGCGCCCTGGGAAGCCAAAATCGGCCAGCTTTACATTCAGGCGGCTCAGGAATTGGATGAGGCCAAACGGAAGGAACTGTACGGTCAAACCCAGATCCTGAGTCAGGAATATCTGCCCTGGATTCCACTGGTAAATGCTCGGGTGATGGCAGCGG
The DNA here is from genome assembly GCA_964494755.1 of uncultured bacterium. GTDB lineage: Bacteria > Cyanobacteriota > Cyanobacteriia > Leptolyngbyales > Leptolyngbyaceae > CAZBTL01. The sequence continues at coordinate 2,422 of CAZBTL010000053.1, read as the reverse complement.
TACGCGATCGCATCCAGCCCATCCAGTATCCTGAGTTGGGCGAAGCCCTCTGGAATATCCATGAACTGCAAATTGTGGACTGATGCCCAGCAGCGGCGCTCTTCCACCTTTCCCAGGCAAATGGGACAGTGGACGGGGTTATTGCCGATACTCGCTTATTGCCGATACTCATTGAGGAGGGGCAGCAAGTAGTCAAACCCATCCACACCAATCTGTTGCAGAAATTGCGGCCGATACTGCATCAGAATGGCCTGGAAATTTTCTGCTCCGAGTTGCCCCAGCAGAATGCTGAGGATCCCGGCAGCCTGCCGCCATTGGGAAGATTGGATCTGGTGCAGCAAATACATGCCCAAACAACCGGAGAAGACTGCCATTTCTGAGTTGTTTAAGCCACGAAAGGCTTCCGCCAGATAGGTCAGATTCATTCCTTGCAATGCCAGGTCACCGATAAACTGGGCAATTTGCAACCCATGTTGTAAGCAGGCGATCGCATCCTGGTATTGCCCCAACACCACTTTCACAACTCCCAAACTGTGGGCGCAAAGAGCCTGACTGGGGCGATCGCTGAATTGTTCAGAGAGTTGTAATCCCTGTTCCAAATACATCAGCAGGCGATCGTATGGCTCCGGGTCTAACTGGTTTTGCTGCTGGGCCTGAAAAACTTCGCTGTAACCCAGATTGGCAAGAGCATTAGCCTCTCCCTGGCGATCGCCCATCTGACGCGACTGGATCAACGCTCGTTGGCTATAGTCAATGGCAGCGGCATAGTCTTGTTGCGCAACCGCTGTACGGCTCAGATGGTTCAGGTTAGCCACTACACAGGGGCGATCTCCCGCCGCCTGGGCAATCTCCAGAGCCATCTGGTGAAATTGCACCGACTGATCAACTCGTCCCAAGGCCCGTTGAGAGTAGCCCAACAAGGTCAGGATGCGGGCTTTGCTCTGAGTATTGGCGACTTGTCGCAGGGGTTGATCCAAGTAGTCCAGCATGGTTTGCAGCGATTCCCCCGACAAAGCGGCAAACAGCCCACCATATAGCGGGAAATAGTCCTGCTGGGCAAACTGATAGAGCACCTGCAGCACCATTTGAAAACTGGCTTGGGCCAGCAGAGCCTGATTCAGGGAACTAAATCGCTGGGCCAGTTGGCTCCAAACAACCGTGAAGGTTAAAAAGGTAGCGATCGATAACCGTTTGCCTGCCCTGACATCATAGGGCTGCTTGTCAAACCAGGTGACCAACCCCAGCTGCAACCGTTGTAACACCAGCGCCACTTCCAGCCAACTGGCAAAGTCCCATTCAGAGGGTATCCCCTGGCTGGTCACGGATTGATGTTGAGCCAGATCGGCAAACAGTCGCTTTAGTTCCGGGGATCTGACAACTTTAGCCCAACTGCTCCAGGGTTCCTGTTGCCCTGGCTCTTTGCCAAAACCCAAAGAGGATTGAGCGTTTTCATAGATCCAGGTGACTAACTGCCCTTCCAGCAGTTGCCAGGAACTCAATCCAGCCAGCAACCCCGTTGCCAGTTCCGTTAAAGAGGCCGGATCCTCAGCTAGCTCGGTAACTGACTGCAAACTTTGGGCTAACTGCCGAATTTGCGGATTACTCAACGGCTGGGATTGGTTCGGATCCAGCGCTTGCAGTAAAACCGGCAGGCGATCTGCGGGTGCTGCCGTCGTCAGGGTTTGAACAACCACCGCAATGGCAGAGTTGGCCTGATTTTGTTGCTGCAAACGCTCCCATTCAATCTGAATCGTCTTTAAAGCCCGCTGCTGACGCGTCGCCTTTGCTTGCTTCAGTTCATCGGTTTCAGTACGGAGTTGGGTCTGCACCGCATCAACCCGCTCTTGCAAACACCGATCAAACAGTTCCCCTGTGCCACTCCTTACTTCTTTCTGTAACCGTTGATAGACCTGCTCCTTGGAGCGAATTTCGCCCTTGAGGGTAGCGGTCACAATGTGGTCAATCCAATCCAGGTAGCGATCGCGCATAGGGCCAATCTGGTCAATCTCTCTGTAAGGCCACTGTAACAAGCTCTCCTTCGATTCACCAAGCCAGATACCGTTGACCTAACCAGAACTATGTCACCGATCCCGTTGGCTTGTGCCGCCTCATCCCGCAAATTGGAGCATTACCCAAACCTCTCGTTGTCAGGATTAGCGCTTTCACTGACTCAAATCGAAACTTTAACAGAAGCCCTTCTCAATTTTCAGGCGATCGCGGATGGGAAAGCATGGCTAGGAAATGTGTCCCAATCGCTGCTCACCTCTCTGGTTAGCTACTCCTTGCCACGGCAAACCCTGCAACCAACTAGGGAGAGCTTAAGAAACGGAGAGGGAGGGATTCGAACCCTCGGTACGGTCTTACGATTCGTACAACAGATTAGCAATCTGCCGCTTTCAACCACTCAGCCACCTCTCCAGGT
>CAZBTL010000052.1:5762-19533 GCA_964494755.1 uncultured bacterium | reverse complement strand
AACCTTTCACAATCCTAATCGGATCGCTATAGCCAGCTTGCAATTGGAATGGCAACGTTCATCAACTCAGTTGCCGTCTCAGGGTAGGTGGTTGCGGTCAGTTGCTGCTCCCTGGGCAACCGTTGCTTAGTTGCGGCTCTGCTGGTTGTTCGGTGTAGGGTCTGATAGTCCATACTGGTCACAAAATTGTCGGATGACCGTCAGAAAAATGTCGCCATATTGGGACAGTTTGCGATCGCCGACGCCGGAGATCCGGGCAAATTGGGCCCGCGTCTGGGGCCGATAGCGGGCCATTTCTCGCAAACTGGCATTGGCAAAGACAATGTAGGGTGGCAAGCCTTGTTCGTCTGCCAGTCGCTTTCGCAGGGCTTGTAACCGACCCAGCAGTTCCGCCACTTCGGAACCATCAGTTTCAGCCTGGGCCGTTGTCTGTTTGGCCTGTAAGGGTTCGACAGCGATCAAGACCGATCGTTTTTTGCGCAAGACTTCCCAACTGCGGTCATTCAACTGGAGCACCGGATAACCATCCACCGTTTCCTCCACCAAGCGCTGATGGATCAGCGATCGCCCCAACAGCCGCCACTCCTCAACGCTACGGTCCTTGCCAATGCCATAGGTGGAGAGGCGGTCATGCCCCTGTTTCAAAATGCGATCGCTGCGGGAACCGCGCAACACCTCAATCGTATAGTTCACCCCGAAGCGCTGCCCCTGCTGGGCAAAGCGAGCCACACAGGAGAGAAACTTCTGGGCTTCAACGGTCCAATCTTCAATTGGTTTTGGGAAGCAACAGTTGTCACAATTGCCGCAATTTCCAGCAAAACCCTCGCCGAAATATCCCAATTGGATGGTGCGGCGACAATCGGTTGCTTCTGCATAGTTAATCACCCGCCGCAATTGCTGGGTGGCAATGCGCTGTTCCTCTTCCAAGGGAGCGCCAGTCTGGAGATCAACTTTCTGGCTGATCAGAAACTCCACCGTTTTGATATCTGCTACGCTGTAAAACAAGATACAGCGGGCTGCTTCGCCATCTCGTCCGGCCCGACCAGCCTCCTGATAATAGCCCTCCAAATTGCGCGGCAAGTCATAGTGCACCACCCACCGCACATCGGGTTTATTGATGCCCATACCAAAGGCGATCGTGGCCACCATCACCTGCACATCATCCCGAATGAAGCGGGTCTGGTTCTCGGCCCGTACCGCTGCTGGCAGTCCAGCATGGTAAGGCAGCGCCGCAATGCCATCCCGCTGCAGTTTAGCGGCCAGTTCGTCCACCCGCTTGCGGCTGAGGCAATAGACAATACCCGACTGGGAATACTGGTGGATCAGGCCAAGCAAATCCTGATAAGCAGTGCGCTGTTTCGACCGCACTTCATAGTACAGGTTGGGCCGATTGAAACTGGCCACATGAACCGTAGGTTCTCGCAACGCCAGTTGTTCGACAATATCCTGGCGCACCCGTTCCGTGGCCGTGGCCGTCAAGGCCATGATCGGCACTTTGGCAAAGCGCTGTCGGAGTTGGCCCAGTTGACGATATTCCGGCCGAAAGTCGTGCCCCCATTCCGATACACAATGGGCTTCATCGATCGCAAAGGCAGAGACAAACACATCCGATAGCAGAGACAACAGCAAACCTTCGCTCAGCAGCCGCTCTGGCGCCACATAAAGCAGCTTAATGCGCCCTTCCCGCACAGCTTGCTCCCGTTTTCGAATCACCGCGCCACTCAGACTACTGTTCAGGAAAGTCGCTGGAATGCCATTGTCTTCCAACGCCTGCACCTGGTCTTGCATCAGGGCAATCAGGGGAGAAACCACCACCATCAACCCTGGCTTCAACAAAGCTGGAAGCTGATAGCACAGCGATTTGCCCCCACCGGTCGGCATCACCACCAGCAGATCCCGATTCTGTAAAGACTGCTCGATTATCGAACGCTGTCCTGGGCGAAAGCTGTCATAGCCAAAGTAATGCTTGAGGGCTTGCTCCAGCGATGAAAACTCGGTTGAATGCGGCAATAGTTGGGAAGTCATGCCTGAATCAGAGTTGTTTCGGTCCATGCTCCCCTTGATTGAACCATCAACGGAGGCATTCTATGTTCTTAAATCCTCATGAAAACTAACACAGTAATTGCAATGGGAGCGTAAACTCGAGTTCGTTAGTTTAACGGTTCTGGGAAATAGGACCGTTGTGCCCATTCCTATCCATGAGGATCCACACCGTGAAAATTGCCAACAACATTACAGAACTGATTGGGAAAACGCCACTGGTTCAATTAAACCGGATTCCCCAGGCAGAGGGCTGTGTGGCACAAATTGCGGTTAAGCTGGAGGGTATGAACCCAGCGGCATCGGTCAAGGACCGGATTGGCGCCAGCATGATTCAAGCTGCAGAAGAGGCCGGATTAATTCAACCAGGCAAACATATTCTGGTGGAACCCACCTCCGGTAACACTGGCATTGCACTGGCCATGGTAGCCGCAGCCAAAGGCTATCAATTGATTCTGACCATGCCGGAAACCATGAGTCTGGAGCGCCGGTCTATGCTGAAAGCCTATGGCGCCCAACTAGTGCTGACCCCTGGCAGTGAAGGCATGAAAGGAGCCGTGCGCCGAGCCACGGAAATCGCCGAGAGTTTACCCAATGCTTTGATGCTGCAGCAGTTCAACAATCCGGCCAACCCCAAAATCCACCGTGAGACGACCGCAGAAGAGCTGTGGGCAGATACCGAGGGCCAGATTGATTTCCTGATCGCTGGCATTGGCACAGGCGGCACCATTACTGGCGTGGCCGAGGTTTTGAAGTCGCGCAAACCTGGCTTCAAGGCGGTTGCAGTTGAACCTGCTGGCAGTCCCATTTTGTCAGGTGGACAGCCCGGTCCCCACAAGATTCAAGGGATAGGAGCCGGGTTTGTTCCCGGTGTCTTACGGGTGGACTTGCTGGATGAAATTATTCAAGTCACGGATGAGGATGCCTTTGCCTTCAGCCGCCGGTTGGCTCGAGAAGAAGGCCTACTGTCGGGCATCTCCTCTGGAGCAGCGCTCTGTGCGGCTGTCCAGGTGGCCCGGCGGCCGGAAAATGCGGGCAAACTGGTCGTAATGATCCAGCCCAGTTTTGGTGAACGTTATCTGAGTACGCTGTTGTTTAAGGATCTACCAGAGGTGGAAGTGGTTTCTTTGGAAGAAAGCGATCGCGGTTTGACTTCGGTGTCTTGAGATAGCAATCAGTGAACAGTGGTCAGCTATCGGCCAGAAAGTCGCAGAGAGTGGCTAATCGGTCCTTACGGAAAAGGACGTAGGATGTCGCAATTGCTGTCTGATTTTCTGTAATACCAATTCTCTTTAATGATGAGCATTATCTGACCCCTCCCAACCGCCCCTTATCAAGGGGCGGTGCCGCAGGCGGTGGGGTAAATTCTATGCAGCCTCAGATTAAATCGGTATAAGGCAGTTGAACTTTGTTCTATCGTTTGAACTTTTTCTATCATTTGTGCGTCATTTGAGGGAGCCTTCAACTAGAATGGCGCTTGCTCCAGGTTGTCTGAATGGATGAAATGAGGGTGCAATGACAAATCTACAACACCGGACAAAAGCTGCTGCGATCGCTACTGTTCTTGGGCTGACAACGGTTGGCTTAGGCAATCAAGCCGCGATCGCCCAGGTCTTTACCCAGAAAGAAGTTCCCCAGGATCGGTATGTTTTGATGGCCTCTCCCTACGGCCAGGGCGCCTATTCCCTGCTGATTGTGGAGCAAATTACCGATCAGCGGAAATGCTGGAGTGAGAGTGGCAGCAATCCCGTCCTGGTTGATCCGTTGCTGCTGCAGTTTGATTTCACTGGAATTTGTGGCCGCAGTACAGACAGCAACGGCTATTCCATTCGCATGGGCGGCAAGGACTTTGGCCTGTTTTATACCCTACGGGTGGTCCGTACTGACAATGATCTGGTGTTGATTGGACAAAATCAGCAGGACCGGAATGCCCCCATCCTGGATATTGCCCGCGCTAATGGGTTGCCGCCGAGCGGTAAGTTTGCCAAGTTTGTGCTGCAACCAGGGTGGCGCTTAACCCGGCGAGCCACGGGCGATCAAGTCCTGGGGCATGTTTATCTCACCCGCAATGACATTCCAACCGGCGTGGCAGTACCCTACGTGTTTGCCGATGTACAGAAACACTGGGCCAAAGAGTATATCGAAGCTTTGGCGGCCCGAGGTATCATCAGCGGTTTTGAAGATGGCAGTTTCCGACCGGAAGCACCAGTGACACGGGTGCAGTACGCCGCCATGATCAACAAAGCCTTTGCTTCCGCCCCCTCGCGGCGGGGTTCAACCACGTTTCAGGATGTAGCCGCCAATTATTGGGGCTATCAGGCCATTCAGGCTGCTTATCAAAAGGGCTTCATGTCTGGCTATCCAGAGGGAACATTCAAGCCGGATCTACAAATTCCCAAGTTAGAGGTGTTGCTGGCCCTATCCAGTGGTCTGAACCTGTCCAGCACCAACACCAGTATTCTGTCGTTTTACAGCGATGCCAGCCAGATTCCGGATTGGGCCAAATCGGCGATCGCGGGTGTGACGGAAAAGCGGATTGTGGTGAACTATCCCAGAGTGAAGGAACTGAGTCCGACTCGCAATGCCACCCGAGCTGAAGTAGCAGCCATGATCTACCAGGCATTGGTCAGCGCCGGTCAAGTTCCCAATATTGCCTCACCCTACATCGTCATTGCCAACTAAGTGGATTCGCACACCGTCTGGAGCGATGTTTCACAGGCTCAGCAGCCAATGATGCCCCATAGCTGATAGCTAACCGCTGTTCGCAAAGCGGCTTCACAGGAGCTTTGCTGTTCGCTGACCGCTGACCGCCATCAACTTTTCTCGACCGTGGGATGGCTTTGTTCTGCTCGGTCATTAACCGGATGCTGGCCATAGAAAGGTAACACCTCACTCCAATGTGGACGCTTGCCCCGTTGCCAATCCAGGTAGGCCAGTTCCAGCAAGTTGGCAACGGTTGCGGCCAACCCCTCTTCCAGGAGCAGCAGTCGATGCGGTTGGGACTGCTGCTCTAGTTTTTGCCGCCATTGGTCTGGCGGCAACACCGTGTCGGGCAGGATCGGTTGCAGTCCTTCTGCAGTGGGTTGGTAAATTGCACAAAACAGTTCCCCCCGTTGGGCTCGCATCTGAACCGCGATCGCGACCTCCGGGGCTAATTCCCTCGCTTGCCAGGCGGCGGCGGCCAGGGTGGAAATGCCAAACAAAGGAATGTCCAATTGCTGAGCCAGGGCACGAGCGGTTACAACCCCAATGCGGGTTCCGGTAAAGCCCCCTGGTCCACGGGCTACAGCTAAAAAGGCCAGATCTTGCCAGGTTTGAGGCTGGAGGAACTCGACCAGGTGGAGATGCAAATAGCTAGCCAGATCCCGGCCCAAGGCCCAGGTTTGACAGCGGCGATCGCCGCTGAAGTTGCTGATGGCTAAGCCTAAGTCAGCGCTGGCGGTATGAAGCGCCAGTCCATAACTGGCGGGCGACCATGGCGTCAAGGGATGTTTCGCAGGCAAGACAACGGCTCCAAACGCTGAAGTAGGGTTCAATCTGCCAGCCTAGCATTTCAGCGCCCCAGCTTCGGCTCCCTGCCAGAAGTGGGGCCTGGTTGTTCGGTCGGCGGCCCAGCCCAAGAACTGACACACCCCTCTGGCCAACCTTGACACCGGCTGGCGCTCAATCTCGGCGGATTTTTACCACCATTCAACTTTTTATGCAAGTTTAGTTGACACTTTGTAACAATATCGTTTACATTTATTTACATAGAGATACGCCTCTCAAATCAGGAGTCTGAATTATGCAAACCATCAACGAACAAGGTCTATTGAACAACTACGCGGCTGAACCCCCCATCTACTACGCCGAATATCCCTCTGAAGAGCAGCAAAACCGCTATGCCTTGCAAGCAGCGATCGCGGCCCTGTTTGTCACCGCTGTCATCCTGACCGCCTTTGCGGCTTAACAAACTCGCCCGCTAACTGAAAAGTTGGCCATTTCGTTCCCTTCCCTTATCGCTCTCAAATCAGGAGTCTGAACCATGCAAACCATCAACGAACAAGGTCTATTGAACAACTACGCGGCTGAACCCCCCATCTACTACGCCGAATATCCCTCTGAAGAGCAGCAAAACCGCTATGCCTTGCAAGCAGCGATCGCGGCCCTGTTTGTCACCGTTGTCATCCTGACCGCCTTTGCGGCCTAAGCCTGCTTCCCTTGGCTGCATCTTTCCTTGAGTCCACGCTTTGATTTAGTTTTGTAGGAGCTTGTCATGTTTGCACCACTTGTGATTTTGGTTCGCCGTCAGATGGGGGATGCCAAGTTTATTAAGCTGCGCGGTCAGGCGATCGCCTTACATGCCCAAGTGATTACGAAGATTTGTGAGCGCTTCGGGTTGGATCGCTCCTTCCGGCAGAACATGATTCGACTGGCCCGTGACAACGGCAAACGGCTGGGCTTCCTGGCTTAGTCAGTCCAAGGTAGGACGGCGGAATCGAAGCTAAAACCGCTATTCTGATTCAGGGGAGTTTGACCGAAAAGGTAATCACCCAAGCAAGTCTTCCAGTTGCTTCAGCCTGTGTAGGCTTGAGGGATCAATCAGAATCAGCGGAGAGTTAAGCGGTGTTAGAGTACGACCTGATTGTCTGTGGGGCTGGACCAGCAGGGACAATGGCAGCAGCAACCGCTGCCCAGGCAGGATTGAAGGTGGCGTTGTTAGAGAAGCGCTTTCTACCCCGGCACAAGCCCTGCGGCGGCGGCACACCCATGGTGATGCAGTCCGTATTGCGAGATCTGGCCCCCGAAGCGGTGATCGAGTCCGATGTACTCTACATGCGTCACACTTGGAACTTTGCTGATCCCTATCTGGCTGCGATTAATCCCCCTGGGAGTGATCACCGCTTATCCATCTGGATGATGCAACGGCCAGTTTTCGACAACACCCTGGCCCAACGAGCTGTGCAGTTTGGAGCGGAATTGCGGGATGGTTTGGCAGTTCGGTCGGTTACGCTAGATGGCGATCGCGTTCGGGTGGAAGCCCAAGCCATCAGGGAGTCTGGGGAACTGGCAAAACGGCAGACCTTTGTTGCCATAGCTCGCCATGTGATTGGAGCGGATGGAGCTAATGGCGTGACGGCAAAAGCCGCAAATTTGCAACTGCGGCGGTCCATCGCCCTGGCATTGGAAGTCGAACATCCCCATCAGTGGGGCAGCGGTCATGTCGATTTACGCCCGGATGTGGCCCATCTGGAATATGGTGCGGTTCCGCGGGGCTATGCCTGGATTTTTCCCAAGTCGGATCATCTCAACATTGGAGCTGGGGTGTTTCGCCCCCGTAAAGGGGATACGCGGGCAGATAAACAGATTCGGGTAGAGTTACAGCGGGCCATCTTTGCCTACATGGATGCGCTGCACATTCCCTACGATGCCGACAAAATGAAGTTTTTTGGTCATCCCTTGCCCCTCTGGAATGGTAAGCAGCCCCTTAATACCCCGGATGGGCGGATTTTGTTGGCGGGAGATGCAGCCTGCCTGATCAACCCCTTATTTGGCGATGGCATCCTCCATGCCGTCAAGAGTGGCATCGTTGCCGCCACCTGTGTGGCAGAAGGAACCACTGTGCAGTATAGCGATCGCATCCAGACGGAATTTGCCGCTAATTTTGATGCGGCTCTCCTGCTATCTCGCTTTTTCTATCGTTTTCCGCACCTGTGTTACCAGCATGGGGTGAAAAATCCCCGCGCAACTCGCATTGCCACCCAATTATTGAGTGGAGAAAAGTCCTTCGATCATCTGGCTGGCCGGGCCATTCGCCGTATCGTATCGCGGTCGGTGCGGGCAATTTTTCCGATGTCTGGAGCAGCGTCATCTTAATGCACGCCTGAACCAGTTCAGTCGCCTACACTGGAGCTATGCAGTCTGGGATTGAGCCCCTACCAATTGAGGTTGTCCACCTGATGGCTGCCGGTGAGGTGATTGACTCGCTGGCGGCTGTGGTGCGGGAACTGGTCGAGAATGCCCTGGATGCAGGAGCGACCCGGCTGGTGATTGCCATCTGGCCCGACTCCTGGCAGGTGCGGGTGGCGGACAACGGCTTCGGCATGGATCTGGCTAATTTGCAGCAGGCCGCCCAACCCCACAGCACCAGTAAGATCCGCATCCGACAGGATCTGGAACAGATCCGCAGTCTGGGGTTTCGGGGGGAAGCGTTACACAGTTTGGCCCAGTTGTCGGAATTGGAAATTATCAGTCAGCGACCGTCGGACACGGAGGGCTGGCGAGTGGTTTATGACGGTCAGGGACAGCCCCTTCAGATTGAACCGGCAGCGATCGCCCCTGGTACTGTGGTTCGAGTCAACCATCTATTTGGCAACTGGCCAGCCCGTCGCCAGAACCAGCCAGCCCCAGCCCAGCAACTCCGAGCCGTTCAGCTAACGATCCAGAATCTGGCCCTCTGCCATCCGGGAATGACCTGGCAGGTTTTTCTCAACGATCGGGAATGGTTCAACCTCTATCCGGGACAGACTGCCCGTCAGGTTTTACCCCAAATTCTGCGCCAGGTGCAGGAGAACGACTTGCAGGAATTGACCCTGCGGTTGTCGCTGTCGGCGACTCCAGATGCCCAGACGCCCAATCCACCCGCCGCCCCTTGCCTGTATCTGCTGCTGGGACTACCAGATCGCTGCCATCGGTATCGGCCCGACTGGATTCGGATTGCCCTGAATGGCCGCATGGTGCGTCTGCCAGAACTGGAACAGACCCTGCTCAGTAGTCTGCGGCGCACCTTACCCCGCGATCGCTTTCCAGTTTGTCTACTCCACCTACAGGTTCCTCCCGAAAATATTGACTGGAACCGGCACCCAGCCAAAACCGAAGTGTACCTGCATTGTCTAGACGACTGGCAGCAAACAGTAACTGCCGCCATTGACCAGACATTACAACTCAATTCCTCCACCTTGTCAGAAACCCTGCACACTCAACGGGTGGGTACGCTCCTCAAAACGGCTGAAGATCCGGCTGTGTATAACAGCGGCGGCCCCTGGCCCACCCAGAACCAGCTACCAGGAACTGCGCTCCCCTCGCTGTGGGCGATCGCCCAGGTGCACAACACCTACATCCTGGCGGAACATCCCGGCGGCATCTGGTTGGTTGAGCAACACATCGCCCATGAGCGGGTGTTATATGAACAACTCTGCGATCGCTGGCAACTGGTTCCCCTGGAATCTCCACTGGTTCTCCAATCCCTGCAGCCGGCGCAGGTCGAACAACTGCAACGACTGGGCATTGAACTCGATGCCTTTGGCGACCAGACCTGGCTGGCCCGAACAGCCCCCCTCCCCCTGGCCGATCGCCCCGACTGTGCAGAAGCGCTGTTGGAACTCAGTTTGGGTGGAGATTTACAATCTGCTCAGGTGGCAACGGCTTGCCGTAGCGCCATCCGTAATGGCACGCCCCTGGCCTTACCTGACATGCAAACCCTGCTAGCCCAGTGGCAGCAGACCCGTAATCCGCGCACCTGCCCCCACGGTCGTCCCATTTACCTGGTGCTGGAGGAGTCGGCCCTGTCCCGGTTTTTCCGACGGCATTGGGTCATTGGTAAAAGCCATGGAATTTAGATACAGCTTTGTGCAGCCCCATTTTCATAGCCCTCAGCGGCTGCCTCAATCGTTGGTTCGAGCTGCAGAATTCTACGCGTGATCATGGATATTTTGCTGCTTGCTGAGATTCAACATCCGTAATTCTCCTGAATCAAACAAATAATTTTCCACACCGCTTGGCCCTATCCAGACTGGATTTCCAGCCTTTCCTACGGTTAGGATACGGTCTGCCACGTCTTTCTGATAGGGCTGAATGGAATTAGTTGAAACTTTTTAAAATTAGGGATTCTCTCCCAATAAATTAAACTTTTCATCAATACAAAAGCTTGCCATTCTCATTGGCAATGCCCCCACCTATACTGAGGATGCGGTGTATACTACCTGGTTCTAGCACAGATCCCATGCAAGACATTCTCCGATTGATATCAGCCAGCGAGGGGGAAGCATCCACTTTAACGAGCCCACATAAAAGCCTAAATACACACCATTTATTAAGCATTGAAAGCCGTCATAAAAAGTATGGGATCTTGCTGGAAGCTTCAACCTATTCCATCGGGCGAGATCAACGTAACTCCATTACTTTGCCATTTCGATGGATTTCGCGCCAACATGCTATTTTGCTCAGAGTCACGACGCCTGAAAGCAATCATTACGCCTTCCGGATTATTGATGGCGACTTTCAGGGCAATCGGAGCACCAATGGTTTGTGGGTGAATGGTAAGCGATGTTCCTCCCATGATCTAAAAAATGGCGATCGCATCACGTTTGGCAAAGAAATTACAGCGAATTACCACATTCTGACCGCTGTCTCGGACGAGGGTATTCAGCACTTTATCCAAACCGGTGAACTGCCTAGCAAACAGCCATTTGAACATGATGGCATGCAAACAGTCACCTTTTCGGAATCCGAGGAGGAAAAATATAGTGAGACGGCCCTATTCCGACTCGCGTCCTTCCCGGAGTTGATTCCGACCCCGATTATTGAAGTGAGTCTGGCAGGGCAAATCACCTATCTGAATCCGGCAGCCTTGAAACAGTTTCCGACTTTGCAAAATCAGCAGTTGGCTCATCCGCTGTTGCAGGGCCTCAATTTCAAGTATGGTCAGGAGGAAAATCATCACTCGATTCGCGCCATCAAAATTGGTCAGCAAATCTTTCAGCAATATATCCACTATCTCTACGAAAGTGATTTGATCCGGTGTTATATCTTCGATGTAACAGAGCAAAAGCGCGTCGAGATGTCCCTCCGGAGAAGTGAGGCGAAGAATCGGGCCTTACTGAATGCCATTCCCGATTTGATCTTGCAGGTAAATTCAGCTGGGGACATCCTCGACTTTAAGCCAGCGAAAGCCGTGGAATTAGAAACGCCAGGGATGTCGATCGTTCACAAAAACCTGCGTGATGTCTTTCCAACCGCGATCGCCCAGCAGATGATGCACTACATAAAACGCACGCTGCAAACAGGCGAAACCCAGAGTTTTGAGTATGAGTTGCTCCAGGAACAGGCCACCTTCAACTATGAAGTCCGAATTGTCACCAGCAGCGATAATGAAGTGTTAATCATCATTCGTGACATTACCGAACGAAAAATACTGGAAAAACAACTGATCCATGATGCTTTGCACGACGCCTTAACAGGACTGCCCAACCGGCACCTGTTTATGAATCACCTGGGCCATGTCTTTGATCTAGCAAAACGGCGCGAAAACTATCTCTATGCTGTTCTATTTATTGATCTGGATCGGTTCAAGGTGATTAATGACAGCTTGGGTCACCTGATTGGCGATCAGCTACTGGTTGGCATTGCCCGTCGCCTGGAAGCCTGTCTCAGAACAGGGGACACGGTGGCTCGACTGGGAGGCGATGAATTTGCCATTCTGTTGGAAGATATCTGTAGCATTGAAGATGCTATTCAAGTAGCAGAAAGATTACAACACGACCTGGCCCAACCATTTCATTTGGATAGTCACGAAGTTTTCACCACCGCCAGCGTTGGCATTGCCTCAGGACATCTGGGTTACGAGCGACCAGAAGAGCTTCTGCGGGATGCGGATACGGCCATGTACCATGCCAAGTCCCTGGGCAAGGCTCGCTATGAATTGTTTGATCAAACCATGCATGCCCGGGTTGTTGCTTTTCTGCAGTTGGATAACGATCTGCGGCGGGCTGTAGAACGGCAGGAATTTCAACTGTACTATCAACCCATCGTTTCCTTACAAACCGGAAAACTGACTGGTTTTGAGACGCTGGTCCGCTGGCGCCATCCAGAGCGGGGCCTCATTTCTCCGGATGAATTTATCCAAATTGCGGAAGAAACAGGACTGATTATTCCCTTGGGCGAATGGATTCTCTATGAAGCCTGCCACCAGGCCCATCAGTGGCACCTACGATTTCCCTCAGAAGCCCCTCTCAGTATCAGTGTCAATCTTTCTGGCAAACAATTTAGCCAGCCCAATCTGGCTGAACAGATCGGTCAGATTTTGCACCGCACCAGTCTTGATCCACGTCAATTGAAGTTGGAGATCACGGAAAGCGTGATTATGGAGAATTCTCACCTTTCTACCAACACCCTGATGCAGTTAAAGGCGCTGGGGCTAGAGTTGTGTATCGATGACTTTGGCACTGGCTACTCCTCCCTCAGCTATCTACACCGCTTCCCCATTGATATTTTGAAAGCTGATCGCTCCTTTGTCAGCACGATGGATCTGGGTGATGACGATAATTCCCGTCTGGAAATTACCCAGACCATTGTTTTACTGGCCCATAAGCTGGGAATTAAAGTGGTGGCGGAAGGGGTAGAATCCAACCAGCAATTGACTTATTTGAAAGGCATGGGCTGTGAGTACGGACAGGGCTATTATTTCTCTAAGCCACTGAATCGGGATGCAGCGGAGGCGCTGCTGCGATCGCACCCTCGGTGGTAAGTCCATCCATTTTGCTTCCTCCACCGATGAGTCAGCTTTCCCTGAATTTGATTGCCATCTCTGTGTTCACTATAACCCTGACCAGCCTGTTAGGACCGTTGGTTCATTTACCACCTGCAGTTCCGGCGGTTGTCACGGTTAGCGCCTTGGGACTGGCAACCCTGGATAATCTGAGCTGGCAGGGTCGGGGTTCCACCCTGCTGCTGGAATGGCTGGCTGGCTTCTCGGCCCAACACCGCGATCGGGTGCTGCATCATGAAGCGGG
This sequence comes from uncultured bacterium, assembly GCA_964494755.1. Classification (GTDB taxonomy): domain Bacteria; phylum Cyanobacteriota; class Cyanobacteriia; order Leptolyngbyales; family Leptolyngbyaceae; genus CAZBTL01. The sequence continues at coordinate 6,724 of CAZBTL010000052.1, read as the reverse complement.
GCACTTTTTGGTAGCCCACCACCTGGGAATTCCGGTCACAGACTATGCCTTAAGTGCCTGGGAAGCGCTCAAGAAAGGTTATCCTGGCGAAGCTGGCATTCAATTTGACATCGCTGAGTTAGAAGCGGAAGCAAACCGAGGCACTATTTCTGCCCAACTCCTGAATCGCTACTGCACTATCTGGATGGCTGGCATTGCAGCAGAAACCCTGACCTACGAAACGGTTCAAGGTGGAACGGACGATCGCCAAAAGTTACGGGCGGTCCTCACCCAATTGGGTTTTGCCGCAGCCGAACAACAGCAAAAAGAACGCTGGGCTTTGCTGCAGGCAAAAACCCTGCTGCGGGAACATTGGTCTGCCTATCAAGCGCTGGTCGTAGCAATGGGACAGCGGCAGCCCATCTCAGACTGTGTGCAAATTCTGAACCAACCCGGTTAAGGCGGCGTCAGAAATGACGCTTCCTCTCTTTGCCTTAGCCCACCCAACTGACGTCATCGTCTTTTGAGGCGACGGATGGCAGTGGTTTGGCAACCGGCGGGTCTCGCTGAATGACCGTCTGTTTGTCTTGCGAAACAGTCTCTCGACTATTCGTCGTACTGCGGACGCCAGTGGTCCATCCCGACTGACCAGTTGCAGACCGACTCAGGCGCTCTTTGGGTGGTTCGGCAGTTTGTGGCTGGATAGTTTCCCGTTCTGGCATGACAACTTTTGCCATGAAATATTCAATCGTCTGCTGCTTCACCCAGCCGCGAGCAGCCAGAATTTCACCAAACCGCATGCCGGTCATTTTTTGGTCGTTGAGAGCCACATCCACCTGAGCTGTGGTCAATAACCCAGCTTCGACTAGATAACCGCCTAAACGCTTGCGGTCTTGACGTTGCTCAGCGGAAGAGGCATCGTGGGGGCGATCGCTAAAATTGGAAAACATGGTCTACCTCAAGAGGCCCAGAAAGACCGTTAC
>CAZBTL010000052.1:0-5662 GCA_964494755.1 uncultured bacterium | reverse complement strand
GTATCAATATCCCTTCAGTATATCAAGAGATACTTCTAGCCTTGGGGAACGTAATATTGTCGAGTTTTCAACCCACCAAGCAATTCTTGACAATTCTTGGCAGACCGCTAGGACTGGGCAATAGAGGATTTCAGAGACAACAGATCGTCCGGGCTCATGCGCTCGTAACATTCAAAGGGCTGATGAATCCAGGGATTGTCCGGCAAATATTGGACATAGTAGTCCGGTGCTATCACAGAACACTGCTTGTACCAGAGAACCGCTGTCCGCACCTCTTCGATATAGAACCCATATTTGCAATCTAGCCAGGTCAGCGTTTTTTTCAGCGTGACGCCAGAGTCCACCAGGTCGTCCACCAGAAGCACATGACTGCCCAGATTAGCGGTCGTCATAGACAGGTCTCGCGAGAAGGTGATGGATCCCCGCACCTGATTATTGCTGCCGCCGTAGGAGGATGTGGACAAAATCGCCAGCGGCTGATCAAAGATGCGGGACAGGATATCCCCCACCCTGAGGCCCCCTTTGGCCAGACAGACAATCTGATTAAACGGCCACTGGGATTGATAAATCTGGAGGGCCAGTTGCTCAATTGTGTGATGATAGTCAGACCAGGAGACGTGAAGATCAGGCATAACAATAACAAGGATGAACAGCCGTGATGGCGGTTTGAAAGCGGAGCCAACTAGAATGCCTCGGAGAGGGAGCCCGACCTGCTGATCGGCGATCGCCGATCATCGCAGATCAGAATGGGTCCTGAATACCCTATAACCATCACACAGTTACATTTGGTTCAGTAGCCATCGGTTCAGTAACAATCTATAACGACTTGCGACTGCAATTCGGCAGGACAACCAGAATAATACATCCCCGCCCTTCTTATTAAATATTGTTAAATATTGCGCCATGACTAATTCGTCTTCTGCTGCTCCCCCTGAGCCTGCTGCAACTGACAAATTGCCCCTCAGCACGAAACTGGCTTATGGGGCTGGGGATTTCGGCCCGGCGGTCACGGCAAATATCCTGGCCTTCTTTCTCTTGTTTTTCTTCACCAATGTGGCTGGGTTAGCCGCGGGGTTAGCTGGCAGCATTCTGATGCTGGGAAAAATCTGGGATGCGGTGAATGATCCAATGGTGGGGTACTTGAGCGATCGCACCCGTAGCCGTTGGGGTCGTCGCCACTCTTGGATGATCTTCGGCGCCATTCCCTTTGGCCTTTTCTTCTATCTGCAATGGATTGTGCCTCGCTTTAACCCCAATCCAGCCATTAACCAGTGGTGGCTGTTTGGCTATTACATCCTGATCGCCGTCCTGTTTAACACCGCCTATACTGCGGTCAATTTGCCCTACACCGCCCTGACCCCAGAACTCACCAAGGACTATAACGAACGGACCAGTCTCAATAGCTTTCGCTTTCTGTTTTCCATCGGTGGCAGCATTCTGTCTCTGGTGCTGGCCCAAATTATTTTTGCCCTGGTCAAGGACAGCGAACAGCAGTACGCCATGCTGGGCCTGGGCTGCGCCATTCTGTCGGTGCTGCCAATCTATTGGTGTGTCTGGGGCACCCGTTCCCGAGTCATGGCGGCCGAACGGGAACGACTGGCAACGGAAAACTCAGATGCGCTGCCGTTTAAAGAGCAATTGCGCATTGCCTTTCGTAATCGTCCCTTTCTGTATGTCATCGGGATTTATTTCTGTTCCTGGTTGGCGGTGCAGGTCACTGCCGCCATCATTCCCTACTTTGTGGTGAACTGGATGGGGCTGACCGAGGCCGATTTTATTCGAATTACCCTGGTGGTCCAGAGTACAGCGATCGTCATGTTGTTTGTCTGGAGCGCCGTTAGTCGCCGGTTTGGCAAGAAGGCTGTTTACTTCATGGGCATGTCTTTGTGGATCATTGCCCAGGCCGGTCTTTTCTTCCTTAGACCGGGCCAGATTGGGCTGATGTATCTGCTGGCGGTAATGGCTGGGTTTGGTGTCGCAACAGCCTATTTGATTCCCTGGTCGATGGTACCGGATGTGATTGAACTGGACGAGCTACAGACCGGCCAGCGGCGGGAGGGCGTCTTCTATGCCTTCATGGTGTTGCTGCAGAAGGTGGGACTGGCCTTTGGGCTGTTTCTGCTGGGTCAGGGGTTGGCCTGGTCTGGGTTTGTCGAACGAGTTGCCGGACAACCCGCCGCCCAACAACCTACATCCGCGTTGTTCGCTATCCGAGTGGCGATCGGTCCCTTGCCAACCATTTCCCTCCTGTTGGGTTTGGTGCTGGCTTACTTTTATCCCATCACCCAGGCGGTCCATGCCGAAATCATGCTGAAGCTGCAGGAACGTAAACAGCAAACCGGCAATGGCTGATCGGTGATAACCAATTTGGTCACAAAACTCCACCATTCGCTTAAGAAATTGAGTGCGAATCCCGCTGCTTTCCGGCTATTATCGACCTTGAGTTGGAGTAGGCTTGTTTAGAGTTGTTGGGTCAAGCTAAAGCCTGCCCGCAAGCCTGGAGCGTATCGACGATAAAGTCACTGGTTTTACAGGAACTCCCAAAGTAGATGGACAATTGTCCACTGTCCTCATCGACAATGCCACAAGGAATATCTTCTCTTTACAGCCTAAATCATGGTCACTGGCTTGGTTTTCGCCTCTGGTTTGATAAGCGCTCAGCTTAACTTGTCACCCATCACCAGGATGGAAGGATAGGAGAATCTACCACAAGACTCAGTGGTTAAGCCGCCACTTTGATGCGATCGCGATCGCCACCTTGCTTTTGGAATTCAGCCAGTTGCGCCTCAATCTGCTGTTTGACAATATCCCGATACTCGAGAAAGTGCTCATTATGGGCGCACACGGTAATGTACTGCTCCACCACAGCGGGATTTTTAATCAGCATGTGCAGCAGATGGTGCCAGAACAACCAGCGAGTCTGACGCACCACTCCCTGACGCCAGCAGACCAGCAGTAAAGCCCGCACCACCAGCCAGTCGGGCAGTTTAAAGGCAGACCGGACTTTGGGCGCTCCTAATTTCAGGAAATACCGATAGACCCGGTTCAAATATTGCACCGGCTCATACAGTTGCCGGAAGGCGTCAATATACTCGTGGGCAATGTCTTCCACCGGGCGAGTCGGAACAAAGTTCATCAGGGTGGTTTGGTTGATGGTGCCGTCTTGTTCCCGTAACCGTCCTTCCTTTGCCAATCGATGCCAAAGGGCCGTATTCGGCAGTGCTTGCAGCATGGCAAAGGTGGTGGTGGGAATGCCAGTAATTTCAGCAAACTCAACGATCCGTTGGCCAGCGCCAGGCTTTTCACCGTCAAAGCCAATAATGAAGCCCGCAATCACCCGTAAGCCAGAACGAGTCACCTTATCAACCGACTCCAGGAGGGGCGATCGCATATTCTGAAACTTTTTCGTCACCTGTAGGCTATCGGTATCTGGGGTTTCAATGCCCATAAAGACCGCTGCAAAGTTGCATTCCAGCATCAACTCAATCAATTCATCATCTTCGGCTAAGTCCAGCGAGGCTTCTGTATCAAACCGGAATGGATAGCCCCGTGCAGCCTGCCACTCCTTTAGCTCCTTCAGTAATAACTTGACATTCCGTTTATTGCCGATGAAGTTGTCATCCACCATAAAGACGCCCCCTCTCCACCCCAGGTTGTAGAGCGTATCCAGTTCTGCAAGTAACTGGGCTGGGCTCTTGGTGCGGGGTTTGCGTCCGTAGAGAACAATAATGTCACAAAATTCACACTGGAAGGGACAGCCCCGAGAAAACTGCACCGACATGGAGTCATAGGCATCCCTTTCCAGCAAATCAAAGCGGGGAATGGGCGTCGTGGTAACATCTGGTTTCTCGCCATTGGCGGTAAAGCGACCGCTGGTTTCGCCCCGTTCCAGCGCCTCCACAAACAGGGGCAGGGTAATTTCCCCTTCGTCAAGGATTAAATAGTCAACCCCAATGGCTTCCATCTCATCGGGGACAGAAGTTGGATAGGGCCCGCCAACAGCAACTGGCTTGCCCCGCCGTTTTGCCTCTTGCACCTGGCTGATCATGTCTGCCTTTTGCACAATCATCCCAGAGAGAATCACGATCTCGGCCCAGTCCCATTCTTCCTCGGTAACTGCTCGAATATTGCGGTCAACCAACCTAAATTCCCAACTCTGGGGCAGGATGGCAGCAACCGTAATCAAGCCGAGGGGCGGTAAAAGCACCTTCCGATTGACCAATTCCAGAATCTTCTCGTAGGACCAGAATGTTTTGGGAAACAGCGGATAAACCAGCAGTGCGCGCATTTGAATCTCTCTTGCAAAATTAATGTCTGGTCCACAGCAGCACCTTAGCACAGTTCGGGCGATGGCATGGGAGAAGAAAGCTGGAACAGAAACCCAAACATCCGCCTTATTTGCTGCAGGACAACTTGGTTCAGAGGCCAGTCAGGGTTCCACCGGCGCTAGGCTGGAAGGGTTGACTTGAAAAGCAGTCTAGCCTGCCAAGCCAAAGCATTTAGTATTGTGATATTTTACTTCGGGTTGCCTCCAGGTGTTTCGGTGAAACCCAATGGTTCGTATGGTGTTTTTCTATATGTACCGGAGGAGTGCCAGCCCAATGATCAACTTTTGGCCGGGCTTATTAGGAGCTTTCTTGCTGTTGGGCGTGCCGGTTCAGGCGCAGCCCCTCGATCCTGGCATCCTTCAGGGAACCATTGTGAGTCCCTCCTCACAGCAAAAGCAGGATGCCCGTTCCGTTCTCAGGCGGTTGGCCCAAGCCCAGGTGGTGTATCTGGCCGAAACCCATGACCGAGCAGCAGATCACCAGGCCCAACTGGCAATGATTCAGGCTTTACATCGCCTGCGCCCCAACTTAAGCATTGCCCTGGAGATGTTTCAGCAGCCCTACCAGTCAGTGCTGGACCGCTATCTTGCTGGACAACTGAGCGAAACCCAACTGCAAGATCAGAGCCAATATGCCAAACGCTGGGGCTTTCCCTGGGAGTTTTATGCCCCTATCCTGCGGTATGCCCAAGCCAATCACCTACCAGTCATCGCGCTAAATTTACCCAGTGAGATTACTCGCAAAGTGGCCCGCCAGGGACTGGACAGCCTGTCGTCGGTTGAGCAACAGTCCCTACCTCCGGCGGCAGAAATCGAGTTAGGCCCAGATGCCTATCGCGATCGCCTGCAACAGTTGCATCAGGAAATCCATCAGGGCAGTGGCAACAGCAATAATTTTGACCGCTTTTTTCTGGTGCAAGTTTTGTGGGATGAAACCATGGCAGCCCGAATTGCTCGTGCGGTGAAACAAGATCCGGATCGACTGGTGGTAGTGCTGGTCGGGCAGGGCCATGTGGCCTATGGCGATGGCATTCCCAATCGGGTTAGTCGCCGCCTTCAGTCCCAACTGAACCAACCCTTTCAACAATTTTCAGTATTGCTGAACCCGTCTCCGGAGCAAAGTCAGCAGGGACCAGCGATCGCTGACTACGTTTGGAGCTATCCGTAGTGTCCTGGCAACGGCCATGAGCAGTCGGTGGGCAGCAATTATAGCAATCCTAAATGACTTGTGAACGACTGGATGGTGAAAGGGCTTTGTGAGAAGGATTTCCTGCGGAAACCTTTCACAATCCTGATCGGATCGCTATAGCTATCAGCGGTTAGTGGTCAGCGGGC
>CAZBTL010000051.1:0-19543 GCA_964494755.1 uncultured bacterium | reverse complement strand
TCAATTCACCCAATGGTCAAGCATCCAACCATCAACCGGAGTACGCCACCATTCGTCAGGTGGCTGGGCTCTGGGCTAACTGATTCGGCCCCATCCCTGCTACCACATCCACTCAGTGACAGGGTCTACATCACAAGTTCGACTGTGGGGACGCCCCCTGTTCGTAGCTGGCAGCAACCAGCGACAGCGCCACCAAGGGGGCTGTCACAGCCCGCAGGATTCGGTTTCCCAAAGAAACCGGCTGATAACCAGCGACGATCGCGGCTTCAACTTCTGCTTCGGTCCAGCCACCCTCCGGCCCGATCGCCAACATCGTCGGGCTGATATCTGGTCTACCTGTCAACAGACAGTGCAACAGATGGGGGGCAGACTGGCGGGTAACACATAAATACCGACGGGCTGACTGACCGGACAGGGCGTCGGCCTGTTGCAGCCAGGTAGTGAAAGGAAGCGGCTCCAGAATGGTTGGAATGATCGGTCTTTCCGACTGTTCGGCGGCCTCCTGAGCAATCCGCCGCCAGCGCTCAACTTTATGGGGACTGGGATGCAGCAGTGTGCGATCGCTCCGCACTGGCACAATCTGGCTCACCCCTAACTCAGTCGCTTGCCGCACCACCTCATCAAAGCCACTGCCTTTGGGCAGCGCCGCCACTAATGTCACCGTAACCGGCAATTCTGTTGCCAGGGACAGGGGAGCCAGAAGTTCCGCCTGAAAACGGTCAGTTGCGACCTTAACCAGACGCGCAACCCAAGCCCCGCCTTTGCCATCCAGCACTATAAACCGTGCATCTGGTTCCAATCGTAAAACTCGCACCAGATAATGCTGCTGCTGAGCAGTCAAATCGATCTGCTGCCCTGTCCGTTGAGCAGCGTCAATGACCAAGCGTTGCACGGTTGAAGACTCGGATTCCGATCAGGATGCCAGTCCTTGCAGGTAGGCTTCCACCGCCTCTGCAACCAGATGGGAGACTGGTTTCCCCTGTTGATCAGCCGCCACCTTCACTCGTTGATACAACTCAGGCTGCATCCCCACCCGGTGGCGGGATTGGGAAGCCGGTAGGGAAACTTTGGAGGCAACTTTGCCATCCCCATCTAGAGGTCTCTCCGCAGCCGTGATGCCGTTTTCAGGTTGGTATTGGGATGCAAACTGACGAATGGCATCCAGGCCAACCCGATCGCAAAAGTCGCCAAAGCTCTCTCCTGGGTGACGAGACTGTTTGAAGAAGACAAAGATGGGTTCCAGCGTTTTTTCCAAATCATTGATATGCATCCGGTCCATATAGGCCTGGGCCAGCCGAGTCTGGTTCGGTGCAGCCCCCAGCCAAACTTGATAACTCTCAGGTTGGCTGCCAACCAAGGCCAGTTCAGCCAGATAGGGACGGGCACAACCATTGGGACAACCCGTCATCCGAATAATGAAATGCTCCTCTGGCAGACCCACCTGGGTCAAAAGCGCCCGAATCCGCTCCAGAATGCCAGGGAGGACTCGCTCGGATTCCGTAATCGCCAGGCCACAGGTCGGCAAGGCTGGACAGGCCATGGAATAGCGCACTAGGGGATCGATGGCTGTTTCCTCTTTAATGCCGCAGCGGCTAAGGATAGCCTGAATCTGGTCTTTTTGCTCCTCCCCAATTTCGTACAGCAAAACATTCTGGCTAGGAGTCAGCCGCATGGGCAGGCGATAGGTTTGGATAATTTCCCGCAGGGCTGTTTTGAGCTGAAAGGAACCGTCATCTTTGATGCGGCCATTTTCAATCGAAATGCCAACAAACCATTTGCCATCTCCCTGCTCGTGCCAGCCCAGGAAGTCCAGATATTGGAATTGGGGCAGGGGTTTGAGGGGCTGGATTTCCTTGCCTAAATATTGCTCGACCTGACTACGGAACTTGCCTACGCCCCAGTCAGCAATCAGGTACTTCATACGGGCATGACGACGGTTGGTGCGATCGCCATAGTCCCGTTGCGTCGCGACGATCGCCTTCATCAGTTCATAGACATCCGCCTTATCCACATAGCCAATCGGGTCGGCAATCCGAGGAAAGGTATCTTCCTTATTGTGGGTGCGGCCCAATCCACCCCCCGCATAGACATTGAACCCTTGAAGTTCGCCGCTATCGTCGGTGATGACTACCAGACTGACATCCTGGGAGAACAGATCAACGGAGTTATCCCCCGGTACGGTAACCGCACACTTAAACTTGCGCGGCATGTAGTAAGTACCGTAGATCGGCTCTTCATTATCCGAGACCAGGGTGCCATTGCTATTCCGCTGACGGGCGGCAACCACCTCCGGATTCTCTTCGGCTGAGATGGCCTTTTCCCCATCTAGCCAGATCTCGTAATAGGCGCCCGTTTGGGGCGTCAGTAGGTCAGCAATGTTGTCGGCATACTCCCAGGCATAGGCATATTCGGGCCGGTTCTTGTAGGGAGCTGGGGGAGCCATCACATTGCGGTTCAGATCGCCGCAGGCCCCCAGGGTAGACCCCATGTTTCGCACAATCGCTGCGATCGCAGCCTTCAAATTTTTCTTGAGAATTCCATGCAATTGAAAGCCCTGGCGAGTCGTTGCCCGCAAGGTGTGATTGCCATATTCATCGGCAAGCCCATCCAGAGTGAGATAGAGTTCAGGCGGAACATAGCCGCCGGGACTGCGGGTCCGCAGCATGAATTGATAGTCTTTTTCCTGGCCTTTGACCCGGTTATCTCGGTTGTCCTGCTGATACGAGCCGTGGAACTTCAGAATCTGAATGCCATCTTCACTGAAATGAGTTGTATCCAAAGCCAATTCGGAGGCAACCGGTTCACGCAGGAAGTTACTGCGCTCTTTGATTCCTTCGACCTTAGAAGATTTGTGAACAATTGGAGGAGTGACTGTTTCAACCATCGAATCTGCTGCAAGTGAAACGGGCAGTGGCCGGAAATTCAACGACCAACCGGCTAATCATAACCAGTGAACGAACCATAAACCTGAGAAATTCAGAAGAAGATCCAAAACTTCCAGAATTCAGTATTTACGGTAAGTCGGTCGGAATTCTGAAAATACTTTAGCTCAATGATCCTATCATCGTCGATCCGATTCTGGATCTCAATAGATGGAATTCTGCAGTGAAGCCAAGAGACCAATTCTCCTAACCTGGTTCAAGCCCTGTCCCTGAAAATTTATGTCTAAATGTATCGATGTCTCTCACGGAGAGGCAAGTTTCGCTATTGTAGAATCTTGACAAACTGTATAGGCAAGGATTGCAAGCATGTCAGCAGCGCTGCAAGTAACAGATGCGACTTTTAAGCAAGAAGTTCTTGAGAGTGAAGTTCCGGTTTTAGTTGACTTCTGGGCCCCCTGGTGCGGTCCCTGTCGTATGGTTGCTCCGATTGTGGATGAGATCGCTGCACAGTATGAGGGGCAGGTTAAAGTTGTCAAACTCAACACCGACGAGAATCCCAGCGTTGCCAGCCAGTATGGTATCCGGAGTATTCCGACTTTGATGGTGTTTAAAGGTGGTCAGCGGGTTGATATGGTGGTGGGCGCAGTTCCTAAAACCACATTGTCCAACACGCTAGAGAAGTATCTCTAGGCTGTTGCTTTGTCTCTGATGGAGTTGCCTCCCGGCCGATTACGGTGTTCTCACCCGAATCAGCCACAGGCACTCAACCCAAAAGCCTGACCGTCCAGCACTTTGCTACTGATCTACGTCAAACTGCCGTGAGCATTGCAGTAAACTGCAAGTAAGCTGCTGCTTCCGACGGAGCTTCACGATTCTGAACTTTGCTGCTTTTTAGTTGAGGCATCTCTCACTGGGAGATGCCTTTCTGCTGCTTAGTCTGGAAGGTGGTCATTAGTAGGCCAGGGGAAGTGGGCGGGCTTCTGGCGCCACTGAGGAGGGGGACGGCTGATCGAGTCCGCCTGCGTGGATCGCCGTTTCAATTTCCCCTAACGAGACCGGCGTAGAGTTGTTGCCAGGAATCTCCAGGACAATCAGGTAGCCGCTAAAGTTTTGCCCCCCGACCTGTTGTAGCACCTGCAAAATTTTAGGCATGTCGGCTTCCTGGAGTTGTCCCGCATCGTCATATAACTCCAGGGCAGATAGACAACCAATGGTGGGGTTCCAATTGTAGGAGTCCAGGTAACGCTCCTTGCCGCTGAAAAAGTCGGGAGCATCTCCGGAACCATGAATCCGAAATTGCGATCGCCCGATACGTCCAGCCCAAAAGGACTGCTGTAACGGCCAGTACTCCCGCCAGGAAGGCGGCAGCAACGCTAAATAGGCCTGTAGATTCCCCCGAAAGGGGCCAGCCTTTCCAGGCAAAAAGCTCCTGGCTCCAGCCTCAAATGGCACATAGAGGTTAACCAGATCAAATTGCCCATAGGCCCGGAAGAACAAATTATCTGGTTGGGGGACAGTTCCTTCAATGCGATAGAGACCCTGGGGAGTTTGGCCCCGGATAAAGTTCCAACTCAGGTTATGGATAGACCGCAACAACAGCGGTACGGTCCACAAACTGGAGCCTTGACGCACAAATTGCCCGCGCGGATCCTTCAGAACGGTTTGACACAATACGTAGCGGTTAGGACGACACAAAACATAGAGTTGCAACTGCCCAGGGGCGATCGTCCAGTTCAGTAAATCAGCCAACGGCGGCTGGACATTGGGACGCGCCAATTGGGACAGTTCCGTCAGGGTTGAATAAAGCACCGGATTGCGTGACCAGTTTGGGAACCGGGCTTTAACATTCTGCGTCAAAGCTTTCAGTTCATTAGCCGACAGCCCCCCCAAACTCAGACCTGATAAGGACATGGCAACCCATTCGGGATCTGGACTCCGTTCAACGGCCTGCCGAAATCGTTGTCCAACCTCTGCATATACTTGCGGATTTTGGAGATAAAGCTGAGTTGCCACCCTGACCGCCATATCCACCGTTCGCATCTGCGCCTGAGACAACCTCGGGTTCAGCATTAAAGCTAGAATTTGCTCCAACGCAGCAGCAACAAACTGATTGTCGGGAGACACCACCGCTGTTGTCCAGAGCAGATTTCGCCAATGCTTTTCGGTTCGGTCTGTGACCGGAAAGCGCTGCAGATCAAAATTCTCCGGCCGAATCTGTTGGATTTGTTTCTGCTTTTGTTCCTGCCGGGCGGGGCTGGCTGCTTGCGGCTGGGCCGTTGTTGCACGGGCCACGACCTGGGAGATACCAATAGGGGATAGCAGTATTGGCTTTAACAACCAACTACTAACAAGCAGGGCTGCCGTTAGGGCAAAGGGACGACCGGCAAACAGCCAACCCAAACGCCTAGTGTGTGCGTAACCTTTCATTCGAGGTGATTGACCTGAGTGGACAACATAAGCTGGCAGATGTAGAACAAGTTTTGCGGATACTGCAACTTTCACAGCAACCGGACAAGGATTGAATTTGCAAGTAATCCACTGTCAGCGAGTCTGAATCATGCCACGTTGCCTGACTGCCAGTGAACATGCACTATCCGCTTTCTCAGTTCTAACATCGGGAAGGCGGTCAGAGAAATAGCTACTAAAACTTCATCTTTATTGACTGGGAGAAAAATAAATACAGGAACCTAATATCCAGTTTGAAATTCTTCATATTTAGAATCACTGTGGTACTATCTGGATGGCTAAGGCGGCGTAATGTTACAAATTGGCCAAATTGGTGGAGGAGGAGATACAAAAGTGCAAAATAGCGCTTTTTCGGGACATTCGACTGGTGCCCAGCGCGGCCAGCACGAGCCCATCCGTGTCGGCGTGATCGGTGTCGGCAATATGGGTCAGCATCATACTCGCGTCCTCAGCATGCTAAAGGACGTTGAACTGGTTGGCGTTTCAGATGTCAATGTAGAGCGGGGACTGGATACAGCCAGTAAATACCGGGTTCGATTTTTTGAAGATTATCATGACCTGCTCAACTACGTCGATGCGGTTTGCGTAGCGGTGCCAACCCGGCTACACCACAGTGTTGGGATGACTTGTTTGCATGCAGGTGTACATGTCTTAATTGAAAAGCCGATCGCAGCTAGTATTGCCGAAGCTGAATCACTGGTTAATGCGGCGGCCGAATCTCAATGTATCTTGCAGGTTGGGCATATTGAGCGATTTAATCCCGCCTTCCAGGAACTCAGCAAGGTCCTGAAAACTGAAGAGTTGCTGGCTCTGGAAGCGCATCGCATGAGCCCCTACTCTGACCGGGCCAATGACGTATCGGTCGTGTTGGATCTCATGATCCACGACATCGACCTGTTGTTGGAACTGGCTGCCTCACCAGTCGTCAAGTTAACTGCTAGCGGCAGCCGTGCTTCTGATTCCGGCTATTTGGACTATGTTGCTGCGACCTTGGGGTTTGCCAACGGCATTGTGGCAACCCTGACTTCCAGTAAAGTCACCCACCGCAAAATCCGCCGAATTGCAGCTCACTGCAAAAATTCGCTGACTGAAGCCGATTTTCTGAACAACGAAATTCTGATTCATCGGCAAACAACAGCCAACTGTATGACCGACTACGGTCAAGTTCTGTATCGTCAGGATGGTCTGATCGAAAAAGTCTACACCAGCAACATTGAGCCACTGCATGCTGAGCTGGAACATTTTGTCAGTTGTGTCCGGGGAGGCAACCAGCCCTCCGTTGGTGGCGAACAAGCATTGAAAGCATTGCGGCTGGCTAGCTTGATTGAGCAAATGGCACTGGATGGCAAGGCCTGGCAACACAACTTGCAGCAGATGACTGAGCTAAGTCCTCAGGTCGTTGCGGTATGACTGCCGCTGCTGTTTGATGACTGACACGATTGGCAAAGCCGGAAGCCCAAATAAGTCGCTCCCGGCTTTTATTGTTTATCTGCTTTGCAGTAGGTAGTAGGTATTGCTGATTCCGCGTATGACTCAGGGATTGTATGCATTGAAACTGCCTTCTAAGGCATACTGCGATTCAGCGCCACCTTGCAGTAAGCAGCCTAATCCTGAAAGACCAAAATACTGCCAGAGTAGCAAGCAACCCAGACCTGGTGGGTCTTCTGATCATAGGTTACGCCAATGGGGCCAGGGTCCACTGTAACCGTTTGAGTCACCTGCATATCGCGGGTGCGAATTTTGCTAACCGTATTGGAGTCATAGTTGACCACGTAGAGGAAGGCCCCATCGGCAGAAATGGCCATACTACGGGGAGCCTCGCCAGTCTCCACCTTGCTGACAACCTGCCCGGTTATCACATCAAGTTTGGCAATTTTTCCTTCTCCATTCAGAGACACATATAGATATTGACCATTATGTGGATCTAGATTCAAGTGCCGAGGAGAATTGCCAATGTCCTTTAGCCAACTAATTTCAAAGGTTTTTAAGTTAATCACGGCTACGTCGTAGGAACCCATAACGGCAACGTAGGCCTTCGCTGCGTTGGCATCTACTGCGATGCCCCGTGGATAGGGACCGACTTGCAACCGGCGAATTTCCTGATTGGTTTGGGTGTCAACGACGCTGACATCCCAGCTACACCAGTTGCTTACCAACACATAGGGAAGATTGGGAACCGTTGCCAGGAACTTTGGTGTAGCTCCGACCTGCACGGCCCGTTCAATGGTGAGGCTTTTTGTGTCGATACGATACAGGAAGCTGGGATCGAGATTTTCGGAAGGGCTACATGTGTCATCGGCGTTACCTTTAAAGCCTGCGCCATACATTTGATAGTTGGACACCCAGGCAACCTGGCCATCTTGGGAAAAGGCCGCTTCAACCGGCGCTCCCTGTTGTTCGCCAGGGTACTGGGGATAGCCCAAATTCCCCAGGTTGACGGCGTCAGAAATGGTTTTGACCAGGTTATATTCCCGGTCGTAGACCGTGATGCTATGCCGATACATCATGTTTTGGGCAAAGAATAGATCCTTCCCCGAGTAGACAATGGATTTGGGCGAGATCGCGCCTGTAATCGTCTTGACCAGATCCATGCCAACTAGACTTAATTTGTCCCGAATCAGCGAGTCCAGATTGCTCTGGTATTCCTGCTGCTTTTGCTGGGCGATCGCGTAATTGGGATCAGACTCGGTCACCTGCTGTAAGTGAGTGATGGCCTGTTGCCACTCTGCCACAGCCTGCCGCCACTCTATTTTGGAGGCTGCCATTTTACCTAATTGAACAGCTCGTAGAGCCGCTTGTCGAGCCTGCTGATAGGGTTCGTGCTGGTCTTCCGAGCTAGTATCGGTCTGGTCAAAGAAGGAGGCAATGCCTTTTTGTGAGATCTCCCGGTTACTGAGATAACGGTTCCAAATCAGACCACTGTTAAAAACAACCAACAGCGGAAAGCTCAGCAGCAACAAATCCAGCAGGTGCACCTTCCGTCGCACTAACGGCTGGCGGATGGTTTGAGCAGCCTTCAATCGGGCATTCGGAGCTAAGACAAAGGGATTGGGAATATCCGCTTCAGGTGTCAGTTCCAGTTGTTGCACCCAAATGGGAGTTGGTTGACCGGGCATGCGGCTATATACCACTGCGGAAGAAAATTTGCCGATCCCTAAACGAGCCAGCCCTCGCTGAATGAACTCCTGACAGGGGTTCTGAGCTAAAATCCGCTCAGATTCCAAAAGAATATAAAGGATCCCATTATTCAACGTAACTCTAGCCTGGACGCCAATACTTTGAAGGGTGGTGTTCATCAACTGGGCGATCGCATCCACATCGCCAGCCTGGGCTAATGCCACCAGAGTTTGGTCAGTCATGCAACAAGGGGTACGGGGTTTCTGAGTCAGGATAGCCGAAATTAGCTGGATTGGCGTCAAAAGTTGCGGAACGTCAGATCAATTGAAATTTTTAATGATAATGATAGGTCTGATACCTGGAATCTTCAGGGCTTATCGCTAAAATAAGAGCGGATTATTGACTGCGTAGTCCGCAGCCATTCAGTGGTGTATTGGTGCTTACTTGGAAAAAGGAGACTCATCCATCATGTCCGACTTAGATCGTGGAATTATGAAGTTCCAAGGGGCTGACAGCCCTATGATGGTTACCCTGTCTGCGGTTCTAGTTTTGGGTAGTGTGGCTTTATTAATCATTTGGGCGCTTCGCTCTGCTTACGCCGTTGGTTAGTGATCCGAACCCATCCACAGGACGCTTTTGAATCCATCCTTCAGATGCCTGAGCGCTATTGTAAAGCTCAATTTTGACATGGACTTGGGAAAGCCTAGTGAATCCCACGTTCGGCTGGTAAGTGGGAATCCCTTTAAAGCTTGACTCAGATTCCTACTCTGGCATGGAAGGATGGAATTCTTTGATGGGTTGTACCTGTACTTGACTTGGCATCGATCAACTGAATCGCTGAATCCATTCAGGGTTGGGATGAAAAACTGTACCTGCCCTGATAATCTGGGTATGACAGTTCCCTGAAATGTCTGTTGGATTCGGACGCGATCGCCCATGCAGCTTGAATTTGTTCCCGTTGAGGAGTTTTATTTTGCCCTTACCCTGGCGGTACGGACCCTGGACGAGTTGGGGACTCCCGGTCTGGCTGAACAAATGCGGCAACGGCTAGAGGAAAAATTTGGTCAACCCTCAACAGTGGCAGCCGCCAGTCAAAACACCTATAACTACGTCTTCCGGGTGAATGATGTCGATAACAGCCCAGCCCCCCAACTGATCCTCTCAGTAGCCGACTGGCAAGGTAATTTGCGGTTAAGCAGCGACTATGGTTGGACCCTTGATGGCGATCGCAAACCTATTCGGACGGACAAATTTTCCCAACGCTCAGAATTTGCCAGACAGGTCTGGACTCACTTACAGGAATTGCTCCAGCTGCCGCTGGAAGTTTGAGTCCTTGTAACACTTGCTGTCAGGTTTCGGGTTTTGGTTGCTAGGTGTCGGGTTCTAGTTTTTGGTATCGGGTTGCTGACACCTAACACCTGCCACCTGCCGCCCTACACCTAGCACCTGCCACTCGGCACCTCTTCTTCCCCATCTTTCCTACTCCTCAACCGCTTCTCCCCCCACGACGACATTTCGCAGTCGCAAACTAGGTCCGCCACAGCCTACCGGCAAGCCACTTTGGCCCCCTTTGCCGCAACCACCCGACTCATCCCAGAAAAAGTCATCCCCGATCGCCTCAATATCGGCCAGGGTTTTGAATGCATTGCCGGAGAGGGTGACATCCCGCACTGGTTCAGCAATTTCACCCTGACGAATCATCCAAGCTTCGCCAGCCGCAAAGGTAAACATTTCTCCATTGGTCATGCCCCCCAACCAGTTACGGGCGTACACCCCTTCCTCAATATCACTGAACAGATCCTGCACTGGGGTATTGCCGCGCTCAATCCAGGTATTGGTCATGCGGACAATCGGTGGGTAGTGATAGTTCAGACAGCGGGCATTGCCTGTGGGCATTTCGTCCAGTTTGCCAGCCGTTTCGCGAGAGTGTAAACGACCCACTAACACCCCATCCTCGATCAATTGGGTGGTGGTTGCAGGAGTGCCTTCATCGTCATAGAAGTAGCTGCCTCGATGACCTTCCGGCGCCGCTCCATCGAAAATCTGCAAACTTTCCGGGCCAAAGCGCCGACCAATGCTCATGACTTCCAGGAGATCGGGGTTTTCATAGGCCATGTCGGCCTCCGACAGGTGACCAAACGCTTCATGCACAAAGAGACCCGTCAGGATTGGATCAATCACCACGGTGTAAGTTCCGCCCTTAACCGGCGGCAGAGCCAGGGAGTCAACTGCTCGCTGGGCGGCACTGCGCACCTGGGCGTCCAGGCCCACCAAATCCTCAAACGCCTTACGGGAACCAGTGGTTTCCCTGCCGGTCTGGACTGTTTCGCCATTGCGGGCGGTGGCGGCAAAGCGCATTTCCATATCCACCCAGGACTGTTCAATCAGAGTGCCTTCTGAAGTCGCCAAAATCACCTGTTGGGCACTGTCGCCATAACGGACGGAAATGGTGGCGATTTTGGGGCTAACACTACGGAGAATCTCCCCATAGTGCTGGCAGAGAGCTTTTTTGTCCCGCAGGGGCACCTGTCGGGGATCGGAGCCGAGCAACGGCAGGGTGCGTAAATCCTGAATCGATGGAATTGGAGCCAGAATGGTTTCATCGTCTCCCACCAATCGGGCTGCCGCGATCGCCTCTTCAATCCGCTCCGGCAAGGACGTCAGTTGATTGAAACTGGCAAACCCCCAACCCCCTTTATGGCAGGCTCGCACATGTCCCCCAATTGAGATCCCCTCACTCAGGGTTTCAATTTTGTTCCCCCGCAGCAGAATATCCGCCCCTTCAGCAGACTCCAACCGAATTGCCAGATAGTCTACCTGGGAACGATAACGGGCGATCAGGTCTGAGAGAAGATCCTTCGTATTCAGAGGCAAAGTCGCCATAGCTGCAGTTCCGATAAAAAAACTTGCCTCCATTGTGCAATTAATTAAGAACGGTTGCCAAACAGGCCTGCCTCCCGGAATTCTGTAAGCAGAGATTTGCCACTACTGGCACGGATTACCGATCACAGCTACTAACCGATTCGCACCGCTCCGCAATCCCTTATTGCCAAGTGAGTAATTCAGGTTAGCACGAGCACTCCCTATCCTTTGGGATTACTCAGATCTAGAGCCCGCCAAAGGAAAGACCGGCGGCTATCCAAGAAAAGAGGGTTAATCCAATCGGATATTGTTGATTTTTACACCATTCATCCGTCATCCCCTATTCAGAAATCAACTCGAAAATCATTGAATTCAGGCAAAATTGAGGCAGATTTAGTGAGCATTTTGGAAATTTTAGAGTTGAATAGTTTTGGAGTTATTTAAAAGCCGCTGAAAAAGCCGCTGATCTTTCAGATGGCTGTTCAGATTGGTAGAAACATTCAGCAGAACGTGTGAGGATTGATACGAATGGACTATCTCGGCGGTATCTCCCATCCCTCCCTGGTGGAATTGGCGAGATCAGGAAATTTCAGGGCGATCGCACGCTGGTTGAATTTGGCTTTTGCCCCCTATGGCATGCGAACCTATGTGGGTTCTGTGCGGCCAGGTTTGTTGAACGTTTTAGTGGAGTTGCCAACGACAGCAAAGCAACGCAAGTTGCCAGCCCATTGGCAGGATTATCTCGTTCGATTTGTTTGCCAGCGCCTTTGGAAACTGAACTCGGCCCGAATTGAGGGGGTAAGAGTAGCTGCCCGATTTGCAGGACAATCGACTCTCCTGTTCCGCAGATCCGTGCGGATTGTTTCCCCAGCTCGGCGTCAGAGACAGCAGCGATCGCTGCTGTTGAAGACCCAAGTCCGCCACACAATGCGCCGCAAAAAACAGATGCGGGCTATACGGACTGTTGCCTTCAGTGGGCCTGCTGTTGCCGCTTTTCTAATTGGCAGCATTTTCGGTTATTCCAAAGCACCCAGCGAACAGACCAACGCCGTGGCCTCTTCCTCCCAGGCAGCCACCAGCAGTACAGTGTCTCGTCCGTCTACAGTCACAACAGCGATCGGCAAGGTTCCCGTCATTAAACAAACCCAAGTCGCCAAATCCAATGACCCAACCGTCAGCCTGATGTTTTCCGGTGATGTCACCCTGGCTGACTCCTTCGCAGAAACCATCGGCACCGATTATAAGCGGGCCTTTGCCCAGATGAATGAGCTCCGGCAAGCCGACGTGGCGATGGTGAATCTAGAAAATCCCCTGACCCGCGCCACGATTCCAATGCCGAACAAGCAATTTAACTTCAAAGCTGATCCAGCCCTGGTTAAGGTTCTGCAGGAAGGTGGCGTTGATCTGGTGACCCTGGCCAACAACCACACCATGGACTACCACGCGGAAGGACTGGAGGAAACAATGGCAACCCTAGACCAGGCTGGAATTCAGCATGTTGGGGCCGGACGGAACACTCAGGAAGCCCGTCGTCCCGACATTGTAGAGGTCAAGGGCCAGCGCATTGGTTACCTGGCCTATTACGGCGAAGAGTATGCCGCCACCGCCACCTCTGCTGGCACCAATCCCATCGTTGAAGAACGCATTGCCCAAGACATCAAAGCCATTCGCAATCAGGTGGATTGGGTGGTGGTTAACTATCACTGGGGTCAGGAACTGGCTGAAGTACCAGCGGAATGGCAGGTGCATCTGGCCCACTTCACCGTGGATCAGGGTGCAGATCTGGTCGTTGGTCACCATCCCCACGTCTTGCAAGGGGCAGAAGTCTACAACGGCAGACCGATCGCCTATTCGTTGGGTAATTTCATCTTTGGCGGTAACGCTCGCAGTGACTATGACACGGCTGTGATGCGGGTAGCGCTGAAAGACAAACAGATGAAAGTAGAGTTTTTGCCCGTAGAGGTGCGCGGTTATCAAGCCAAAGTGGTCGGGGGCAAGCGCGGCTCAGAAATTCTGCAACAAATCGAAACTCGTTCTGCTGGCTTCGAGCAACCAATGCCTACTTCTGTAACGTTGGATGCCCGTACCAGATCCCAACCTTCGCCAGCACCATCAAGCTGGCCTGCTCAACCCGCTCCCACTGGAGCGTCCAGCTCACCAATGACCCCGGCTGAGGCTCCCGGCGCACCAACCAACGATGCTTCAATTGCTCCAGTTAACCAGCCCATCATGCCTGACCCAATCGTGGAGCCAAGGGGGCAGGAGTTGAACCAACCAACCGAGTCCACAACCCAGCCGTTAGACCGTAACCAACCAACCGGGCAGCCAGCCAGCCAGCCGACTGATGCGATGAATGGGGCTGGACCCGCCGGACGGCCTGTCCAATTGCCCAATCTGACTCCCAGTTCAGCAGAGACACCCAGCCCTTCAGACTCCCTGCACCCTCCCACCGATCCATTTATCAATTCTCCAGATTGGACTCCCCTCAGCCCGTCTACTCGTCCAGATCCAGCCGTCAGTCAGCCAGCGCCAAATCCTTTTTCAGAACCCAATCCCCATCAACCAGATGCTGCCGTTCCGCGCAATCCGGCCGTTGACGGGCAAGAATCTGTTCCAAGTCTGGCTGTGCCAGAGGATTCGGTCACCTTGCAACCACAGTCCCAACCCCAAGGGGTGAAGACAACCCAAGTGGCAAAGGCAAAGGTTGCCAACCAGTCTGGCAGTCCAGTCGGGGAAGACCTGATTCCGGATGTGGCAACCCTGGCAATTAGTTCCTGGTAAGGAGAGGCAATGGCAGCGATCGCCACGGAGCAACGTCAATATCTCACTTACATCCTGTCCCACCCAGCCGCCCAGTCCTGTTTGGAGTTGGTGCCAGAACGGGGAGGAATCGTCACCCGTTGGCAAGTTGGCGGCAAGGAGATCCTCTATCTAGATGGGGAGCGGTTTGCCAATCCGGATCTGTCAGTGCGGGGTGGAATTCCGATTTTGTTTCCCATTTGTGGCAACCTGCCGGACAACACCTATACCCATGCTGGCAGCGCCTATCACCTGAAACAACATGGCTTTGCCCGCGATCTGCCCTGGCGGGTGTCTGCCCAGTCCCAGGACAACCCCCTGAGCCTGACCCTGACGCTGAACAGTAGCGATCGCACCCGAGCGGTTTATCCGTTTGACTTCCAGCTAGATTTCACCTACGTTCTCAAGCAAAACAGCCTGGAGATTCGGCAGCGGTATACCAATCGCTCTTCCAGCCCCATGCCCTTCTCCGCGGGCTTCCATCCCTATTTTCAAGTCTTCGAAAAAAGCCAATTGCAGTTTGACATCCCATCTAAGCTGGGACAAGACCAGCGAACCAAAGCGGTGTCTCCATTTGCTGGCCAGTTTGACTTTGAGCAAGACGAGATCGATGTTGCCTTCCTGCACCTAACCAGCCAGCTTGCCAGTGTCACCGATGCCCACCGGAAACTGCATCTACAATTGAAATACAGCCCAGCTTTTTCAACCCTGGTGTTCTGGACCTTGAAAGGCAAAGAGTTTTATTGCCTGGAGCCTTGGACTGCGCCCCGTAACGCTTTGAATAGTGGAGATCATCTACTGTTGTTAGATCCCTTGTCCAGCACTGACCTGGCGTTTTCCTTAACGGTTTCTGATCTTTGACTGTTTCTGCCCTGCATTATCCCTGATGATACGAGCATTCTATGGCAAAGCCCCGTCCTCTTGAGCGAGTGGGGCTTCGTTCCGGTCACGGCAGGCGGCTGGGTTAGAAGCAGACAACGAGCTACAGCAACAGCACTACCGGACGTAGCGGGGATCTCTTTCCAGGTACTCAACTGGAATCCAGCCACCGGCCGCCAGTTCCACCCAGTTGTTGTCAGACCGTCCAGACAGAGTTACCTGTTGGCCATTGCGTAGAGTCGTTGTCACTGGATAGGTGCTAGCTGGGCCAGCGTGCACATCTACAATCGTGCCGGTTGTCCGAATCACCCCTTCCGTGCGTCTGCCAACTGCTGCTGCGTAGGCTGCCTCCTCGGTGGTCCGACTAGCAGCCACCACCCCATCCCGACCCCGACCTTTAGCCCAGGCCAGCAAACCGGCTAAACCCAGCAGAGACAGGGGCAGCCATAGCCAGGCAGGAAACCAGGGACTAAAGGTTGTCCCAGCCCCTGTTGTTGCAGCCTCATCACCAAATCCAAGCACGCTACTGCTTTTTGCACTATAGCGGCAGGTGAGTCGGGCCTTCTCTCCTTGCGAACCCGTTAGCTGCAGCACAACCTTCACCGTATCTGCGTCAACGGCTGCCACTTCCGCCACCTGAACCAGGGTAAAGCCCTTCTCTTGGGCCTTAGCCAGACAGGCTTCCTTAGCTTTTGCCTCCAGGGCTGGTGTCACCTGGGCCAGGGTCGGAACGGCCAATGAAACCACCAACATGGAAACGGCAGCCACACTGGCGAACTTAATTGACTGGATGGATTTTTTCCCACTTTTCATTCCTTAACACTCCTGTAAAAATAGCTGAATACAATCGATACAGAATCTTTTTTTGCAGCGATCGCCCAATTCCAAAAGCCAGCAATTGCCCGATTAGTATAACCTGCGTAACCATTTAATTTGTTTCCAGGTAAAAAAAACTTATGTTAGCACCTTTCTTGGGTTGGTTTTGGACCTCAAAGCCTTTGGCGGCTTGATTTGTTTCCATATTTATAGTATTTGTCAAGGCTCTATTCAGAAAACTTTACCTAATTAACGACAATGGTCATTTACCTGATTCCCTAATTGATAGGTTGCAATTCTTTGCTCGAAGCAACAATGTCAATAAGTACAGGTTTAATAGTTGAGATCTTTTGCGTCAGCCTTTTGTATCAGGGGTGCAGCCAGTATGGATATCTTGATAGAAAATCTGTTTCGGAAACAGGATTGTTCCCACTTTACAGTTCCAGCGTTCTTCGTCAAAAGTACTGCTCCAGTCAATGTGGAAGACCTGGAGGCGATCGCGGAAGACGTAGACCAGCCAACCCTGAAGGATGTGGTCGAATTGCTCTATCAGAAACGGCAAGCAGGCCCTGAAGAAGCAGGACTGGTCATTGCGATACACGGCTACAACACCGGCTCGGAGGAAGCCAGCGATGGCGTCAGAGACCGCATAGGCGGCGTCCTGGCCGGTGCCATGGTCCTGACTGTCTTGGTTCTGAACGGGCAGCGATCGCCCTTGCGGCTATGGGACTATATCCGGTTGTTCACAGCCTTTGCAGCGGGCAAGCGGGATGTGCATGGCGGCTATTTTCAGGGGGCCTTTGCCCAATTGTTGATCCATCGGCTGGCCTTTCTTGGTTTTGAAGGATTGCTGGATTTCCTACTGACTGACGCCTCCCATTTGCAGCCAGTTTTGCCGGTGCAAGCCTGGCTGTTGAGCCAACCATCTCGATCAACCGCAATCTTTACAATTCTCATCAATTGTCTTTTTTTTCCCCACGCATTCCACACTGTTTCCCCAATCCACCCTCTATTTTCCCCAGTCTCTCCACACGTTATCCCCAAAACAAAGTCGTTTTTCCACAGACCACACGGTGGAATCGGCATTTGCCGTTTTCCCATCTGTCCCCATCCGACCTGGCATTTGGATGAAAACTGAGAGCCAATTCATGAAGTTATGTAACGAAAATCGACCTGAAAAGCCTACTGTTCCGTGGAGGCGTTTTTTTTTGGCTGGCGTTTGTAACATTTCTCAGCATTGACAATCCAGCCCTGTCGGCTGCAAAATGAAGCGTCCCAGTGATAGCACATGGACTTTTGTCATCTAGCCGAAGGGCTCACTTCCTGAACCACAACGGTATGGGTTGGCAAGGTCTGCTTTGGGCTGGTTGCGATTCAGCCGACTGGACACGATTCATTCATCTAAACTGCATGGGAGCTGAGGTCTGTATGCATTCCAACGTCAGTCTTCTGGTCGAAATTCCTGAAGCTCTGCACGATTCTCTCAAGACTTATCTTGAACTTCGTCCCGACTGGGACCAAGATCGAGTCATTACGGCGGCCATCTCGCTGTTCCTGATTCAAAATCGGGGCAGCGATGAGTTTCCAGAGAAGTCCTATCAGCGTCAGGCATCTCGCATCTATCTGGATGCTTTGTTCAAGCGTCCGATTGGTTCTACAAACTAGAGATTGCGATCGCTAAATCCGGCATCCGGCTATGGGTCAGTTCAGTGGATTTTCTGGGGATTGGGTCAATCAGCGTCAGCCTCTCACCGAAACCAGGCGTCTATCACTTAGCCATCGGATTGATTGAATTGCAACTCGATCGCCTGAATCTCGCTTCGTTTGGTATCACCGGTTAGTCAAGGGGCGATCTGTGACCCCGTCAGACACATTCTGACCATTGAAGGAATTTTCTGATCGCCTGTCTGACTAACCCCCAGTTCCGCTATTGGAAGTGGTCCTATGACTTACCAAATTTCGGCTACTAAGCTGCAAACCTATCATCGCTGTCCCTTTGCCTACTATCTCCGCTATGAACGCGGTCTGGCGACCAATGAGGTATTTGGTTCAGCGGCTCTGGGCGTAGCTCTGCACCAAACTTTGGCCCGTTGTCATCGGGACTGGCATTATCAGGAACCATTACCGGATTTGGATTGGTTTCACCGCTGCTGGCAGCAGCATTCCGATAAGCTGACCGCCAAGCAGGTCACAGAGGGACTGGAGATCCTGGAAAACTACTATCGCACGTTTATTGTGTCTGAACCGGCCCTGAACCAGCCCCTGGCGGTGGAAGGAAAGATTCAAGGCTATTTACAGGTGGAGAACCTGGAGTTCCTGATTGTCGGCCGCTACGATCGCCTGGATTTTCTGGAAGATGGGCTGGAACTGATTGACTACAAATCCAGCCGGGAAGTGAAACTGCCAGAACCAGAGGAAATCGACATTCAGATTGGCCTTTATTTTCTGGCCCTGGAACAGACCTATCGTCAAAGTCTGAAATATCTCAGCCTGTTGTTTTTGCGGACAGGCGACAAGATTCAATTTGCCGCCACTGCAGCCCACCAACAGCAGGTGCGTCAGATGGTCAGTCATCTGGCGGTGCGGTTGCGCTATGACCGGGGCTGGGAACCAACACCTGGCGCCCATTGCGATCGCTGTGCCTTTGCCCGCTATTGCCCAGCCATGAATGTCAATCCGGTTCCCCTACCCCAAACCCGGAATAAGTCTCAGTTACAGCTAGCCTTGAATTTATAAACAGAGGACTGGTTCTGATGCAAACCCGCGAATTAGGTACCTCCGGCGTTCAAATTACCCCCATCATTACCGGCACCTGGCAGGCGGGCAAACGGTGGTGGGTGGGCATTGAAGATGCAGACAGTATTCGGGCGATCCGGGCCGCCTTTAACGCTGGCATTCGGACGGTGGATACGGCTGAAATTTATGGCGATGGACACTCGGAACAGATTGTGGCGGCAGCCCTATCCGATGTGCGCCATCAGGTGGTTTACATGACCAAGGTATTTGCCAGCCATCTTCGATATGCCCAAGTGCTGGAAGCCTGTGAAGGTTCTCTGAAAAACTTGAAGACGGATTACATTGATCTCTATCAGATCCATTGGCCCTCTGGGGCGTTTGGCTCAGAGGTGGTGCCAATTGCCGAAACCATGCAGGCGATGACCGATCTAAAACAACAGGGCAAAATCCGGGCCATTGGGGTGTCAAATTTTTCCCGCGCCCAATTGCAGGAAGCAGCCCAGTACGGTCGGATTGACAGTCTGCAACCGCCTTACTCCTTATTCTGGCGGCAGGTTGAAAGCGATGCCTTATCCTTCTGCCTCGACCACAATATGACGGTTTTGGCCTATTCACCGCTGGCGCAGGGATTATTGACCGGCAAATTTGGGCCCAATCATCAATTCGACCCAGCCGATGTGCGGGCTACCAACAAACTGTTCCAGGGGGAAACCTATGTCCGAGCCCAGGCAGCTCTGGAGCAGTTGCGTCCGATCGCCGATCGCTACCAGACCAGTCTGGCCAATCTGGCGCTGGCCTGGTTGATTACCCAACCGCAGACCTGTGCCATCTGTGGGGTAAGGTCGGCCGAACAGGCGATCGAGAATGCCAAAGCGGCTAATTTACAGCTCTCAACTGATGACCTGGCAGCCATTGACAGGATTGGTCGGACGGTTACCGATCACCTGGATGCCGATCCCGTTCTGTGGAACTTTTCCTGATAGATT
>CAZBTL010000050.1:0-19565 GCA_964494755.1 uncultured bacterium | reverse complement strand
AATTCAAGACGCCAGGGCTACTTCAACCATCTGTTGCAATTCACCACTTTGATAAAGCTCAATCATGATGTCAGAACCACCAACAAATTGGCCATTGATATAAACCTGAGGAATCGTCGGCCAGTTGGAGTATTCCTTGATGCCCTGACGGATGTCGTAATCTTCCAGCACATCAACCGTTTCAAACGGAACACCCAAAACATTCAGGATTTGGACAACATTATTCGAAAAACCACACTGAGGCATCAATTTATTGCCTTTCATAAACACCAGGATCTTGTTGCCTTGGATTAGGTGTTCGATGCGTTCTTGTGTTTCTGGGGTCATGATTCCAATCTCACCAATTGTCGTGCGAGTACTTCTACGTGTAAAGGATAGCGAGGATTGGTCCGCAATTAAACCGTTTGACCAGTAGCCGACCAGGCTGCTGGTGTAAAGGTCTTCACTGCCAAGGCGTGGATAGCTTCAGTGGACATGGCCTGACGAACAGCACCGTAAACCATTTGGTGCTGCTGCACCAGCCCTTTGCCTTCAAACAAGGCGGAAATGACAGTAACTTGATAGTGGTCACCGCCACCAGTTAGATCCTGGACCTGAACCTGAGCATCCGGCATCTCAGCCTTAATCATCGCTGCGACCTGTTCTGGGCTAACCATTGACTCTCCTCAATACATCCAGCGTGAGCAAACATAACTATTCTCAATGATTTCTCTCCCGCTTGCATGCCAGAGAAAACCAATTGCGGTCGGTCCGAACCGGATGAGCATCGCCCAAACGAAGTAGCGGCCGAAGTCGCAAGCCAATTTCTGCGATCACAAACAGAATCTATAGCAATCCTATTTGATTTGTGAATGCCTGGATGGTGAAAGGGCTTTGTGAGAAGGATTTCCTGCGGAAACCTTTCACAATCCTGATCGGATCGCTATAGCAGTTCATCAAGACGTTTTTGGGAGCCGAAGCCCTCTCAAAATCCTTAAAAAATGGGTTTGATAGATTGGAGTAACCCATCCAATCTATCCTGACGGACTACTGGCATTGCAGTGGCAACCCGCTGAGTCGGCTTCAGCTATCTCTCCTCTCAGAATGGCCGGAACAAGGCAGCCAAGCTGGTGCTAGCGATTAGGAGAAGAGGACGTGGGTTGATCGGTTCGTGGGCGCGGATAGGGCATATCAACAAATCCTAATTCCAGCAGTTGTTGATAGGCCTGTTGACCCAAAGGGCGAGTTGGCTGTTGGCTTTGCACGACCTGGACTAGCAGGGGAATCGCCAATTCTGGCTGTTTTTGAGCCCGATGGACCAGGGCTAACTGGAAGGTGGCGTTATCTCTGGCCTGAGCTGCCTCAAAAGCCCTTTTACGGTTGGAATCGGATACCCGATTATCAATCCCAGAGAAAACCTTGGTCAGGTCTTGGTAAAAGTTGGAGAGTTGGTTGAAGACTTGACGGGCTTCCTGCAGTTTCTTAGCCGCCAGTGCGTAATTCTGAGCATCAACAGCTGCCTTTGCCTCCTGAACTAGCTTTTGCCCGCCTTCAAGACTCAGAAAACCCAGATCCTGGCTCTGCGGACGAACCACATTGGGATCGTTGGGATCAATGGGCTTGGCTTGGTTGGGCCCCGTTGGCAAGTCCTGGGCCACGGAAACTCCAGGTTTAGCCAATGCGGAAGAGGCGAATAATGCCAGTGAAAGAAGGCCGGTTGTGCGGAGAAGACGAAGCATTCGAGAGAGTTCCAGGAAGCGAAAGTGTGTGTGCAATGTTTAGCAAAATCTAAAGCTTTGGGTATATTACCACTCGATCGCAATGCTCTGCCTGTAGACCATGCCTTGGACAAACTGGCAAAGTTTCAGCAGGTTTTGCAAGGGCGAATATAGTGGAGTCGGGAGTAGATGAACTGTTCGGACGATCTGAGCCGCAAAAAGTTCCTCCGCTCCAGAGGTAAGTCGGTGTCAGAGGTGTATTGATGACTCAGCCATCATTCCAGGGTGCAGAACCAGAAAGTTCGCCTTCCTTCATGCCAGAATCTAGCGTGGGTCGTATTCTGCAGCGTGGAGGCGGGGAGTTGCTGTTGGAAAAGGTGGCGGACCGTTTCATCGTACAACCGTCTGATTGCGGCGCATTTTTCCAATTCATTCAACAATTACCATCGGTAACGATTTGTCCCGATCGCATGGTCGGTCAATTGACCGAAATTCAAGTTGCGCCGGACCAACGGGATCGGGTGATGCAGCAACTGCGACAGAGTGAAGCCGTGGAGTATGTCAGCCACATTTTCCGGTTGCAGAGTGCGCCTGGTTCCCTTATTTATTTGACCAACCAAATTACCGTACAATTTCACCCCCAGGTCAGTTCGGACCAGATCAGTCAAATTGCAGCGGAAATGGGTCTGCGCCTGGTGAAATCAGTTGCCTCAATTCCCAACACCTTTGTGTTTGCCAGCACCCGAGCAGCCACGGAAAACCCACTCAAAATTACCAACCGCCTGATTCAGCGATCGCAGGTCTTGACCGCCGAACCTAACGTGATTATCCGCACCCAACCGCACTACCGACCTAGCGACCCAATCTATCCCCAGCAATGGCACCTGAACCATACCGGCGGCACAGAATTAGTCTCCGGATCCCATATTGCCGCTGAATCCGCCTGGGATATAACCCGAGGGGTGCGATCGGTGGTGGTCGCCGTAATGGATGACTCGGTTGACCTGCGCCATCCCGACTTCCAGGGAATGGGAAAAATTGTGGCCCCCCGCGACTTTAAAGAAAACGACTTTCTGCCCCTGCCAGGCGAACCGGAAGAAAATCACGGTACAGCCTGTGCGGGCGTGGCGGTGGCCGAAGAAAACGGTGTAGGAGCTGTCGGAGTTGCGCCTGGCTGCGCCCTGATGCCAATTCGAACCAGTGGCTTCCTGGACGACGACACAATCGAGGAACTCTTTTCCTGGGCCGTCCAAAAAGGAGCTTCGGTTATTTCCTGCAGTTGGGGTCCCGCCGCTGCCAACTTTCCCCTCACCCTACGGCAAAAAGCAGCCTTGACGGAAGCAGCCACCAAGGGACGCAATGGCAAGGGCTGTGTGATTGTCTTTGCGGCGGGGAATGCCAACCGCCCGGTGAATGGTGTCGTGAACGAACAGGGTTGGCCCCACAATGAATTTAACGGCCCAACAAACTGGCTCAGTGGTTTTGCCGCCCATCCGGATGTCCTGGCAGTGGCGGCCAGCACCAGCCTGAATCAAAAGGCTGCCTACAGCAATTGGGGCGCTGAAATTTCCGTATGTGCACCAAGTAACAACGCACCTCCCGGCATGGGGTTGGACACCGGCTATGTGTTTACTCCACCAGAAGTCACAACCCCGCTGCGGGGACGGGGCATTGTCACCACTGATCGCCCTGGCTTGACGGGATATGACCTCTCCGATTACGCCAGCAACTTCGGTGGCACCTCTAGCGCCTGTCCAGTGGTGGCAGGGGTGGCGGCGTTGATTCTCTCAGCTAACCCAGATTTGACCGCAGCCGAAGTTAAACAAATTCTGCAACAAACCGCAGACAAGATTGTCGATCGCAGTCTGGATCCTCAGTTTGGCATCAACCAGGGCACCTATGAGCAAGGGGGACGCTGTGAGTGGTTTGGCTATGGCAAAGTCAATGCCTTCCGGGCTGTCCAGGCCGCCATTCAACGTCAGGCTCAGGGGTTGGCCCCTGCCAGTCGCCAGGTGCAACAGGAAAATGCCACTCCCGTGGATATTCCCGATGCCGCACCTACTGGCATCGCCAGCACGATTCAGATTGCTGACACGAACTTAGTGAAGGATATTCAGGTCAGTGTGGCGATCGCCCATCCCTATATGGGCGATCTGGAAATTGCCCTGGTGACACCCTCTGGACAAACCATTCTGCTACAAAGCCGCACATTGGGCCGTCAAAACGGCCTCCAGGCCACCTATTCCCTCCACACCACCCCGCTGCTGCGACAGGCCCTCAACCAGTCCGCCCAGGGTCGATGGCAACTGCGAGTTGCCGATTGGGCCGAAGGCGATACGGGCAGGCTGATCCGCTGGCAGATCACACTGGGAGTCTAGGAGTCGTGGGCGCGTTTCCGGAAACCAGACGCCGCAATCCATTGCAGGCAGGCTACTGCCGTCGGATGCTGAGGGTCTAACCGCTGGGCTTTTTGGCAGGCTGTGATCGCCCGCCCAAACTCTCCTTGAAGGGTCTGGAGTTGGGCTTCCAGGGCATGAAAGTCCGCCTGACCCTGGTAGAGTGCCAAGGCCTGATGGTTATGGGCCAAGGCAGTGGTTACATCTCCCTGTTTAAAGGCCTCAATGGCTTGCCGATGGTGCCAGATGGCCTGATCATAAACCTGAATCAGCGGCGCCAGATCCACCCCACAACGACGGCAACGAAGGGGAAAATCACTGCCCTGCCGAGATCCTGTGACGGCCCGATAGGGAGCACGACAAACGGGACATTTCATGGCCGATCAACATTAAGCAGGGTCAGTTGTTGCATAGTAGAGGACATCTTCAATCTCCTCCTTCAGTCGGTCAATCGTCTCGGATTCGTTGGCTGCGATCGCGGCTTCTAACTGGTTCAGCAGGTCTTGCAACTCTTCCGCCTGCTCCTCCTCCAGAGTATCCAGCGCTTGCTGGGCCCGCTCCATCAACGTCAATAGCTCAGGATCCAGGGATAGCATTTCAGCCACTTTGCCCATCGCCTCGACGGTTTCATCCGCTTCAAACAGCGCCTCTAAATCGGCCCGGGCTTGCTTCATCTCCTGGCTGGAAAGACGCGTGATGCCACCCGCCTGATTCACTACCAACTGGCCCTGATGCCCTTCCCCCTTCTCGGTGGTGGTAACGGTGAGAATGCCATTGATATCAAAGTCAAAATGGACTTCGACTTGCACACTACCAGCTGGCCGCCGTGGCAACCCTTCGACCTTATAGGAACCCAGGGGCACGTTTTCCTCGGCCATCTCGTTTTCCCCTTGAAAAATTTCGATCTCTACCGCCTGTTGATTGTCTACCACAGTAGAGTAGACCTCCGACCGGGAAACCGGCACCACGCTATTGCGAGGAATAATCACGCTAAAGAAGCCAGGCATAATGCCAAACGGTGTGCTAACAGCGGCCGCAATGCCCAGAGAATGGGGAATCACATCCACCAGGATGGATTCGACCGCTTCACCCACCAGCACTCCGGCTTGCAGCGCCGCCCCCAAGGCCACACACAAATCGGGTTGGACTCCATCCACAGGAGCCTGGCCTAGATGAGTTTCAACCATCTGATGAACCAGAGGAATGCGGGTAGAACCACCCACTAAGATAATGCGATCCAGATCGTTCGGTTGCAGGTTGGCATCCGCCAGAGCCCGATCGATTGCCTCCAGGGTTTCGGTTAACAGGGGCCGAATCAGCTCTTCAAAGTCAGAGCGTGCAACTTCTATTTCCAGGTGGAGGGCTGTTTCCCCCTTACGGCCCAAAAACGCTTCCCGCACTGGTACAAAAGCGTGTTCACTGAGGCCGATTTTTGTCTGTTCTGCCAGCCGCAGCAGTCGGGCCTGGGTAATCGGATCATCCGGCAACTCCACACCGTGGATCTGGCGGAACTGTTCGGCCAGGTGCAGTTCCAGCCGTCGATCAAAATCATCTCCCCCTAAGCGGTTATTGCCATGACTGGCCAGCACCTCCGTCACCTGGCCGGTAATTTCTACCACCGAAACATCAAAGGTGCCACCCCCCAGGTCATAAACCAACACCCGTTCCGTTTCTTCTAACCGGACATCGTAGGCCAGAGCAGCAGCAGTCGGTTCATTGATGATCTGTAGCACCTCCAAGCCGGCAATCTCTCCAGCTAGTTTGGTGGCCTGCCGCTGGGCATCGGTAAAATAGGCTGGCACCGTAATCACGGCCTGAGTGACTGCCTCCCCCAAGGCAACCTCTGCCCGTTGCTTGAGGGCCCGCAGAATCATGGCGGAGATTTCATGGGGCAAAAAGTCTTTTGTTTCGTCCAACCCGGCACCGCCAACTTTCATGGTTGTCGTGTGATCAGTGCCCATCCAACGCTTAATGGATCGAACCGTGCGTTCTGGCGCAGCAGCATATTGACGCAGTGCTTCCCGCCCCACCAGCAGTTTACCCGTGTCACTGAAGCCGACACAGGAGGGCAACAGCAAGTCCCCATCTTCACCTGGCAGGACGCGGGCCTGACCATTTTCAACAATTGCCACTTCGGAATTCGTGGTTCCCAAATCGATGCCAACTGTTCTCCCCATTGGTGCTCCTTTTCATGCATGCGTACAGCATTATCCCGTATGGGTAGCAACAATCACCTGTGCTTCCCGCAGAACCTGACCCTTCCACAAATAGCCTCGAACCACTTCTTGCACGACAATATTTTCTCGCAAGGCAGGCATCTCCCGCCGTCCAACGGCATACATGGTTTGTGGATCAAACGGATGCCCCTCTGCCTCAATCGGAATCACTTGTCGTTGCCGTAACACATCCAGCAGCGATCGCCGGATCAGATCCACCCCCTCATGGTGACTGACTAAAATTTCAGTCAAGGAAGTTGAATTGGTCACCGCCCCCTGGGGCGATCCGAATGAAAACACCGACCGAACCCACCGTTGCCATCGGTTGACCCAGCGCTGCCAGCAAGAGGTTGGCTGTTTCGGCAATGCTTGCCGAGTCTGGGACAGGCTCTCAATCTGCTCTTGCCAATGAGCACAAGCCTGGTCCAGAGCATCCATGACACTCAGCAAATCTCGCCATAGCGCTTTCTGGTCAACCACGACCGAGGACTGTCTTTGACCAGCTTGCAGTTGTTGTTGTAGATCGGCCTTTTCTGTTTGGACTTGATTTAATACCTGCTGGAGGGTGGCTTGGCTGGCTTGTAGCAGTTTACCTTGCTGCTTGACTTCATGCCGCAGAGCAATCCACTCCGCCACCATCTGATAGGGGTCAAACGGACTTGGTGATTCCGGTTCCTGGCCCAAATACTCTGGCACTGCCGACTCTGAGTCGAGAAAATTCAGGAATTGTTCAAATAGCGCTTGCCGATCGACCATAGTCGTGCTGGATAACAGGTTACACCTTCCTCAAAAGGTTTCTCGGATCAAATCTGTCACACTTACCTGCAACTGGTTGATCACCCGTTGTCGCAGTTGTGCCAGCACCTCTGGATCAAGAGTTGCTTCCAGCGGCCGGACCAGAAAAAAGAAATCGTCTGCTTCAGCAGTCATTGCTTTGCGGATGGCATCATAGGCTGCCCGAATTTCCTTGAACTCCTGTGGGTGGGTATGGGCAGGAAACTCTTTTAGTTTGGCATGATACGCCGCTTTAATTTCAGCGGCGGTTGCCTGAGGCGAAACACCTAGCAGATCGTAGGAGGAAGTCATAGGGGGAACAGTTGGCGATGGGATCTAGGTTGCAGGGAGTTTTAGCGTCGGCGACGACGACTCCGGGGGGGAGCATCAAAGGGCAAACCACCGAAGGGGAAGCCGAAACCAAACTCCTCTTCTTCCTCTTCCTCTCCGAAGTCCATGATTTCATCTAGCATCATTTGCTTCAGTTCAGGCAACATGCGCTTTAACTCGGCTGGCGGAATGTTCTTGCCAAACATCCTCCGGATGAA
The DNA here is from genome assembly GCA_964494755.1 of uncultured bacterium. Lineage (GTDB taxonomy): Bacteria > Cyanobacteriota > Cyanobacteriia > Leptolyngbyales > Leptolyngbyaceae > CAZBTL01. The sequence goes on along the minus strand of CAZBTL010000050.1, from coordinate 11,934 downwards.
GCCTTCCAGGAGACGATCCATGTCGCCCATGCTGAAATTCTCCAGGTTGGCCGGATCAGGAAGAAACTCTCGCACCTCTTCAGTTTCCAAAAATTCCTGCTCCGCCCGGAACGCCTTTAATGCTTTGGCATCCTGCAACCGACGGGCAATCTCAAAACCCTGCTGTTGAAACTGCTCATACTGGGCCGAGTGGGCCGGAAAAGTTGTGGCTTTGGCCAGCAAAAGCAGTGGATTTTGGGGTTCCCGTTTAAGGGCGTCTTCGATATAGGAGCTTAACATTTGGTTCTGTTGAATGATTTGGGCGTAGCGGCGAAGCTGGAGCTGAATCTCAGCCAAGGCATTCCCTGGCTGCGGCATCGTAGCCAGGTAGGATTGAAGCGGAACCTGCAGTTTTTTAGCGTCCCGCTCTTTCAAGGCCAGGATGACCAGATGGGCTTCTCGGGCGGTGGGCTGTTGAGCCCCCAACTCAAAGAGTTTGAGCAAGTATTGATTGATCAGGGCGGCAATCCCCTTTTCCCGTTTCGCAAACAGCAGCAGGGAAAGGGCGATCGCCTGTAAGGTAGGTATCTGCTCCTTGGCAGACAGCCCGTTCAGCAATTGATCCCAGCGTTGCACCAGTTGGCGTTGATCCAGAGAAACCTTGCCACTAGCTGTAGGCTCACCCTGGACCGCATCCACAAACAGGCGGCAGGCTCGCAAGGCTGGATCGGTTTCGCCGCCTTTCTGGATCATGCCGCTAAAGAAGGAATAGTTTTTGGTTGAAAGGGCATTGACCCAGGGCAACACCTCTACATCGGCTTCGGGATTGGCATCGCCAAATTTTTTGCCGAAGCGGCGTCGGGCTTCCAGAGCCGCTTCCGAGTTGCCCAATTTTTTCCAGGTATCAATCAAAACGGAATACACTTCCTTGGACCGACAGCCTTCTTCCAACGCCTGAGTCAGTAACCGGATAGCTTCCTGATCTTGCTTTTCCAGCACTGCAAGCAGGCCATATCGCCCTTTCACTTCCGGGGATTGGGGATAAATTCGCTCGGCGGCTTTCAATTCACCGATGCCCGTTCGCCTCCGTCCCATAGCCACCCAGGTATCAGCCAGACGACAGTGGGCATAGGCCAGGGTCTCTTTACGCCGGTGTTCGGGCCAATCCTGGGGATGCTGCTTAAAATCTTGCTCCAACCACTTGATTAGGCGAGTGATCAGCCGTTGTAACTCCTGGTATGACTCATTGATATCCAGAACCTTAATCAGGTTAACGGCTAGCTGAGGATGGAAGGGTTGTTCTTTAAGGAAAAGCTGCCAAAACTGTTCGCTACATTCCAATTCTCCCTCGTTAAAAGCCTGCTGCCCGGCCAGGGTCAATAGGGCTGGCCGCAGGGTAGCCAGTTCTGGAAAGCGGGTGGAGCGACGATCCAACTTCAGCAATGCATGGACGGCATTGTGGACATTGTTCTCTGCCACCAGTTGGAGAATCACCAGAACATTCCAGGTCTCCTGGAACTGCTGGCTGTCCGATCGCAGTTTCAGATTTTCAATGGATGGTTTGCCCGTCTTGGCCTGTTGGAACAGCGCCAATCGCTGTAAAATCGGTTCTCGATTATAGACCGGGCTAAAGCCAAATCGCCAGCCTTCGGAGACACTGGATGTCAGCCCCAGTTTAAGAGCTGCAGCCTCCCAGTTACCCAACAGTTGTTCCGTATAGATGATCCAGACATCGGGGCGATCTCCTGGGGTTAGCAGCCGTTTCATTTTCTGGAAGGACTCCAACGCCCCTTCCGGTTGTTGCACCTGCAATGCCAGAACCCCTCGGAGCCAGTGCTGATGAACCGCTGGAAACCGTTTGGCCTGTTTGCTACTCAGCAACTGTTGAACGGTTTCGGTTTCTCCCTTCAACAACAACAGCTTGGCATAGTAAAGGTTGTAGTCCTTGGGTAAACTGCCATCTTCAAAGCTAGAACGAAAGTGGGAGATCGCCTCATCCAGCCGGTTGATCCCCAACAAACATTTAGCCAACCAATAGTCGGACTCGCCCCGCAAGCCCAACTGTATCGCGTGCCGGAGTGAAGCAGTTGCTTGCCGGAAATCAGTCAGTTGACATTCATGCTTGCCCCGCAGCAACCAAATTTCGGCCTCCGAAGGCGTAGTGGTCAGATCTGGCTGAGAGCGCTGCGCTTTATGAATAGCATCTAATGCCTGCCGATACTTGTGCTGCTTCAGCAGAGTGTGCACTTGCGCCTGTAACTGTGCTTGTGGAGAGGCTGGCGATGCAGGGTTCGTCTGACTCGTTTTACTCTGATCACGTTTTGGAAAGCGCTGTTTAACCACACAGGAATCTCCCAATTGATGATTCCGACCTCGTATCCTGGCTAATCCTATAGTAGTGCGTGGTTTCTAGAACCACCGATGTTCGGAAAAACCGCCATGCTCAAGCTTAGGCTTCTGATTTTACCGTCAGTTCCAGTTAAATGACTCAATTTTATGGCAAGCCAGTTGCTGCTTTGAAGCCAACTAGGCAATGGAGGACCATCAGAACTGCGATCTTTCCAGCAGGATGTGTTACAACTCTACAGAGTTTTTCACCCTATAGATAGTGTAGACTTCAAGTCTTACTATCCACATCTAGGTACAGCAGCAAAAAGCGAGACCCAACCTATGGTTCGAGAGCTTGAACAGGTACGCCAGCATGTTCGCCTGACTTCCCCTCCGTCTGATTCGGCGAGTTTTGATTTGGGTTCCGATTCCTTTCCAAAAACCGCTCCGGCTGCCAACCCGGTCTTCTACCGGACCTACAGCCGTCGGCTGAATGGTAGTCGCGAACCCTGGAGTGATGTCATCCGCCGCACCACTCAAGGACTGGTCCAGTTAGGTCGCCTCTCGTCAAACGAGGCAAACCTGATTGAACGGATGCAACAACAACTGAAAAGCCTGCCGTCCGGCCGCTGGTTATGGGTTGGCGGCACCCCCTGGATTGAAAAACCAGAAAACTTTTCCGGCGCTTATAACTGCACCAGCACCAATGTCATTGACTGGCGAGCTTTTGGGCTGATGATGGATCTGGCAATGATGGGCTGCGGCACCGGAGCAATTCTGGAGTCCAAATATGTTGGCCAATTGCCAGCCATCCGCAACCGTCTACAGGTCACCTTAACAGGTTCCCTGGGAGAGACTCCCGCTGGTCAGCGGCGGGAAAACACCCAGGTTGAAGTGACTGGCAATCAGGTCACTATCTTTGTTGGCGACAGTCGTCAGGGTTGGGTCGCGTCCTACCAAGCGATTCTGGAACTATCCACCGACCCTCGCTTCCAAGGTGAGGTTTTGGTTTCTGTCGATGTGCGCGATGTCAGACCAGAGGGAGAAATCCTGAAAGGGTTTGGCGGAGTTGCCAATCCGATCCGGTTGCCAGGTTTATATGAGCGCTGCGCCACCATTCTCAACAAGGCTATCGGACGGCCGTTAACTCCGGTGGAGTGTTGTCTGCTGATTGACGAAGCCGCTGCCACTGTGGTAGCCGGTAATATTCGCCGGTCAGCGGGGATGCGTCAGGGTAGTAGCGACGATCTGGCGTTTGCAGTTGCCAAGGATAATCTCTGGCAGCAGGACAGCGATGGCAATTGGCGCATTGATCCAGAGCGGGATGTCCTGCGGATGGCTAATCATACTCGCGTGTTCCATCACAAACCAACGGAACAGGAATGCGTCGAAGCAGTTCGCAAGCAGTTTTACTCCGGGGAAGGGGCCATTCAATATGCCCCCGAAGCGATCGCCCGGGCCAACTGTGATCTGCTCACCACCCCAGCCTTGAAAGGGGAATTCCTGCAGGCTTATAACCAGGGTCAGGGCCGGGACTGGCTACAGAAGCAATTTCCCACCCTCCCTGCGGATGAACTCGATCATCGTCTGGGGCGCTATGGGTTAAATCCCTGTGGTGAAATCATTGGGGCAGACTTCCATTGCAACCTGGCAGAGGTACACCTGAATCAGCTGGATCCTCGCAATATGAAGGATCAGGAAGAAGCCTTCACAGCGGCGGCGTTATCGGTTGCGGCCCTGCTCAACCATCGGTTTGCCGAACCCCGCTATCAACGATCCCGAGAGTTGGATCCAATAGTGGGGGTTTCCTTCACTGGTCTGTTTGACTTTTTCGTCAACGCCTTTGGGGTGGATTGGCTGCGCTGGTGGGAGGCCGGTCGCCCCGACACGGAAGATGGGCTGGCCTTCCGACAACGAGAACAGGAATATTTGAGCTACTGGAAAGAAATTGTGCATCGCGTCGTCTGGGACTACTGCGATCGCCATGGCATCAAGCGCCCCAATCGCTGCACCACCGTTCAACCAGCTGGCACCAAGTCCCTGCTGACGGGGGCCAGTCCCGGTTGGCATCCCCCCAAGGCGCAACGCTTCATCCGTCGGATTACCTTCCGTAAAAATGATCCGGTGGCGATGGCCTGTCTGGAATATGGCTACAGCATTGTTCCCTCCCAGTCCGATAAGGATGAGCAGGGCAATCTCTTGAATGATCCCTTCGATCCATCCTGCACGGAATGGCTGGTGGAAATTCCGGTAGAGGTTCCCTGGGCTAACCTGCCAGGAGCCGACCAGATTGCGATCGAAAAATTCTCTGCCCTGGCCCAATTCGACTTTTATATGCAGGTGCAGAAATACTACACCACCCATAACACCAGTGCCACCCTGGAGTTGCGGGAAGATGAAGTTGAACCGCTGGCCCAACGCATTGCCCAGGCGATCGCCAACGATGAGGGCTACATCAGTGCCGCGCTGCTGGCCCGGTTCGATGCCCCCTTTCCCCGGCTACCGTTCGAAAAGATCGACAAGGCTACCTTCGATCGCCTGGAGCAGGCCGTCAAAGACCGTCAACGGACCCAGGACTTTTACGGCGCCCTGAGTCGCTATGACTCTGGCTTTAGTCTGGCTGAAGGTCCCGCTGGCTGCGACAGCGACAAATGCATGCTACCTGACAAACAAGGTTAAGCAACCGATCCGCCGAACCAGTCGTCACCATTCACTAAAGAGGGACAATATCTTGTGCGGTATTGCCCCTCTTTGGTTACTGTCCCTCTTTGATTACTGTTCCTCTTTGGTTGATGAGGTAATCCTGCATTGAGATGAATGTTACGGGTGAAATAAGCTGCATTTTCTGGCACAGCTTGTATGGTTGCTTGAATCACAACAGCACAATGGATTCAGCTATGGGGAGTGATAGGATCGGCGATCGCCGCTTTCCCACACACCGACCTAACCTTCGCGTTACAATGCGCAACAGAATTCTTGTGAGGATTTTCAGCATGTTTCTGGATGAACTTTCCCCCATTTTTCAAGAGTTAACCCGCCAACCCCTGGCTTTCATGGGAGGCTTTGTCTCCGGTCTGCTACGGTTAAATTTGTCTGACGATCCAGTCAGAAGCTGGCTCAATCGTCAATCTGGTATCACTGATGACATCACCACAACTCCAGTTCAGAATGGCAAAGCCAGTGGTCCCCAATCTATCCAGATCGACTGAGTTGGAGTTATCTGCAAGCTCGGCTTTACTGGTCAACACCGACTGCTTTAGAACGAACTCACAAGTCTCCACAAGTATCCGATCTTTCAGAATTAACCAGTCAGGTGTGATAGCCCTATTCCTAGCAGTAGAGCTGTTGAATCATTGACTGGTTATGACTATCTATGTAGGTAACCTCTCCTTTCAGGCTACAGAAGCAGACCTGACGGAAGTCTTCACGGAATACGGAACCGTAAAACGCGTTTCCTTACCCATCGATCGCGACACCGGACGCAAGCGTGGCTTTGCCTTTGTCGAGTTGACTGACGAAGCTCAGGAAGAAGCCGCGATCGCAGAATTGGACGGTGCCGAATGGCTAGGACGCCAACTCAAGCTCAGTAAAGCTAAGCCTCGGGAAGCCGCCCGATCATGAAAATTCCCCTGTTTTGTTTGGGCCGAGTTTGTATCTGCACCGCAAAAACTACCCCTTCTGTGGCAATCTGAAAGACAGAAGATCAATTTACTTAACAATTGATTGCTGTCGCCATCCACCCACAGCATATGCAAACTCTCTCCAATCCAGCCGTTTCTGAAACTTCAGCCCGTCCTTCCACCGATCCAGCGATCGTGCGTCGGAAAACCCGCCCCGTACCCGTGGGAAGCATTACAATCGGCGGCGGCTACCCGGTCGCAGTCCAGTCCATGATCAACGAAGACACCCTGGACATCGACGGTTCAGTCGCAGCCATCCGTCGCCTGCACGAAATTGGCTGCGAAATCGTCCGGGTCACCGTTCCCAGCCTGGCCCATGCCGCCGCCCTGCAGGGAATTCGGCAGAAATTAATCGCCACCTATCAGCCCGTGCCCCTAGTCGCCGACGTCCACCACAATGGCATGAAAATTGCCCTAGAAGCGGCAAAATACGTTGATAACGTGCGAATCAATCCCGGCCTCTACGTTTTTGAAAAACCCAAAGCCACTCGGACGGAATATACCCAATCCGAATTTGATGAAATTGGCGAACGGATCCGTGAAACGTTAGCGCCATTGGTCTTTTCCCTAAGGGAACAAAACAAATCCATGCGGATCGGCGTGAATCATGGCTCCCTGGCGGAACGTATGCTCTTCACCTACGGAGACACCCCCGAAGGAATGGTGGAGTCGGCTCTAGAGTTTATTCGCCTCTGCGAGTCCCTGGACTTCTACAATTTAGAAATTTCTCTGAAGGCATCCCGTGTGCCAGTCATGCTTGCCGCCAATCGATTAATGGTGCAGCGCATGGATCAACTGGGGATGGATTATCCCCTGCATCTGGGTGTCACAGAAGCAGGCGATGGGGAATATGGCCGCATCAAATCCACCGCCGGAATTGGCACACTTCTGGCTGAGGGCATTGGTGACACTATTCGAGTCTCTCTCACAGAAGCACCCGAAAAAGAAATTCCAGTTTGCTATGGCATCCTGCAAGCCCTCGGCCTGCGGCGCACCATGGTCGAATATGTTGCATGTCCTTCCTGCGGTCGCACCCTCTTCAACCTGGAAGAAGTGCTACATAAAGTCCGAGAAGCCACTAACCACCTGACCGGCCTAAACATTGCGGTCATGGGTTGCATTGTCAATGGCCCAGGTGAGATGGCTGATGCCGACTATGGTTATGTCGGCAAGCAAGCAGGCTTCATTGCGCTATATCGCGGGCGTGAGGAAATCAAGCGGGTGCCTGAAGACCAAGGCGTGGAGGAGCTAATTAACCTGATCAAATCGGATGGCTGTTGGGTCGATCCATAGCCGCAAGTCTATCCCAGCGGAATCATGGTCGGAACAGCGAGAAAAACTGTCTCTTACTCCTGATGACAGCCAGTCGCCTGTGTTAGATTGAGCATTATCTCTACAGTTCTTTTCTTGTTCCGACCTATGGCAATCACGAAGCGTGGGCTTGTTTTGGGAGCGACAGCCGTAGCAGTAACCGCAGTCACCGTAACAGGGGCGGGCATTCAGTTGTCCAAAGGACAGGCATTCTTCAGTGATAGTCCCAAAGAGTTGGTAGATGAAGTCTGGCAAATCATCGACCGCACCTATGTAGATGCCACCTTTAATCAGGTGGATTGGAAAAAGGTCAGGAATGAATATTTGAAGCGTCCTTATACAAACAAGGACGAGGCATACAAAGCTATCCGGGAAATGTTGAAAAAGCTGGGTGATCCCTATACCCGCTTTATGGATCCGGAGGAATTTAAGAATTTACAAATTGATACTTCTGGGGAGCTGACAGGGGTAGGGATCCAACTAGCAGCGGATGAGAAAACCAAGAAGCTGACCGTCATTGCCCCTATTGAAGACTCCCCCGCTGCAACAGCCGGCATCCTGGCCAAAGATATCATTCTGAAAATTGACGGCAAGACAACGGAAGGAATGGATGTTAATGCTGCCGTCAAATTAATTCGGGGTCAGCCAGGAACGTTCGTCACCCTCACCATTCAGCGTAACAACCAGCAGCTTGAATACCGCATCAAGCGGGCGCGAATTGAAATTCATCCCGTTCGCTATAGTTCGCGCCAAACCCCCAATGGCAATATTGGATATATCCGACTCGTCCAGTTCAGCGCCAATGCACCGGCTGAAATTCGCGATGCTATTACCAAGTTGGAGAAACAAAATACCGCCGGATACATTTTGGATCTACGGTCCAATCCGGGAGGATTGCTCTATACCAGCATTGATATTGCCCGTATGTGGCTGAAGGAGGGCGCAATTGTTTCCACCGTTAATCGTCAAGGTGAGCAAGATCGCGAACGGGCGAACAATCGTGCTTTAACTGACAAACCATTAGTGGTTTTGGTTGACGGCGGCTCTGCCAGCGCCAGCGAAATTCTGTCTGGAGCCTTACAAGACAACAAACGAGCCGTTTTAGTCGGAACCAAGACGTTCGGCAAAGGACTGGTTCAATCAGTACGGGGCCTGGGAGACGGTTCCGGTCTGGCAGTCACGATCGCCAAATATCTGACACCCAGCGGCCGCGATATCAACAAACATGGAATTGACCCAGACATCGTGGTCCAATTGACCGATGCTCAACGCAAAGAACTCAGCCAGAATCGCGATAAAATTGGCACCCTGACCGACCCACAGTATGCCAAAGCCGAGGAAATATTACTCAAAAAAATTACGACCCAATCCTCACCTGTTCCCCAAGCACAGGTTAACAACTAGCCCTTCAGGCATTAGCGCCCATTGCCGCCAAAACCAAATTCTCCAGGAAATTGGTAGATCCGCCAATCATTAGGGCAAACTATCTCCAAAGAGACATCTACTTTCAGCTAGCAGTCAGGCAGTTGCATAGCAAACTCTTACAGTTTCAAGCCAGCCTGTCTCATCCCAACTGAAACATCTTTATCTTGGTCAACTGTTATCTAGCCATGCTTGTCTAAGACCTATCCCAGCCAAGCTCGTTGAGGTCAAGCTCCAACTTTTGTGTCTCTTGCAGCTATCTAGAGAAGTTATCTTATGTCAGAATCCCAGCGTCCCCCCAGCCCCCCTCCTCCTCCACCCCGGGTGCCCCCTGTTCCACCCCCACCTAGTCGGACTGTGGCAAATTCAGCAACCACAGCAACTACCCAACAGATGACCGCACCCATGGCTGGCACCCCCACAGTTATTGCCGCACCACCAGCCAGTACTGCAACCCCAACCATTGCAGCACAACCAGTTCCAGCGCCACCATCTGGACGTCCTGCGGTTCCTCCCCATCCCCCCAGTCCAGCGCCACCTACTACTTCGCATCACCGTCCGGGAGCACGACCTTCCACCTTCGCAACGGCTAAAACGCCTAGAGGGAACGCCCCAACTCTAGCAGAACTGGTCCGTCATGCCTTTGAGCAAGGATATTCCGATGTGCACGTGGGAGTCGGAGAAGTTCCCCGCTATCGCAACCGAGGAGAAATCGAACTCACCAACTGGCCTGTTACCGACCGGGAAACCTTCTACAGTTGGTTGTATGAAGTCCTGAGCGATGAAGAAATTAGCCGATTTGAAGACACTTTAGACTTTGATGGTGCAACCCAATACGACTTTGCCCGAGTTCGGATCAACATCTTTGATTCGCTCCTGGGCCCCTCAATGGTGTTGCGGTTGATCCCAATTAAGATTTTGACTATTGAGCAACTAAATTTACCACCTGTTTTCAAAGATATTTGCCACTACCAAAAAGGTCTGATCCTGGTAACAGGCCCAACTGGCTCCGGCAAATCAACAACTTTGGCAGCCATGATCGACTACATGAACAAGGAAATGCCAAAGAACATTATTACGATTGAAGATCCAATTGAGTTTGTTCATAAGAGCCAAAAGGCGTTAATCAAACACCGGGAAGTCGGCATGCATACCCGCAAGTTTGATAATGCTTTGAAGGCGGCATTGCGGGAAGATCCGGACGTCATCTTAATCGGTGAGATGCGAGATAAGGAAACGGTTAATACGGCCCTCAAAGCGGCTCAAACCGGCCACCTAGTTCTGGGTACCTTGCACACCAACAGTGCGATTAAAACCATTGAACGGATCCTGCAACTGTATGAACCGGAGCAGCAGGAACCCATGCGGTTCTCCATTGCCGAATCGCTGGTTTCAGTGATTTCCCAGGGGCTGTGTCGTACAACAGATGGCAAACGAGCAGCTTTTCACGATATTTTGATTAATACCGATGCGGTGAAGGATTACATTCGGCGCAATGAACTGGACGAGGTTGAGCAACTCATGCCCAAATGTACCTTTGACGGCATGTGTACGATGAACCAGTCTCTCTATAAGTTGTATGAAGCGGGTCGCATCACAGAAGAGGTTGCCCTGGAGATGTCACCCAAACCCAATGAAATGGCCCAGGCTTTGCGAGGCCGAGTCTAGACCTAATTCAGGAGAAAGCATTGGATGCAACGACTCCAACTGTTCCTCCCGCTTTTAAGGGAATTGCTCTCTTCACTCCGGGGGGAGACGTTGTCTACTGCATCGACTCCAACAAGCAACAAAGATGGCATTCACATTTGTGTGCGGCTTTACAGCAACGGTTTCACTTGATGGAACCGCCTCATTTCCTAGTTCCCTGCTATGCCGCAACGATTGACCGCTGGGTTGATTCAAAAAATCAGCAGATTCATACGATCGCAGAAGCGGCCCCCGCTGTTCTCCGATTTCAACCGCTACTCAATGCCATCTTTGGCACGCCAAATCTAATTTGGCAGCCAGCCAGCTCACAACCCACACTCTGCGATCCCATCATCCTGGCAACCTATCGCCGTGAGTTTCCCCAACTATGGGAAAGTCACGATCTGGTGATGCAATACAAAAGTCTGCCAGAGCAACCCCTGACCCAGCAGTCCCGCCTGGTCAGCCAATCTGAAAAGCAGTTGGCGACTTCCGGTCTAGTTCTGCGTTTATTTGTTTCAGGAAAAACCCTGGCCACTGAACGGGTTCTGCAGAGTTTGCATCAACTCCTGCTCCAATCCCTCAACCAACCTTATACCCTTAAAGTCATTGATGTGCTGCGCCATCCTGAACTAGCAGAAGCAGACCATATTTCCGCCACACCAACCCTGTTGAAAGTATGGCCCCATCCCGTTCGTCGGATTGTTGGCAATCTGGACAGCCCCGATCAACTGCTCAGCTTGATGGACCTTGCCTCAATCGCCAGTTCCTCACCCAACCCTCTGAATAAAAACCAGGAGCCAGGTTCAACTTTTTTGCCAAGGACTGACTCCTGATAGCCTAGGTTGCTTATTTTTAAACTATATCACACTATAGTTATAGGTTTTCATTAAGAGGGCAACGATATGTCCGAGGTATTTTTGCTAGCGCTATTCGGTTCCCTGGTGTGTATCTTTTTCAGTCTCAATACTGAAGACGCCTGGGCAGCCTTTTTTGCGATCGCTGCTGGGGCGTGCTTACTCGTCAGTTTGATTCTGGCCTCCTGGGTGGTTAAAGTCGTGGTTCTAGTTGGCGCCCTGGTTGGCATGCGGTATTACTGCCACCGTCACGCCTGTGAGCCATCTGCCCTAAAAGATAAGCTGTGATTGTCTGGAGTACGTCCGGCATTAACCCAACCTGGTGATGGACAGTGATGTCAACCTGATTTTGTAGTGGCTGATCCACCCTCGTCCCAAGCCTGACTCAACTTGGAGAGTTTCCATGTGACCCAATCCTCAAGTTTTCAAGGAAACTGGCTGCGGTGCAGCAGACGAATCGGCAGATGTTCTTTGTAAACTACTGACGTAATGCTCAAGATTCGAGAATTCTTTCTCTGTCAACTCTAGACGACAACTGCGACAAAACCAATAGGTTTGACCCGAACGAATATGGCGCAGCAAAATATCTGAACATAAAGGGCAGGCTGTCATGTGATTAGTAAAGATTATTCAAAAAAATGGTTAGCGGTTGCGTCCTAAAATCGAGTATG
>CAZBTL010000049.1:0-19766 GCA_964494755.1 uncultured bacterium | reverse complement strand
TAATCTCTTTGACATCCCTGTTATGAAATGCTTTTTCATGGATGAACCTTTAAAGCCCAGAGGATTGTAATAAGCAAAACTCTAGTGAATCATTCCTATTTGCGAGTCTGCCTCACAAAATTGCTTATTTCTGGGGAAATAGGTTGCTTGTCTGGGGGCTGACAGCAGATTCAAGCATCGGTCGGTTGTCTGCGACTTTAAGCTTTGCTGCCGTCAGGGGTTCTATATATTCATCAGTCTGCCACTCTGTCCGAGGCCCATAGTCCGATCGTTTATTGTTCAAGGAGTAACCATGTGGAACCGATTGTCTGTCGCCTGTCTAGGTTTATGTATAGCGATCGCCCTGCCTGCTGCGGCAACCGCGGAAACTGTGATTGACAGAGTGGCTCGCACGGGGGTCCTGACCTTTGGCACACGAGTAGACGTCATTCCCTATTCCTACGTCAACGATAAGGAGAAGGTGGTGGGGTATTCGGTGGATGTCATTGAACTGATTCGTCAAGAACTGCAGCGAAAGCTCAACCGTCCGGTCACGGTTGAGTTTAAACTCATCAATGATGCCGATGAATTGATTCAAAAAGTCTCAGAGGGGCAGGTTGATATTGCCTGCAGCAGCCAATTTACCTGGCAGCGGGAAGATTATGTGGATTACTCCCTGCCTTACAGCTTGTCCGGTATCCGCTTGCTGGTCAAGAAAAATACCTTAACGGGTGCGGCAGAGTCTCTATCCGGTAAACGGGTAGGGGTGTTGCCTAACTCCATGGGCCAGGTGGCGATGAAAAAGGTTCAACCCAAAGCGGTTCTGGTGCCGTTTAAGGAAGTGGATGAGGCAATTGCCCAATTGCGCGCTGGCAAAATCGATGCCTTCGCAGGCGACAGCATTGTCCTGGCAGGGACGATCTTAAAATCGGATGCAACTGGTTTCACACTGGTGCCAGTGCAGCCCTATGCCCGCTATGGCGTCGGCTGCATGATTCCCCAGAACAACTCGATTCTGATGAATTCGGTCAACCGAGCGATCGCCAAGTTAATGCAGGGCTATTTGATCAATGACCAGAAATATGTGGGCATGGTGAATCAATGGTTGGGACCCGATGGCTTGGTGCCACTGCCCTCAGGGCTCATCCGAGCTTATTTCGAGATGATCATCCAGAGTCATGAGCAGATTCCGTTGACTGATAGTCCACAGACCCAGGGACGGTAAAAACAGAGCTACTCAACGACACTGACCCCATGGGGCAGTGGTTGTCGGTTACCGATTCGCGTTTTATTTGTTGTATGCAGGGAGGAAGACCTTTGAATATCAGCACACGCACGGGTTTAGTAGGCTTTTTCTTAGCCCTGTCAGCGCTCCAGATCCCAGTTGCTGGCACGGCTGCCACCACTCCGGTTGATGCCCCAACCGACAGCCCTCAACCCATTGAAAGTCGTTTAGCCCGACTGACTGAGGCGATTCGGCAGCGGGAGTCCCAGCTTTCCCAGGAATCAACCATCCCTGAAAACATGCTGATTGCCAGAGCAGCTTGGGGAAATGGCGGGGGTGGCGGTTTTGCCAACCGCGTGGGACCGGGTGGATTTGTCAATGGTGGTGGCGGCGGTGGCTTCGTGAATGGCGGCGGTTGGCGCAATGGGAGTTTCGGGAATGGGGGTGGTTTTGTCAATTGGTAAAAAATGTGAGAGGGGTTTGCTGCCCCTCGTTCTAGAACCGTTATCGTTGATCGGGAATCAAATATGGTCCTTGCCCATACCAATACAACGCTCATGGGGGCCGATCGCGCCTCTGACTCTCCAGTACAGGAGGCGGATTTGGCTAAATTTGGACCGATTCACCTGGTCATTATCCAACCCACCTCCTTTTGCAATCTGGACTGCGATTATTGCTACCTGCCCGATCGCCAATCTAAAAACCAACTCTCGCTGGATCTGATTGATCCAATTTTCAAAACCCTCTTTACCAGTCCGTTTTTCCGCCAGGATATCTCGGTCTGCTGGCATGCTGGGGAACCGCTGGCGGTTCCTATTTCCTTTTATGAAGCCGCCTTTGAACGGATTCAGGCGGCCGAGCGGCAATACAAGTCCCAGCCCTACACGGTCTGGCATTCGGTGCAGACCAATGGCACCCTGATTAATCAAGCCTGGTGCGATCTGTTTTGTGAACATTCGGTGCAGGTGGGGGTCAGTCTGGATGGGCCAGCCTTCCTCCACGATCGCCATCGCAAAACCCGCAAAGGTCTGGGAACCCACGCCGCAACGATGCGGGGCATCAGTCACTTACAGCGCAATCAAATTCCCATTAATGTAATTGCGGTTCTGACCCAGGATTCTCTGGACTACCCAGATGAGATCTTTCACTTTTTCATGGACCACGGTATCACCGATGTGGGCTTCAATATGGAAGAAACTGAAGGAGTGAATCGTCTCTCTTCTCTGGATCAGAGTGGTGTGCTGGAGCGGTATCGTGCTTTTATGCAGCGGTTTTGGCAGTTGACCGCTCAGGCGAATGGCGCTTTCAAGCTGCGCGAGTTTGAGGCTATCTGTAGCGCCATTTATACGGGCGATCGCCTGGATCACACCGATATGAATCATCCCTTTGTAATTGTCAGCTTTGATCACCAGGGAAATTTCGCCACCTTTGACCCGGAATTGCTGTCGGTGAACACCGATCGCTATGGTCAATTTATTCTGGGCAATGTGCGGCAAGATACCCTGGAATCAGTCTGCTATACTGACAAATTTCAGCACATGTACCGCGATATGGCAGTGGGGGTGAATCTTTGTCGCCAGACCTGTCAGTATTTTGGGGTGTGTGGCGGCGGGGCCGGTAGCAACAAATATTGGGAAACCGGCACCTTTGCTGCTACGGAAACTAATGCCTGTCGTTATCGCATCCAGGTGGTAACCGATATTGTGTTAGACGCCCTAGAAAGCTCACTGGGAATGTCATAGATGATGATTGGGCATTGCTGAAGTGAAGTATAATCCGCCCAGCTAGCTTCCCAACTTATCGCCCTGCAAGCATACGAGCAACCTCAAAGGTCCCGTTCGGCTGATGCTCACGTCCTGTGGGTAGGCTGAACGCGAAGGAGGTTTAAAGCCCTAAACCCTTACAGGCATACGAAAAAGGGGTAGGAAAAAAGCAGACAATCAACAATTGATGCGGTCTTGCTGCTTCTAGGGATGAAAAGGATGCTGGATGCTTGAAACTTCGGTTCAATTTATCCTGCTTTTCAGCAACGTCATTGCTGCTGCTGTTCAAAAACGCCGAAGATGGCACTGGTTGCAGAAGACAAATAATATCCATTCTCTGTGGGGCAGCGACACAGCTTTGTGAGTTGGTAGTGCGGACTTAAGTCCGTACTACAAGCAATTTGTAGCGCCTATACGGGGAACGGCTATAACGGATGATTGGACTGTAGGAGCGTCAAACCGATGAAATCCTGGTATTGCCTGGAACCCACTGAAGTTTTAAGCCAGTTGGCAATCAATCCAGACTTTCGAGACTTTGGGTTCGGTCACCACCATTTGCTCTGACAAAACTGGTACCCTGACGGAAAACCGGATGACTGTCACCATCCTGTCCCTGGCCGGGCAATGGGTGGATCTGCGGGAAAGCTTTGCTGAAATCACCTCTCGCCTGGATGGCCAGCGATCGATCTTCCAACCGGGCGAGGGAACCCTACTGCCTGCCCCCATGGCCATCACCCTGGTGGGCAGTGCCCTGTGCAACAATGCCCTGGTTCCGAATGGCGCCGATCGGCAGTTGCTGGAAAACCAACCGGACTCTGAGGCGCCGAGGGCGATCGGCGACCCAACGGAGATTGCCCTGGTGGTAGCTGCCGATCGCCTAGGTCCGGACAAGGAAGACCTGGAAGAACTGTTGCCCCGGCATGCGGAAGCCCCCTTTGACTCCGATCGCAAGCGCATGACCACCATTCACCGTCTGGAGCAGGAAGGCGGCCATTGGAAATATGACAACCCCTCATCCCGCTTGTTACCCCGTCTGGCCTCGCTACCCAGAGCGTCCTATATCGCCTTCACCAAAGGTTCGGTGGATGGCTTGCTGCAAATTTGTCGCTGACGTCGTACCCCATGCAAGCACTGCCTTTTAACATAGGCCATGGGACTGATTCCCAACACCTCCAAAAACGCCGTTTGCAGCGTGCGACTCCAATGGCTTTTCCTAACTGCCGAGAATGTTAATGGCTCGGGCTGCCACAGTGGCGAGGTTGACCAGGGAAATGGCGCTTTCTGCCATCATCAGCAGTTTGGCCCGTGGCGTCAGGGGTAAGGTATCAGTGGGGCTAAAGGCTGTCGCGGTGGTAAACGCCAAAAACAGGTAGTCCACAAAGGTCGGTCGCCAGCCGGGCATTAGGTCCTGGGGCAGAGTTGTTTGGGCAAACAGCCAATCGGGATGACGAGTGCTATTGTGTAAGCGAGCTTCGGGTCCATCCAGATCGATCTGCCAGTACAGCAGCGAGAAGAGAAGTACATTACTGACCCACAACCCAATACTGGAAGTCAGCAGATATACACCGTCGATCGCCTTAGAACCAGCTAGGATCTCTCTAATCAGCTCAACTAGTCCTCCCAGGGTGGCTATTCCCATAACGAGGCAAAAGATCAGCACCACCCACCGCTCGACCCTGAGCCAACGCCGCTTGCCCCCCGTCCGCCACACCGCAACCATTGATGCCAGGACCGCCGTCACCTGAAGGTAGAGCACCCAACTCGGCGCAATACGAAGGCGATCGGGTAGAACCCTTGTCAGGCCCAGTGCCAAGAGAATCGTCAGGATAACGGGCCAGCGGGATTCAGGCTGTCGGGCTGGAACGGGTTCATGCATCAAGACACATACTGATTGAAATCGTTAGGGATCAACAATGCCACTCAGCCAAGTCGGCTGCAAGCTACTTGGAGAGATCCCTTACTATTAGGGTATCAGCCACGGTGTTTTCTCGCTGGAACACTGACGACTGGGAAATCCTGCTACCGGAGATATTACTTCCACCATGCGGATGGGCGATCGCCTGAGGGCGAGAGACAGGCTTGGCACCGTCCAGGAAGACCGCTATACCCACAAGATCATGATTCCCTTTGATGAACCCGGTGAGGTGGCAGTAACCTGGATGCAGCAAGGTAACTTTACGGTCGAACTTTACGGTCGAACTTTACGGTCGATACGACTGTCGCCCGCCTTCGGCTGCAGACCGGCTGGAAGCGATCGTTACCCCTGCAACAGGAAAAGCCGGTACGCCCCCTTGCCGCAGCAACTGCCAGAACGTCGGTATTCGGAACGGCTCTATCCCGAATCAACCTCAATCACAAAGTAGAATGCTCTCATGGTTAAGCAATTTGATAAAGAGAAATTTCTGGCTCCGTTTGTCGTTCCGCCGGACAAAAAGATTGCCCTTAGGAAGGACTACGATCCCCGCTTTAAGCTGGATGCCTTGAGTAAGGAAGAAGCCTCAGAAAGCCTCAAATTAGGCATTGAACAAATAGCTGAAATGCAGGACAAGCTCTATGCCCAGAACACCTATGCCCTGTTGATTATCTTGCAGGCCATGGATGCGGCTGGCAAAGATGGCACAATTCGCCATGTCATGTCGGGGTTTAACCCTCAGGGCTGCCAGGTGTTTAGCTTTAAGGTGCCATCGGCGGAGGAACTGGATCACGATTATCTGTGGCGTTATTTCAAGGCACTGCCAGAGCGAGGACGGATTGGCATCTTTAATCGGTCTTACTATGAGGAAGTGCTGGTGGTGCGGGTGCATCAGGAACTGATGGAGCGGCAACAACTGCCACCGGAGGCAAAAGGCAAGGGGGTTTGGAAACAACGGTTTGAGGAGATTAATAACTTTGAACAGTATCTGGTCAACAATGGCATTATCGTCTTGAAGTTTTTCCTGAATGTTTCCAAGGACGAACAGAAGAAACGCTTTCTGGAACGCATTGATCGGCCGGAAAAGAACTGGAAATTCTCGGCCAATGACGTTAAAGAACGGGCTTTTTGGGACGACTATATGGACGCCTATGAGGATGTGTTCAATCACACCAGTACTCCCTGGGCTCCCTGGTATATCATTCCCGCCGATCGCAAGTGGTTTACCCGCCTATCTGTCGGGTCAATTATTTACTTCACTCTAAAATCACTGAACTTACAGTATCCCAGCGTGAGCGAAGAGCATCAGCAGTCGCTGCTTCAAGCCAGGGAACTGCTGGAGCAGGAAGCAGAGGGATGACCGGCGGTGGACAAGTCTGTGCCAACTTAGAAAACATTAGTGGCATTATGTATCCGGCGGTGCTGCTGGCTCGCTTGGTCAGCTTATACAGCACATACAGCAAATGAGTGACCAGGATTTTGGGGAGAACATAATCACGCCAACAGGAAACAGAATTGAGGAGGCAGAATAAAGCGCTTCACTGGTTTCTAGCTCCTCTGACTCCTGACTTTACAATAGATTCATCAGTGCTTTGCGTCCTCCCCAGTGCTCACCGATTATGATGCAATCCCCAATAGTCATCAGCGCCTTAGAGACTTTTCTTCAACAACCCAATATTGAAGCGTCTCCAGCCTGGGAACTTATCAACGGTCGAGCCCAGCAAAAGCCTATGATAACGCTGTTTCACTCCCGTCTCCAGCGTAATTTAGTGAATGCGATCAACCAGCAAACAACGATATTCGAAGCCATCCAGGAGCTTCGCTGTATTGTTCCACCTTTTTCGCCTGTACCGGACATTGCTGTTGTCCAGCGAGATCGCATCCCAGATGAAGACGGGCCGTTGCAAGGTCCACCGGATTGGCTGATCGAAATTCTCTCTCCGGATCAAAGTACCCTGGACCTACAAACTAAAATTCTGCATTGCTTGGGAAACGGTACCCAACTTGCTTGGCTGATCGATATTCAGCGACAACAAATCTGGGTTTGGCAAGGCCAAGAACTTCCCCTGATCTACTCTGGTGCTGACTTGCTGCCCACCCTTGGTGATATCCCAAATCTCACAGTAGAAACTGTCATCGCCCTGACGCAACAGCGCTAGGGCAATACTGAACATGCTGCTAAACCGTATTGACGAGCCGGTGATGGGGCCGCGATCGCTGGATGCCTGCTATTTGCTAATCCTGAGGGCGCGTTCCTCATTCTGGGGGCACTCATATCTTCAAGCCCCCCAGAATTAAGGAAGTGACCAGTCTAGATTTCGGCGACTGCCCGTTCAATCAGGCGGCGGGCCAGGGTCTGGATGCCGGTATGCCGGTAGTACTTAACGTTCATATCCAGCAACGCACCCAGATAATCGGCCTTGTCATCAGTAAACTCGATAAAGTTCCTCAGATTGCCCATTAGTCCTTCCCGGGTGATGTTCTTGGAGGAGACGAAATTATTCATCCACCCCTGCGTTTGGGCAAAACTTTGGGTAATGAAACTCAACTGACCCGCTGAATCACCACCGGGAATCAAATCCTTCACTCCATTAAACGTCGGGTTACTTTCCAGGTCAGAGGGTGACATACCCGAAATCGTGTTCAGAGCCTGCTCGGCAAATGCTGGTCCCAGGGGAATAATGCCATCGAAACAAACCAGAGCTGCCATCCGCATCAATGATTCACCCCCATAATCGTTCAGGGCAGCTAGAAAATCGCCAATGCTATCGCCAGGAATGCCATTAATCTGGCAAAAAGCCACCAACTCAGTTACCAATTTGACCGACAGGTCAATGCTTTGAGCTTTTTCCGGCTTGGGGGTAATGTTTTTGAGAAACCCCAGAAAGGTATCCTGCCCAATCCGGTTCATCAAAGCGGCGGTTCCCAATAGGCCAGAAGCAGAATCAACGGTTTCATAGAGCCAGAGGGCCCGCTGATAGCCCTGGGACTTGTCATTAAACAGGGCTACCGCCCGTTCGCCAATCTGTTGGATCAAGCCTTCGTCCGTTTCTCCCGTCACGGTGCGAATGGTGTTGTCAAATCCGACCAGATTTTGCCATTGGCCCGGAATCAAGAAATCCAGAGATTTCAACCCCATGACGGTGAGTCCACCGGTTGGCAACTCATCCACCAGTTCATAAATTGGTTTGCTCACAGCCAGCTCCTTAAAAAAATTACAGATGACTACAATCGAGACAGGCCATCCAGGTCAAACTTTTGGATCCAGGCAATACGATCCTGGCGGGTGAAAGCGGGATCCCGTGACTGAGCCTTGACCTGATAGCGGCCATTCACCAAAATTCCTGTGCTGTTCTGGCCCTGATCCACTGCCGGAAAACCGGCAATTTTGAAGCTACTTTGCTTGTATTTGTCCGCTGCCGTCGGCAGGCTGACGGTGTCACTAATCGACAGCACAGCCAGATTCTTGCCGCCTTTATTCACTTTGTACTCCGCAAAGCCCTTTTTTTCCTGAGCCGGAACAACGGCATAGCCATTGCCAGATTTGGGAAAAAACTGATTAAAGCTGCCACCCCGCTGAGCCTCTTTAGAAACCGCCTGATTTCCTTTCTGGGAGGTTTCCTTTTGCACCTCGGCATAGCGGGAAGGGGGCTGGGGCGCACAGGCCGTCACCAGCAATAGACTGCAAAGCAGCAGAGCGATTGACCTGTTGGTCGCGCTTGCGCGGATCGCTCGACGAGCCAGCACCAAGGTCATGCCAAACTCCTGATAGGTTTACTCCGATAGTTTAAGTGGCCGGCTGGGTTGCCGGTGCGGGTTTCCGGGTAAAGAAGCTGTACTTCGGTTTGGTGTCTGGTTGGGTTGTAGCCGCCGCCTCAGGTTGGACGTTGGCTGCGGCTGGCTGGGGCGCAGCGACTCGAGCCGGGTAGCCTTTTCTGGCAACGGGTTGGGCAGCCGCCGGTTGCAATTTGGCTGTTTCCGCTCCTTTCAGTTTAGCCAGTCCCCTCAAATCAAATTTCTGAATCCAGGCGGCCCGGTCTGCTTGAGTAAAGGATGGGTCGCGGGAAAGAACTTTGACTTGATAGCGGTCATTCACCAAAATGCCAGTCGCTGTTGTTCCCTGCTCTACAGAGGGATAGCCAGCAATTTTACTGTTGCTCTGCTGGTACTTGGCGGCAGCGGTTGGCAAGCTGGCGGTGTCACTGATTGACAGCATGGCAACGGTTTTGTCACCTTGATTCACTTTGTACTCCGCAAACCCTTTTTTCTCCTGGGTTGGAATAATCTCAAACCCTCGGACTTTGGTGGGGAAAAATTGATTGAATTTAGCGCCCTGTTCCGCCGTCTTGGCGACTGCTGGAGCCGCTCCCCGCTGGGTAGTTTCCTTTTGCACCTGGGCATAGCGGCTGGGTGGATTGGGTGCGCAGGCGGTGACAAAGAGAATGAGGCAGAGGAAGATTGGGGCCAGGATTTTGCGCCAATGGACCGATATCATGTTTTTCTCCTTAAAGAAATAATTGGATGACACGGGTGTTGAAGGCCAACAATCCTCAGGAGAATCTGGTAATAGCAGCGGGATTGTGGCTAATAGCAGCGGGATTGTGGCAGGCAGGCTTCGCGCAAGATGGAAGTTGGATTCCAAGGGATGGGGTGCTAATTCTGTTCTGAGCGATCGCTCATTAGCTAGGAGTCCCCCAACAGGGAGATTCCTGGGCAAAGAGTTATCGTAGCCAGAGGAAAATCTAGCAAGCAGATGAGTTCTGGCGCAATACATCTGCAGGATTCGTCATAAATCAATGAATTGAATTGTAAATTCCGCAACAGTTTTGCTGTCTGGATTTTAGGATCTCTTTCGAGATCAGGTGTCCCGTTGCTGCTGGCCTTCACCTTCTAAAATGTAAAGATGTTGCAATTTTCACGCCAGGTGTGCCCAGTGGAACAAACAACCTGACTGTCAGGTTGTCGAATGCAAGCTGTGGCCGATTCCAGTGAAAAACTTGTAGAACGGTTCCGGACGGTTTCCCGATCTATGGCGCTTTCTTCCATTACTCGAGCTTTGGGGCGATCGCCCCTGACGGCTGAACTGCTGGCCAAACTCCAACAATTTCAAAGTCTTAGGCTCACCGGGCTAGCCCGCTTACCCAAGGGCCTGGTGTCTTCCACGTTAGCCCAGGCTCAAGCGCGACCGCTCTTGGTGCTGACGGCCACTCTAGAGGAAGCTGGCCGCTGGACTGCCCAATTGGAGATGATGGGCTGGCAGACCGTCCACTTCTATCCCACCTCGGAAGCGTCGCCCTACGAACCCTTTGATCCGGAGTCAGAGATGACCTGGGGGCAATTGCAGGTGCTGGCCGATTTGCTGAAGTTGCAGGTCACTGAGCCGGATGCCGAGAACAACCCCGCCCCTTCCCTGGCGATTGTGGCCACGGAGCGGGCTCTGCAACCCCACCTGCCGCCGGTGGAGCAGTTGCGCGCCTATTGTCTGACTTTGAAGCGGGGAGCTAATCTGAATTTGAGTCGGTTGGGCAAAGATCTGGCCCGTCTGGGCTATGAACGGGTGTCCCTGGTGGAGACGGAGGGCCAGTGGAGCCAACGGGGCGACATCGTCGATGTATTTCCGGTGGCCTGCGAGTTGCCGGTGCGGCTGGAACTGTTTGGCGATGAGCTGGATCAAATGCGGGAGTTTGATCCGGCCACTCAGCGATCGCTGGACCGGATCGATCAAATTGTGCTGACCCCCACGCACTACGGTCCCATCATCCAGGCTGCTTTGAACCCAGCCACGCTGGCCCAGGTGAAGGCCCACCTGTCCCCAGAGGAACAGGAGCAACTGCAACAGGGTCAGTTTCCTGAGGGCTCTCGTCGCTTTTTGGGCCTTGCCTTTGAGCAACCGGCCTCCCTGTTGGACTATCTGCCGGACAGCACCCTGATCGCCATTGATGAGCTGGAGCAGTGTCAGGCCCACAGCGATCGCTGGTGGGAGCATGTAGAGGACCATTGGCGGGAGTTCGCCGAGGAATTGGCTGGGCGATCTCCCCTGCCGAAAATGCACCGTTCCCTGAACGACTCCCTCACCCAAGTGGAGTGTTTTGACCGGCTGTACCTGTCGGAACTGGCGGAAACGGTGGTGTCGGAAACGGTGCCAGTCCCGATGAATCTGGCTAGTCGGCCGGTGCCAGCCATTCCCCATCAGTTTGGTCGGCTGGCGGAAACCCTGCGGGATGAGCGCGATCGCGGCTTTGCCATCTGGCTGGTGTCGGCCCAACCCTCCCGGTCGGTGGCCCTGTTGCAGGAACATGACTGTCCGGCCCAGTTTATTCCCAATTCCCACGACTACCTGGCGATCGACAAACTGATTGGCCAGCGGACGCCAGTTGCCATCAAATACTCCGGTCTGGCGGAACTGGAAGGATTTATCTTGCCCACCTTCCGGTTGGTACTGGTGACCGATCGGGAGTTTTTTGGTCAGCACACCCTGGCCACTCCCAGCTATGTGCGCAAGCGACGGCGGGCCGCCTCCAAGCAGGTGGATCCCAATAAGCTGCAACCGGGCGATTTCGTGGTGCACCGCAGCCACGGCATTGGCCGCTTCCTGAAGCTGGAAAGTCTGACCATTAACCAGGAAACCAGGGAATATCTGGTGATCCAGTATGCCGATGGCTTGCTGCGGGTGGCAGCGGATCAACTCAATGCGCTGTCTCGTTTTCGGGCGGTGGGGGATGCCGCACCGGAACTGAACAAGATGTCTAGCAAAGCCTGGGAAAAGACCAAGGCCAAGGTACGCAAGTCGATCAAAAAGGTGGCGATCGATCTGTTGCAACTCTATGCCCAACGGGCCCAGCAGCAGGGATTCTGTTTCCCCGCCGATACGCCCTGGCAGCAGGAGATGGAAGACTCTTTCCCCTACCAGCCGACGCCGGACCAACTCAAAGCGGCCCAGGATGTGAAGCTGGATATGGAGTGCGATCGCCCAATGGACCGACTGGTCTGTGGCGATGTGGGGTTTGGCAAGACCGAGGTGGCAATTCGGGCCGTTTTCAAAGCTATTACTGCGGGCAAACAGGTGGCCCTACTGGCTCCCACCACCATCCTGACCCAGCAGCATTACCACACGCTGAAGGAACGCTTTGCTCCCTATCCAGTGCAGGTAGGCCTGCTGAACCGCTTTCGCTCAGCCCAGGAACGCAAGGATATCCTGAAACGGTTGGCCACCGGCGAACTGGATATCGTGGTGGGCACCCATCAACTGTTGAGTAAGGAGGTGTCCTTCCGGGATCTGGGCCTGCTGGTGGTGGACGAGGAACAGCGATTTGGGGTAAATCAGAAGGAAAAAATCAAATCGCTCAAAACCCAGGTGGATGTGCTGACCTTGAGTGCTACGCCAATTCCCCGCACCCTTTACATGGCTCTGTCGGGCGTGCGGGAAATGAGCCTGATCACCACACCGCCGCCGTCGCGCCGTCCGATCAAGACCCACCTGTCTCCCTATGACCCGGAGGTGGTGCGATCGGCCATTCGACAGGAACTGGACCGGGGCGGACAGATCTTTTATGTGGTGCCCCGTGTCGAAGGAATTGAGGAAATTGCAGCCCGGATTCGCGACATGCTGCCTGGTTGTCGCATTGCCATCGCCCACGGTCAGATGCCGGAAGGGGAACTGGAAAGTACCATGCTGGCCTTCAGTGAGGGGGAAGCGGACCTGCTGCTTTGCACCACCATCATTGAATCCGGGCTGGATATCCCTCGAGTTAACACGATTCTGGTGGAAGACGCCCATCGCTTTGGCCTGTCCCAACTGTATCAATTGCGGGGACGGGTAGGTCGGGCTGGCATTCAGGCCCATGCCTGGTTGTTCTATCCCAAGCAGACCCAGCTAACGGAAGCAGCTCGCAAACGGCTGCGGGCGATTCAGGAATTTACCCATCTGGGTTCGGGCTATCAACTGGCCATGCGGGATATGGAAATTCGCGGTGTGGGCAACCTGCTGGGGGCGGAACAGTCGGGCCAGATGGATGCGATCGGCTTTGACCTGTACGTGGAGATGTTGCAGGAAGCGATCCAGGAAATCCGAGGACAGGCAATTCCTCAGGTGGAGGATACCCAGATCGACCTCAACCTGACGGCCTTTATTCCGGCCGATTACATTGCCGATCTGGATCAGAAGATGAGTGCTTACCGGCTGGTGGCTTCTGCGACGACTAAGGCTGAATTGACGGAGATTGCCGCCGACTGGAGCGATCGCTACGGCGCCATCCCCGCTGCGGCGCAACAACTGCTGCGGATTGTGGAACTGAAGCAGATTGCCAAAAAGCTGGGCTTCTCTCGGATTAAGCCAGAAGGCACCCAGCACATTTTGCTAGAAACCCCAATGGAGGAGCCAGCCTGGAACCTGCTGAAAGCCAATTTGCCAGAACACCTGCATTCCCGGTTTATTTTTACGCCAGGGAAAGTTACTGTGCGGGGTTTGGGCCTGCTGAAGCCCGATCAGCAACTGGAGAACCTGATCACCTGGCTGGGCAAAATGCAGGGAGCTTTACCCGACTTGACGCCGGTTTAAGGGGGCATTAACTAGCCCCTTGCAAGCCGTCAAGTCAGCTTATTTGCGACTCACTGCTTCCGACAAGTAGTCAGCCGCCGTTTCCACCAAGGCGATCGCATTTTCGTAGACCATGCGTGTGGGGCCCAACACCCCCACACTGCCCACTGGCATGGTTCCTCGGCGATAGGTGGCGGAAATTAAGGTGCAGGTGCGGAAGGGTTCCAGCGGGTTTTCTGCTCCAATTCGAATCGAAACTCGGCTACCGGCGGCTTCCCCTTCCACCTGCTCAAAAATCAGCGGCACAATCTGTTCCTGTTCTTCTTCCAGCAACTGGACAATGGTCTGCACCTGTTGTAGCTGGGAAAACTCCGGCTGCCGCAGAACTTCCGCCAGCCCACTGACAACAATTTGGGTTGGGGCTGCGGCTTGGGAGCGACGATGCAACTCCGCCAGAATCAGCCGCAAAAATTCCGAGTAGCGCTGAAATTCTTGATCGAGTTCGCTCCAGTCCAGATGGGTTAACTCGGCAATCGCTCGACCGCGGAGCTGGCTACTTAAGAAATTGGACAAAATCTGCAGTTCCCGTTCCAACAGTTCGGCATCAATGGGCTCTCTGGACTGATCCTGGGGGAGATCCATTAGAACGGACTGCGTTTCATAGGAGTCGGTGACAAAAATCAGCATCACCCGTCTGGCATCCACCGGCACCAGTTGTACATGTCGCAGACAGGCGGTTCGGGCCTGGGGCAGGGTAATCAGGGTAATGTAACCGCTGACGGTGGCCAGGATTTGCGCCGCTCCCCGCAGCAGGGATTCCAGACCCCAGCTATCCCAATCTAGGCGATCGCTCAACAGGTGCTCCACCTGAGAGTGCAGTTCGTTGCAGGGGGTAATCAGACGGTCCACATACACCCGGTAGCCCGAATCGGAGGGAACTCGACCGGCCGAAATGTGAGGCTGATAGAGCAGTCCAGACTTTTCCAGGACCCCCATTGCCGACCGAATCGTCGCTGGGCTGACACTCAACTTGTATTCTCTGACTAGTGCTTCTGAACCAACCGGTTCAGCCGTAGCAATATAGTGGCGGACCGTTGCCCACAGAACCTGTTGCTGCCGATGGGTAAGATGAACGGTTGGAGACATTCCCTTCAGTCACTTGGTCTTAAAGCGTACTATAACGGCTGGTTGCTAACAATGCGAAGCTTCGTGAAGTTTTCATTTGGATCTTTAAAATAGCAGATGCAACCACCCCCTTGCGGCAGGCCTGTGCGAATTGAGCGCTATCCCCTTAAAGCCTCACCTTTCAGCTTTTGTTCCAGTCAAACAACTGAACGGGTTGTTCTATATTTTGCCGGTCACCCTCCCACCCGGTGGTAACGCAAGTAACGAAAGATTGCAAAGCTGGGGTTAAACGGTGCCAACGTTGGCTGCAATTGATTCGGCAGCGATCGCCGCTTAAAAAGGGCTAATCCTGGTTCCCAGGAAGCGATCGAGCAACGCATTTCTCCAGGTAAACCGCAAAACCAGAGCCCAGATTAAAACCACCAGTCCAATGATTAGATAATCCATTGCTTGGAGGGGATAGAGTTCAAAAAAGTGACTCAGCCCCGGAACAGCAAGAATCAAGCCATAAATCAAGCACACCGCCCCCGCGAGAATGGTATATCGCCAGTCTTGACTCAGGGGCTCACCCCCCACCCAGGCGGCGGTTGGCGGCTTCAGAAAGAGCAGCAGCAGCAGTCCAGCCAAGACTTGGGTTGTCACCATGGCTTTTTCGGCAATCTTCTGGGCCTGGATCAGATCATCCCTGGTGATGCGCCGACCCAATTCCTCAAAGGGAATGCGGCCATTGAACCAATCCAGAATCGGGGTGATGTTTTCTGACAGAAAGAAGAGATAAACCAGAATGCTGGCTAGCGATAGCGTCAGGGTGGCGGATAGGACAAAGTGCAGGAACGGATTCCCCTGCTGGCTTCTGGGAGGGTCTGGTTTGGCCCATAAGGTAACAAAGAAGGGCGGAATGCCAACGGTGAGAAAGGTGACGATCGTACTGGCTTTTATGCCGAAGGGAAACGTCAGCGTAATCATGCCAATCGCAATAATTGCCAGTGCAAAGGAAAAGATGCGCACCATAAACAATTTGGTAATATCCGCAATGCCCTTACGAATTCGTTGGCCTTCTAGAAAAATGTTAGGCAGCGCCCCGAAAGAATCCTGGAGTAGCACAATGTCAGCAACTCCACGGGTAGCCTGACTGCCGCTTTCCATGGCAACACCCACATTGGCCTGTTTCAGCGACAGCACATCATTCACTCCATCTCCCATCATGGCGACATAGTGCTGTCGGCCTTGCAAGCTCTTCACGAGTTGGGCCTTTTGTTCTGGGGTAATGCGGCCAAAAATTGTGCTTTTCTCCGCGGTTTGGGTGAAGAGGGCATCATCCATTTGGGCCAGTTCCTGGCCGGATACGGCCAGGATGTCGTCACTCAATCCAGCTTGTTTCGCTAATGCTGCAACGGTTGCTGGATTGTCACCCGAAATGATTTTCACTTGAATGCCGGCTCGACGAAATTCTGTCAGCGTTTGTTGGGCCTCCGGACGCAGTTCATCTCCAAAGCGCAGAACTGCCAGAGGGTTGAGTGTGGTCGGCAAAACTGGACTACCCATCCCATCTTGGAGATCTGGTACCGTGGCGCTATAGGCAAACAGGAGGAGACGCAATCCCTGATCCGCTCCCTCCCGAATGTAGGTCTGTAGATCTGCTGACAGGGGGATGACCGCTGCCAAAATCTCTGGGGCTCCCAGCACATAGACACCCGGTTCGTCCTCAAAGGCGATCGCACTCCATTTATGGGCTGAACCAAAGGGAATTTCGGCCTTCAGTGGCCGCTGGTTGCCAGGTAGGGCTGTCAAGATGGCGTCATTCGTCTTGTTGCTAGTGGAGGCACTGGCGGCATAATCCGCCAATTGGCTTTCCACCTGGGCCCGAACTGACAGGTCAGTGCTGGCGCGATCGCCCTGGACGGGATAAACCGTTTGCAAATAAATTCGGTTGGCCGTCAGAGTGCCGGTCTTATCCAGACACATGACATCCACATTGCTGATCGACTCCACCGCATTGGACTGCTGCACCAGGGCGCTTTTCTCGGCAATCCGCACCGCCCCTAAGGCATAGGTAAGGGTGATCATGAAGTACAAGCCAATTGGCACCAGGCCCACAATGACCGCAATGTTTTGCACCCCTGTGGTGATGGTAGTGACGCCTAACAGCATCCGCAACCCTGTGATTAACCCCAGGATAATTGCGACACCCAGCAACAAACGGATCATCAGATTGATCTGATGTTGCAAGGGCGTCAGCACCTTACGAAACCGGCGGGCTACGGCTGTCATTTTACTAGCCAGACTGTCTGCGCCAACTTTTTCGGCTTCGTAGCAGGTCGTGCCACTGACACAGAAGCTGCCGGAATAGACCGGATCACCAGCTTGTTTGGCAATTAAGTCGGATTCACCGGTCAGCAACGACTCATCCACTTTGATTTCCCCTTCACCCACCACGCAGCCATCCACGACAATCTGATCGCCTGGATGTACTATCAGTAGGTCACCCACGACAATCTCACTGGGGTCGATAGCTCGTTCCTGCCCCTCTCGAATCACGGTGGCTTTCGGACGGGTAATCAGGGCAATTGTGTCCAGTTTCCGTTTGGCCCGAATTTCCTGAATGACATTAATGATGACATTCAATAGGACAACAAAAGCCAGCACTACAACATCACTGGCGCGCCCCAACCCAATCAACACCAAACTTAAGAAAAAGTACACACCGTTGATAAAGGTGAACAGGTTATCCCGCAGGATATCCCAGTAGGTGCGGCCGGTCTGAATCGATCGGTCATTCCCCTGTCCTGCTGCCCGACGACGGGCTGCTTCGCGATCGCTGAGTCCTTGAGCTTGACGGGAAACACTGTGCATACTTCAAACCCTGATGGTTCTGAAGGGGAAAATTTGATTTTCTACCAGATCGTTTTCAGGTTTAATCCGAATGTTCTGGAGCCACACCAATACTGCCATATAAACTGAATCAACGCTTGAGTCATCACTGCAGGCATCTGTGCAGCCATAATAACCTCAACAGGTCGTGAGCACCTGCAAGGCACGATAGGTTTTCTCAATGTCTGGGAGTCCGGTCGGCATTCGGGCAAAGCCCCCTTTGCCCATCTGACATAATCGAACAAAGTGACGAACGGCAGCCGGATAGAGAATCTCCACATTCAGTAATTTGCAAGCAAACACACCGGCATGAATCACATCGGGTGTTCGCTTAAAGTGGGACAAATAGTAAGAGAATACCAATTTTTGTGAGACTAACCCCGTATCTAAAGCGTAGGGGCTTGCGTCTCACCCCTCACCCTCCCCGATTTTTGAGTCACGCCTTGCGGTGGTAGCCCCACTGAATCTCTCTGTATTCAGGATCGTTCAGCGGTTGTGACGGGTTCTACTGACTCTGGCAAGTACAGCCGTTCTTCGCTGGCGTCATATTCAAATAATTCTGCATACCGCCCCCAATCTATGGCGGTAGCAAACTGTCGTTCTGCCTCTTCGTGGGGAAAATGCTCATCCAGTAAGTCCAGGAAGAAGTCAGCCCGCATGCGACCATTTTTTTTCTGCTTCAAGGTTTGCAGCATGCTAACCACCATCGGCACCCGATCAAGAACTTGCTGCCGAAACAGGTCTTTACTGCGAAGAATGGTAGTGGTGGCAAAATCTCGACCAATCTCGGTCAACCGCACATCGCCCTGCTCAACCTCAGCAAACCCCAATAGATTGGCCGCATCCAGGATTGGCAGCAAATCATCCATGGACAATTGTAGCCGCTCAGCCACCTGGTAGATATCAACTTGGCCTTCGGAGTGTTCCACAATTAATTCCAACAACCCACTGATGCCACCCACCCGGGCATGGGGTAAGGGCTTGGCATAGGGTGAAGCCGCTACGGCAAGAGGAGGCTGGGGAACCATGACCGGAATTTCGCCGGTTACTTCCAGATCCAGGTTTGTCATGACGGTGTAGATATAGTCCACCAGGGCTTTGAAGCGAGGATGGCTGCGATCGTGCGATCGCGGCAGATCGATGACAACTTCTCCCCGAATGCGCCCCGGATTAGCGCCCAAAACAACGATCCGGTCGGCTAAGAAAACCGCTTCTTCAATGTTGTGGGTCACAAGCAAAATGCTTTTAGAAGGAAACGTACCGGCATTCCAGAGGTCATCAATTTCCCCCCGCAGGTTTTCCGCTGTCAGCACATCCAGGGCGCTAAAAGGCTCGTCCATAAATAAAACTTGAGGTTTCAGCACAAAAGCACGGGCAAAGCCCACCCGCTGTTTCATACCGCCAGAGAGTTCCTTGGGATAGGCGCTTTCAAATCCATCTAAGCCCACCAAGTCAATGGCTTTGAGGGCTCGCTGGCGTCGTTCTTCTCGATGTACTCCCTGAGCTTCCAACCCCAATTCTACGTTTTCCTGCACGGTCAGCCATGGCAACAGGGCAAAGCTCTGAAATACCATGGCTACATCACGATTGGCGCCTCGCAGGGGTTTACCATTACTCAAAACGGTTCCCTGGCTAGGAGGGATCAACCCTGCCATGATCCGTAGCAGCGTACTTTTGCCACTGCCACTGCGTCCGAGTAACGCTACTACTTCACCGGATCGCACGGTTAAACTCACATTGTTCAAAACCGTGAACTCCCCTTTACCATCGGGTAAAGGAAACCGTTTGTGAACGTTTTCAACTGCGATCAGGATAGCTTGAGCGACTGTTGCTGCCATAGGAATCCAACTTGTTGTAATCAGGTATGGTTACGGGTAACTGGGTCTGGTTACGGGGCTCATACTCGCCAACACCAATGAATTGTTCAATCTCGGCGTGGATAAAGTGGATTGTACTAGTGCGGTTTGAATACCTGTCAGCAGCTTAAAGCTACAGGTGATATCTTATCTCTGCAAGGGCATAGAGGCGTCGCCAAACCAGACGATTGATCCCCACTACAAACAAACTCATCATGGCAATTCCCAGGGTAATGCGAGGCCAGTCACCCGCTGCTGTTGCTTCAGCAATGTAGGTTCCTAAGCCCGTGGCGGTCAGGGTGGTTGATCCCCAGGAGACGATTTCCGAAACGATGCTGGCGTTCCAGGCTCCACCGCTGGCGGTGACACCACCGGTGACCCAGGCCGAAAAGATGCCTGGGATGATCAGCTTTTGCCAGCGTTTCCAACCTTTTAAGCCCACATCGTTGGCCATTTCTCGCAAATCCGTCGGAATATTTTGGGCACCGGCGATCGAGTT
>CAZBTL010000048.1:0-19975 GCA_964494755.1 uncultured bacterium | reverse complement strand
GCGCTGAAGCGCTGACTACAAACCCTAATTTCTAGAGTTGACGCTGCACTAGTGGCAGATTGCCTTCCGGTTTTAAGATCATGGGCGAGGAAATTCTGAGGGCGATCGGAAGTTCTCAACCGGAACCCCTTGCAAAGCCTGCTCCATAAAGTTGCGCCAGATTGGGGCCATAAAGCCGCCGCCGGTCGCACCTCGACCCACTGGCGCATAATTGTCGTTGCCGGCCCAAACCGCTGCCGCCAATTGCGGAACATAGCCAACAAACCAGATATCCCGCTCAGAG
Source organism: uncultured bacterium (assembly GCA_964494755.1). Classification (GTDB taxonomy): domain Bacteria; phylum Cyanobacteriota; class Cyanobacteriia; order Leptolyngbyales; family Leptolyngbyaceae; genus CAZBTL01. The sequence continues at coordinate 19,692 of CAZBTL010000048.1, read as the reverse complement.
GAGGTGGTGCCGGTCTTGCCAGCCGCTGGTCGATCCAGTCTGGCGGCTGTTCCAGTGCCACGCTCAATCACCCCTTGCAGCACACTATTCAGGGAGGCCACAGCCCAGGGATCGAGTACCAGTTGGGGCTTGGGTGTATTGTCCAGCAGAACATTTCCAGAACTGTCAGTTACCTGGACAATCAAGGTCGTGTCAGAATACCAGCCGTTACTGGCAAATGTGGCAAAGGCTCCGGCCATTTCCATGGGAGTCACATCAACAGCGCCCAATGGCAGAGAAATGACAGGCTCAATTGGACTGCGGATGCCAATGGTTCGACAAACATCGATCACCTTATTGAGACCAATTTCCTGGCCCAACCGGATGGCGGGAATGTTGCGGGAAAGTTCCAGCGCCTGCCGGATCGTGATAGGCCCTGAGAACGTCCCGTCATAGTTTTGGGGATAGTACATCTCATAGCCGTCCGGATAGCCAACCGGTGTGTCACTGACAACGGAATCAGGCCCATATTTACCGGAGGCAAAAGCCGCGTAATAAACAAAGGGCTTGAAGGCGGAGCCAGGCTGCCGCAGCGCCTGGATAGCCCGGTTATATTGACTCTTGCGATAATCGACACCGCCAACCATGGCTTTGACAAAGTGGGTGCGCGGGTCTACCGCTACTAAAGACATCTGGTCAGCATAGACCCCCTGGGCATTCAGGGTTTCATTGCCTCGTTTAACCACGTCTTCGGCAATCCGTTGCAGCTTGGTGTCAATCGTAGTCTGAACCCGCATGCCGCCCTTCAAGACCGCATCCCGACCAAACCGTTTATTCAATTCCTGAACCGCCGCTTCCGTCACATAGGGCATTTGACTGCCTCGGAAGGAGGTGATCTGGCCCAAGTTGATCGGTTGCTTGGCGGCGGCAGCGGCTTCCTGCGGCGTAATCCATTTCAAGTCCCGCATTCGGTTTAGGACATCTTTTTGGCGCTGTTTCGCCAGCTTGAGATCGACAAAGGGACTGAGGCTTTCCGGCGCCTGAATCAAGCCAGCCATCATAGCAGACTCTGCCAGATTCAGGTCAGAGGCAGGTTTACCAAAATAACTTTGGGCTGCTGTTTGGGCGCCATAGGTGTTATGTCCCCAGTAGACCTGATTCAGATACATTTCCAGAATCTGGTCCTTGGTGAAGATCTGTTCCACCCGCATGGCCAGAACCGACTCGGCAATCTTGCGGCTAAACGCCCGTTTAGGGGTTAGGAAGAGATTTTTGACCAACTGCATGGTCAGGGTCGATCCTCCCTCTACGGTGCGGCCGCTGGTCCAGTTGGCCAGAAACGCACGGGTCACTGCGCCAGGGTTGACCCCATGATGCTGAAAAAAGTAACTGTCTTCGATGGCGATCGCCGCTCGTTTGAGGTGGGGCGAAATTTTGCTAAGGGGAACCACCTCCCGGTTGGCTTCCCCATGCAAACTGGTCAGCAGTTTGCCTTTGACATCATAGATATAGGTGGTTTCGCTGGGGCTATAACTCCGCAGAATGCGAACATCCGGCAAATTGCGAAAGCTGATAGCCAGACCCACCAGCCCACCTGCAACGATCGCACTGGTTAGCATGGTCATGCCCAGAACCATACCGCCGGTGACTTTGCCAGCTGCGATCACAGCTTTGGAAAAGGCGTCAGGCGCTCGCGAAGATTTAGGCTGCTGTTGCAGGGTATTGGATGCCACGGTGATTTTATAAACCTACTGATGAAATCGATAATAACGTTTCGACAAGAAAAGTTTTTCCTTTTTGGGAGAATCAAGCCCATGGTTCACACTGGCTTCCCCCAATCGTTGGCCAACAAATCAAGGTACAGTAAAGGATGTGCCTTCCGGCGAAGACCACCCGTCTGAGTCGAAGGACGATCACAGCCAATTATAGACATCTGTTTCTTGAATGGTGAATGTTCAGGCAAATCTGATTCCAGAACCAGTTGGGGTCGCAGCGAGTGCTCCTGATCCAGCTTTTCAATGGTTATACCGTGGGATCAGTGAGATTTTTCCAGATCATCCAACATCCAACAATCCAGAGGAAAATCTGGTGCAACGGATTAAGTGCAGCGATCGCCCATTGCGGATCAAACTGGGCATCGATCCGACTGGATCCGACATTCACCTGGGACACAGCATTCCAGTGCGCAAGTTGCGAGCCTTTCAGGATGCTGGCCACACAGCCGTGCTAATTATTGGCGACTTTACAGCCCGGATTGGCGACCCCACTGGCAAGTCAGAAGTGCGCCGCCAACTGACCGAGGCAGAAGTGTCGGCCAACGCCCAGACCTATTTGGATCAGGTGCGTCCCATTCTGGACTTTGACACCCCAGGACGGTTGGAAATCCGCTACAACTCTGAGTGGCTGGCTAAGCTGGATCTCAGCCAAGTCCTGGAGTTACTGTCCACCATGACCGTCGGCCAAATGCTCGCCAAGGAAGGGTTTGCCGAGCGCTATGCCCAGAACAACCCAGTTTTCATCCATGAGTTTCTTTATCCACTGATGCAGGGGTACGATTCCGTCATGGTGGAAGCGGATGTGGAACTGGGGGGAACGGACCAGAAATTTAACATTGCCGTTGGCCGGGATCTGCAACGACACTTTGGCAAGCAGCCCCAGTTTGGTCTGCTGATGCCAATTTTGCTGGGAACGGATGGCGTCCACAAGATGTCCAAGTCCCTGGGCAACTATGTGGCCCTGACGGAAGACCCGCTGACCATGTATTCCAAACTGGAGAAGACACCGGACACCCTGCTGAAGCAGTATTTTGAGTTGCTAACCGATTTACCGCTGGCGCAGTTGCCGGACAATCCCCGTCAGGCCCAGAAATTGCTAGGCTTGGAAGTTGTCAGCCAATACCATGGCCAGTCAGCGGCCCAACAGGCCCAACAGGATGCCGAGGCATTGGTGAAGGGCAAATCCACCCAGGCCGACACGGTGCCGGAATTTTCTCTGACAAACATCCAGTTCCCCGTGAAGCTCTTTTATTTAGTCAGTGCCAGTGGCTTGTGCAAGGGTAGCTCTGAGGCCCGGCGGCAGATCCAGGGCGGGGCTGTGCGGCTAGAGGGCAATCGGGTCGAGGATGTAAACCAGGTGTTTGACACACCCGCCGATCTGGTCGGCAAAGTCCTGCAACTAGGCAAAAACAAGTTTGTCCGCTTTCTGCCCTGAAGCAGGCGTTTGCTGAAGTCGGGTTGTAAACTGGGAAAGCAGTTCTTGGATGGGAGCCTCCCTTGCCGTGTCGGTTGCCGACTTGCACCAGCATCGCCAATTTAGCGATCGCATCATCGTGCCGCTCGATGTGCCAACCCAAACAGCCGCGATCGCCCTGTTGGATCAATTACCCGCCGTCACCTTTTGGAAAGTCGGCCTGGAACTGTTTGTTAGTTGTGGTCCGGCTATCCTGCAAGAACTAAAAGCCAGACAGAAACGAGTTTTTCTGGATTTGAAATTTCATGACATCCCCAATACCATGGCCGGTGCCTGTCAAGCCGCCGCCCGCTATGGAGTCGATTTACTGACGGTGCATGCAACGGCTGGGCGAGTTGCTCTGCAGGCCGCCCAGGCAGCCGCCCAGGCAGGAGCCACCGAAGCTGGTGTTCCAGTTCCCCACTTGTTGGCTATCACCGTCCTAACCAGTTTAAACGCCCGCGCCCTAGCCTTCGAGTTGAAAATTCCCCTAGAGTTGCCGGAGTATGCCTTGCAAATGGCCTTGCTGGCCCAGGAAAGTGGCGTTTCTGGAGCCGTCTGTTCGCCTCAGGAAGTCGGGCAATTGCGCCAGATTTGCGGCGATCGATTTATCCTGGTCTGTCCGGGGGTGCGACCCGATTGGGCCGCGGCTGGCGATCAGCAACGCACCCTGACCCCTGCCGCCGCCTTGCAAGCAGGGGCCTCCTACCTGGTGATTGGTCGGCCCATCACCGCTGCCGAAAACCCGGCCGCCGCCTTCGACCGTATCTGTGCCGAACTGGAGAAGGGGTGACATGCACCAGTGCCGCAAGATAGGAATGGGAACCATTACCGCCATGCTCCTGCTGGCATTCCTGCCGGCCCTAGCCAGTGATCCGCCCTTATCCCCCTCGCCCTTCAGCAACTTGTGGGAATTCTTCTCCCGGCCCCGCACCCCTGGCAGCCAACCACCCCCGATTCAACGGCTGACCTGCCCGACGGAACTGCAACCCTTAACCAAGGTCATGTTGCGGGACTTACCCGCTTACATGAATCGCCTCAACCAGCGCTTACTGGGGGACCAAAGTCAGTACGGCTTCACCTATGCGATCGCCGCCAGCCAGCCCGACCTGATGCCCCTTCCCCTCGACTCCAGCGAATACCGCAATCCCGTAGACCAAGACCTGCACCAGGTCTTCTTTACCGTGCTGGAGCGGCAATATTTCGGTAAACAGAAATTCACACAATGGCAGAAATACTACTGGCTATTTCTGGCCCCTACATCGAGCGGCTGGCGAGTTGCCCGGTTGTTTTCTCGACTGGGTGCCTACCCACCCAACAACCAGCCGCTGGGCGCAGTCGAGGACAGCAGTCAGAGTCTGACCGCCCAGGCCATCCAGCTCTGGTTACGGGACTGTCGCGCTGGTAGCGTCCCCACCTCGCAGGCCACGCCAAGTTTATTTCGCCATTCCCCACTCCCCATCCATGCTGACTCAGCAGGCACAGGCAACCCGCATCCAGGTCTGCCTATGGCCAGGCAAGGTTCGCTAAAATGAAGATTGGAGCTAGGATGCATAACTTCTCCTGATTTTTGTGGCTGGTTGCCTGCACCCAATCGCTGCGGCCATCAGTTTGCGCCCACCGTTAAGTTATCTGGGCCAGACTGGTGCCGACAAGGTTTGGGAGGTCAACGATGGATCATCTTGAAGGTAAATTTGAAGGTGCTGGTGGACTGCAGCTTTATTATCAGACCTGGCAACCGCAACCCTCACGGCTGAAAGCCATTATTGCCATTGTGCATGGTTTGGGAGCACACAGCAGTCTGTTTCATACAGCCGTCCAACATTTAGTCCCCCGTGGATATGCCATCTATGCCTTTGATCTACGAGGGCATGGGCGATCGCCGGGACAGCGAGGCCACATCAACACCTGGGCTGAATTCCGGGAAGACCTGCGGACCTTTCTCGATCGCATTCGCCAGCGCGGACCTGGATGTGCCTGCTTCGTCTGGGGACACAGCCTAGGAGCCGTCATCGCCCTGGATTATGCCCTGCGGTTCCCAGACAGCCTACAAGGAATTATTGCCACTGCGCCAGCACTGGGGAAAATCAAGGTGCCCCTGCATAAAATTTTGATGGGTCGGATGTTATCCCGGATTTGGCCCCGGTTTAGTCTCAAAGTTGGGCTAAAGCCAAAAGAGAGAGACCGCAACTCTCCCCTTCTGGCTATGATGCGAGCGGATCCCTTACGCCATGAATATGGCAGTGCCCGCCTAGCCACGGAGTTTTTTGCCACAATGAAATGGGTGCAACGCCATGCCGCAGAGTTGCAGGTGCCACTCCTGATCCTGCACGGCAGCGTTGACCAGATTATTCCACCAGAAGGCAGTTGGGAGTTCTTCCAGCAGGTAACCTTTGCCGACAAGGAACGATATGAATATGCCGGAGACTACCACGACCTGCACACCGATTTGAATTATCAGGATGTGCTATCCGATCTGGAAAACTGGCTGGAACGACACCTGCATGGAACCCTGTATCGGCCTCTAAGTTGCAGTTTGCCAGTGCCTTCTCTAGAATCCGGCTGAAGTTTGCTGATTACATTCCCATAAACTGAAATCCTCTAACTGCTTAGAGGGTTTTTCTTTTTCCGGCGATCTTCATACATCGCTCCCAATGTGAAGAGTGGTTCAAGATTCTCGATAAATCGACAGATCTGCCTGGACCTGATACCTGAATATCGCCTATGATTCGTCAAGATTCTTGAATCAACATTGTCCCTAAAAGATCCACCTTGAAATCAGATAAGCTGTTTTACTTCTAAGCTGCATATTCTGACCTCTAGACTCCTTGCAACAATGGCATCAGCCTGGAATTTGAACGTAAGACAGCTTACCGTTCAAACTAACCTATCAGGTTATAGCGGTTTTCGCTGGTTTGAGGTACATGATGATGACTGTAGTGCCTGTCTGGTAGGGCTTCTGTCGTACTTCGCACAATCAGGAACCGCTATGATTCCCGCCTGTTCAGGCAGGACATCAGGGCTTTGTCTGTTTGCAAATCTTTAACCTGATGTAAAAGAACCGCATGGAATCTAAGCCCATCGAAAATCCTCAGCTAGCTTCAGACATGAACGATGTTTTAGAGCAAGAACCAAGGAAATTGCTGACCGTCTAAAGTTTGACATCAGGAAATTTATATCCATTGGTTAATGGACAGCACCAATTTCTGCGCTTGAATCATCCGTAGAGCATCGAGATTGAACAAACTGACAAAAAGCATTTATAGACACATGATTGACAGCCAGTTCTCACCTGGTACATACACTTGTCGCTATGATTTGGGATAGAAATTTAGGATGACCAATTCTGTTAACAGCCTCAAGGATTTCAAAGCTAAACCGGTTCGGACTCTGAAGTCAAAACTAGCAGGAAACTTCCAGTTTTCGACGATCAAAACAGAAACCCTGGCAGGCATTACGGTAGCACTGGCTTTGATTCCAGAGTCCCTGGCCTTTGCTGCGATCGCCGGGGTAAATCCTATGGTGGCGCTGTACACCTCCTTCTGTATGGCCGTGGTTATCGCGATCACAGGGGGACGGCCCGCCATGATTTCCGCCGCCACTGGTTCCATGGCCCTGCTGATGGTTACCCTGGTCAAGCAACATGGGGTTGAATATTTGTTCGCCACCACCATCCTGACCGGCATTATCCAGGTTTTAATTGGCGTCTTGAAGTTGGGGCGATTCTTTAGCTTTATTCCCCAGTCAGTTATTTTTGGATTCGTTAATGCCCTAGGAATTCTAATTTTTCTGGCCCAACTGCAACAGTTACCGGGGGAACCCTGGCCTGCTTACGTGATGGTGGCAGCAACCCTGGCTATTGTTTACTTGTTTCCCCGCCTGACCAAAAGCGTCCCTTCACCCTTGGTAGCAATCGTGGGGATGACGGTGGTGGCGATTGCCACGGGTGTTGACATCCGGAGAGTCGGCGACATTGGTGAAATCACTCGAAATTTGCCCAGCCTGCATCTTCCCAATGTCAGCCTTTCCCCAGAAACCCTGGTCATCATTCTGCCCTATGCCATTACCCTGGCCCTTGTTGGTTTACTAGAGTCCCTACTGACGGCTGCGCTGTTGGATGAAATGACCGATACTCCCAGTTCCAAAAACCGGGAAATCAAGGGGCAAGGCATCGCCAATATTGCAACCGGATTTTTAGGGGGAATGGCAGGTTGCGGCATGGTTGGCCAGTCAATTATTAATGTGAGATCGGGGGCAAGCGGTCGGCTGTCAACGGCTGTCGCTGGGACTTTTTTGCTATTTTCAATTTTCGTCCTCCGGGATTTGGTCCAGCAAATCCCAATGGCGGCCTTGGTTGGAGTGATGATCATGGTTTCCTTCGAAACATTTAGCTGGAAATCCCTCAAAACCCTTCACAAGATGCCGCTGACAGAAGCGATCGTCATGCCTGTCACGGTTGCAATTACGCTGTGGACCCACAATCTTGCCTATGGTGTCCTCTCCGGTGTACTTCTGAGTGCGCTCATGTTTGCCTGGCGCGCAGCAAGAGTCCAAGTCATGATTTCTGTAGATCGCCAGGGTAGCAAGATTTATCATCTGTCTGGACAGCTCTTTTTCGGTTCCGTAGCCCAGTTTTTGGAACTATTTGATTACAGAAATGATCCTCAGCAGATCATCCTGGATTTTCACCATGCCCATGTCTGGGATCAATCAGCCGTTGACGCGATCGCAAAAGTCATCATCACCTATGAACGATTGGGTAAGCAGATCATTCTGTCAGGATTAAATTCAGAGAGTCATGCTTGTATCCACCGGGGCGGCATTCCGAACCGTGCCATACAATTGGAACACCGAGTGGGGCGCAGCAGACGATCTGACTTTATGGAAGCTTGAATCCATATCTGCTGATTCGCTCAAACCATCTTCGAATCAAACACCTGGTTTTAATTTCAGGAGCATACCGAGTCAGAGTTTAGGCAACAGAGACTTCTTCCAGCAAGATTCTGCCTACGGACTTTCGTTTCGATCTTGCTATTGGTGCGCATCAACATCCAAGATTGCAACCCTGAAGCTGGCTTAAAATGCACAGTCTTAATCCAACGACCGAGGGTTTCTCATCCGCATTGGACTGGCAATTCGTCAAAAGTTGACACCGCAAAAAACAACCTATAATTCAGCCATCCAAGCACTTAAGAAAAGCCACCTTTGGCTCAATAAGTAATAATACCTCCAGATCTGGCAACTCCATTCGCGATCGCATTTATCCGGAGGTTTGATTGCTAACTGTGTACAAACCTGGCAAATCCATTTCTCTCTGCGCTAGATTCTAGATATATTTGGCAAACCCTTCAAGTAAGCGGTGGGAGTGGCAGTCTAGCAATCTTTCAACACACCAGATCCTGCCATGATGGAGATGTTTACTAGGTATAAATTCTGGTTTAAGGATTGAGATTAACGGTGTAGAGCAGTCAGATGTCAGGAATCAGGGTTTAGAAGTCGGCATCCTTTCTCCTGTCTGGAATCTGTAATGGTCGTACACGTTCAACCTTGGGTTGGATAGTTGATGATTCCCCCCCAATCACCCATCCAATCCAGAAATTCAAGCACAAAACAATCACCCATGATGGAAGTTACCTTGCTGTCAAGGAGTGAGTCTGGCTACGAATTTTTCACCAATTAAACGATGAAAACCGAGAGTTTCTAGCTCTTCTAAGTACAATGGTGGGTCTTGATCAGATACCTCGATCGCTTTCCGCCGATGGGGCAGTGTTGTTAGGACAGACACTGCCGTCACTCCTGGATCAAGCCTGCGATCTCGCCGTTAACCCGCAGGCTCTCAACCACTGGCAGCACAACGGCTGGGAATCCCTGTCTAACCATGCCTTCCGCACCGCCGCCGAAGAATTGGCCCTGGGGTTACTGCAGTTGGGGTTGCAGAAGGGTGATCGGGCGGCGTTGTTGATGACCAGCGATGTGACCTTCTGCATCGCCGACATGGGCTGTCTGCTGGCTGGCTTGGTCGATGTCCCGATTGACCTGACCCAGACCATTGAAAACATTCTCCATATCCTGCATCATTCCGGCAGCAAAGTCCTGATCGTTGCCAATCTGGATTTGTTGTATCAGGTCATGGCCTATCTGGGCAAAGCACCGGATTTGCAGACTATCATCGTGGCTGATCTGCCAGTTGACTGGCAGGAACGACGGAGCCAACTTCTGGTTGGGCAAGTAACCAGGCCCCCCGCAGCCGACCACCCGGAAGATGCACCGCCAACCGAACAGACAACCATCCCAGAATTAGCCTGCTTGCATTTACCACTCGCTTTGTGTGAAGCGCAACCGGATTTGCCCTGTCCCCTGCCACCGCTGCCCCAATGTATCCAACTTCTGTCCCTGAGGGAAGTCCAGGCTCTAGGCCAACCGCAAGTTTCTCTGCAAGCCCTGAAACAACTACGAACCCAAATCAGCCCGACTGACCTGGCCACAATCGTCTACATTGCTGGCCCCAAAGGGGTGCCCAGGGGCGTGATGTTGAGTCATGAGAATATTGCAGCCAATATTCTGGCCGCCTTTGCCAGCTTTCCCGACTTGGAGCAGGGGGCACAGGAAGTGGCGCTGCTGTATTTGCCGCTGACTCATATTTTTGCCCGGACCTTTCTCTATGGCCATCTCAATTACGGTCACTGCATCTACTTTTCCAGCCCCAATCGGGTGATGAAACATTTACGCCTGGTGCAGCCCACGGTGTTCATCACCGTTCCCCGCCTGCTGGAAAAGGTGGAAAGCAAACTGCAGGATTATGGCCAATCTCTCCAAGGGGTGCAGCGATGGGTGTTTGACTGGGCCTTGGGCCTGGCCCGTCGCTATGAATTGGGTCGCCCACCCACTGGCAAGTACGCCTGTGAACTGAAACTGGCAGACCGGCTGATCTTTGGCCAATGGCGATCGCTGTTTGGTGGACGACTGAAGGCCCTGCTCAGTGGCGGAGCCGCCCTCCGTCCCGACCTGGCCAATCTATTCTCCGCAGCGGGCATTCCTGTGTTACAGGGCTACGGACTGACCGAGACCAGTGCGGTGGTGTGCTATTGCCGGGGGGCTGACAACCGAGCAGGAACGGTGGGTACTCCCATTCCTGGAGTTGAACTGTCAATTGCTGCCGATGGCGAAATCCTGGTGCGAGCCCCCTACGTCATGCAGGGGTATTACAACGATCCAGCCGCCACCCAGGCAGCGATTGACCGCGAGGGTTGGTTGCACACAGGCGATTTGGGTCGGCTCACTCCAGCAGGTCTGCTGCAGATTACCGGCATCAAAAAAAGTCTGTTTAAGTTAGCAACCGGCAAATATGTCACCGCGGAGCCACTGGAACAGCGATTACAGCAATCGCCGCTGGTGGCCCATGCGGTGGCGGTGGGGGTGCAGCAAAAGTTCTGTGGCATGCTGATCTTCCCGGACTTCAGGGAACTGGGGCGGCAGGCGGCAGCTATGGGACTGGACTTAACGATGCCCGATTTGTTGCGCCATCCCTGCATCCTGGCGCTCTATCAATCCCTGATCAACGAAGCCAACTGTCATCTGCCCCACTGGTCAACGGTGAAGCAATTCCGCCTGGTTCCATCTATCCTCAGCCTGGAGAACGGCTTGCTCAGCCTGGAGCATCAGGTTCACCGGCCTCAGGTGATGGAGCGGTTTGCCCAGGACATCCAGGCTCTTTACGGAGAAGCCGACCGGCGGCCGAAAGGGAAGGCAATGGAGAACGATAGGTCGCTTGTGGTTGCCCCCTGCCCCGATCTGCCGGTGGATGCCTGTCCCGCCTTTGCCCAATCTCTGATTCATTCCTAATTCAGGAAGGAGCATGCATCATGTTGAAACCATTCCGGACTGCTGCCGTCCTGGGAGCCGGAGTCATGGGGGCTCAGATTGCCGCCCATCTGGCCAATGCCGGTCTGACTGTTCATTTGTTGGATCTGCCCGGCCCAGAGGGCGATCGCAACCGGGTGGTGGAAACTGGGTTCAAAAAAGCGCTGAAACTGACCCCACCCCTCTACTTTACGGAAAAGACCCAGCGACGAGTCAGCCTGGGCAACTTTGAGGAGCATTTCCACCGCCTGGCCGAGGCCGACTGGGTGATCGAAGCAGTGGTGGAAAACCTGGAAGCAAAACAGCAAGTGATGGAACGGCTGGAAGCAGTGGTCAGTGACACGGCGGTCATTTCTACTAACACCAGCGGATTGCCGATTCGGGCGATCGCAGCCGGGCGATCGCAGTCGTTCCAACGCCGCTTTCTGGGCACTCACTTTTTTAACCCACCCCGCTATCTAAAACTGCTGGAGTTGATTCCCACCGCTGTCACCGATCCGGAAGTGGTGCGGCGCTTACAAGGGTTTGCCCGCCTGCATCTGGGCAAGGGCGTGGTGGTGGCCAAGGACACCCCCAGTTTTATTGCCAATCGCATCGGCATGTATCTCACCCTGTGGACCCTGTGGACCTGGGTGCGGCAGGGATACACCATGGAGGAAATCGATCGGCTGACCGGAACCTTGGTGGGGCGGCCCAAATCAGCTACCTTCCGGACTGCCGACCTGGTGGGGTTGGATACCCTGGTCTATGTGGCCGATCACCTCTATCCAGCCATTCCTGAAGATGAAAGTCGGCAGGTATTGCAAGTGCCGCCAGTGGTGCGCCAACTGGTGCAGATGGGGGCATTGGGGGCCAAGAGCGGCCAGGGATTCTATCAGAAGCAGCAGCGGCAGATCCTCTGCTTCAACCCGGACAGCGGCGCCTACGAACCGGCTCGCCCCTTGGACCTGGGCAATCTGGAGGCGATTGAATCGATTAAACCGCTGGCTGATCGACTGCGGCAGCTCTACCGAGAACCGGGCCGGGCTGGGGAGTTCTTCCGACAATTGACCCTCAATCTGCTGGGTTACTGTGCCCGGCGGATTCCCGAAGTTGCTGACAGTCCAGCGGACATTGACCGGGCCCTGCGCTGGGGGTTTGGCTGGGAACTGGGCCCGTTTGAGATCTGGGATGTGCTGGGGTTTGAGACAGTACTGGCGGATATGGAAGCCGCTGCCATTGCCATTCCAGCCTGGGTGCAGAAGTTGCGCTACGAAGGGGCGATCGGCTTTTACCGCAGCGATGGGGAACTGGGTGGTCTGGGGGAGATGGGCGCGGGTGCCCCCAGCTTGGTGCAACGAGAGGTCTGTCGAGCAGAAGCCTGCTTCACCTCCGGGGCGGTATTATCCCACAACGGCCCTATCCTGCTGGAAGCACCTACGGATGAAATTCACCTGGGCGCGGTACAGGCCAATCCCCAGCGGCGGCTGTGGCAAAATGCCGAAGCGGCCTTGCTGGATCTGGGGGACGGCGTGGTGCTGTATGAGTTTCGCTCCAAGGGCAACACCCTGAGTTGGAAGGTGATTGAGGGGCTGGAGCAGGTGCTGGACCGTCTGGAAGTTGGCGAGGAACGAGGACTGGTGATTGGCAACGACAGCCCCAATTTTTCCGCCGGGGCGAACCTGGCTGAAATGGGCATGATGGCTCAGGCAGGGCGGTTAGACGCGATCGCGGAACTACTGACCCGGTTCCAGACCCTGATGCAGCGCATCCAGTATTTCCCTAAGCCAATCGTGGCGGCGGTGCAGGGGCGGGCTCTGGGGGGCGGCTGCGAACTGGTGATGGCCTGTCCCCAGGTAGTTGCCGCCGCTGAAAGCTATCTGGGTTTGGTGGAGTTGGGGGTGGGCTTGATTCCGGCGGGCGGCGGCACCATGCGGCTGGTGCAGCGATCGGTGGCACGGGCGGCCAGCGAGACCCCTGGCCATATCCTGCCCTTCCTGCGGCAAGCCTTTGAAACCATTGCCACGGCCAGGGTGTCCAGTAGTGCCCAGGAAGCTCTGGAACTGGGATTTTTACCCCCGCAGGCGGTTTTGGTGATGAACGGCGATCGCCGATTGTTTGTGGCCAAGGAAGAAGTGCTGCGACTGGACCGGCAAGGCTACACCCCACCGCCCCCCTGCAACACTGTCATGGTTTTGGGCCAAGCCGGTCGGGCTGTACTGACCCATGCTGCCTACATTGTCCAGCAGGGGGGCTTTGCCAGTGAGTATGACCGCTATCTGGCCGAACAACTGGCCTATGTGATGACCGGCGGCGATTTATCTGGGCCCACGCTGGTGCCGGAGACCTATTTGCTGCAATTGGAGCGGCAAGCCTTTGTGCCCTTGCTGGGACAAAGCAAAACCCAGGAGCGGGTGGCCCACCTGCTGAGGACGAAGAAACCTTTGCGAAATTGAGGGGGTCGGCAGATGGAAGCGTTGAAGCAAGCCTATATCGTGAGTAGCGTCCGGACAGCTGTGGGCAAGGCACCGGCGGGAACACTGCGGCAGGTACGCCCAGATGACCTGGGGGCGATCGCCGTAGACGGAGCGATTGGTCGAGTTCCAGGGTTGGACCCAACGACGGTGGATGACGTGATCATGGGGTGCGCCTTTCCCGAAGCGGAACAGGGTTTTAATCTGGGCCGGGTGGTGGCCCGCCGGGCTGGACTGCCGGACTCGGTGGCGGGTTGCACGGTGAATCGCTTCTGTGCTTCGGGGTTGCAGGCGATTGCAATGGCCAGTCAAGCGATCGCCACTGGACAGGCGGAGGTGATGGTAGCTGGAGGAGCCGAGTCCATGAGCCTGATTCCCATGGGTGGCCATCTGATGGCGCCCAATCCAGAACTGATGCTGACCGCACCCGCTACCTATCTCACCATGGGGTTAACCGCCGAAAATGTAGCCCAACTGTTTCACATTTCCCGCCAGGAACAGGACGAGTTTGCCCTGCGATCGCACCAGCGAGCTTTGGCGGCCATCCAGTCCGGTCGGTTCACCGCCGAGATAGTCCCGGTGCCCGTGCGGCAGACAATGTACCAGGAGGGGGAACTAATCACCACAGAGCAAATTTTCCAGGTGGATGAAGGTCCCCGATCAGATACCAGTCTGGAGGCATTGGCCAAATTGTCGCCGGTCTTCCGGGTCGGCGGCTCGGTCACGGCCGGGAATGCTTCCCAGATGTCGGATGGAGCAGCGGCAACCGTGGTGATAAGCGAAGGGATGATCCAGCAATTGGGCCTGCAACCGCTGGGCCGCTTGTTGGGCTTTGCCGTGGCTGGTGTGCCGCCAGAGATTATGGGCATTGGGCCGGTCGAAGCCGTTCCCAAAGTCTTGAAACAGGTGGGTCTGACCCTGGCAGACATCGGTCTGATTGAGCTGAATGAAGCGTTTGCCGCCCAAGCCCTGGCCGTCATTCACAAGTTGGAGCTGGATGAGGAGCGGGTAAATGTGAATGGCGGCGCGATCGCTCTGGGGCATCCCCTGGGCTGCACTGGGGCCAGATTAACCGCCACCCTGTTGCATGAAATGCAGCGACGCAGTGTCCGCTACGGCCTGGTCACAATGTGTGTGGGCGGTGGTATGGGTGCAGCCGGTGTGTTGGAGAATCTGAGGCTGTAATCGAGCTAACCTGGTGAATGGATTAACGGTTAAAATAGGACCTCTCGATTCACCGGGTTAACGACGCCAATTAACAAACCAAACAGAATAGTCATGCAGTCGTTGATAGTTTAGACTCTGCTGATCGGTAGCCTTTAAGTCAGCCAGGGGCAGCACAAAGGTCTTGCCATCTTCCAGCCGTCGAACTGCAACCAGCAGCCCCCGCCAGCCATCAATTCTTTCTTCAATGTGGAGGAACTCGTAGGTATCTAAATAGGAAGGTTTAGTTTTCCTCAGCCGTTCATGCTCCTGCTTAGAGCCAACCCCAAAAAAGTATTTCTCTTCCCAATCAAAGTCCTCAATACCAGTCAGCAGGCAGGGCAGTTCCAACTGTTGTTGGAGATAATCCCGATACCGGGATAAGGTTTCATGACTCACCTCAAGCACTGAGCCATCCGGATCCACCCCAACCACCTGGCCAATTCGCCTTTCTTGCTCATCAAAATCAGAAGATGCATCCATTGCAATCTCCGGATTCTCAGTCACTTCTAATCCAGAAAACCGATCATCGGATTTGGCTGATTGATTTCTTTGCCCCTGTTGTTTGAAGTGCTCACCCGCCTGTTTGAGCAACTCCCCAAAATCTTTGGATCGCCGAGCCATATTTTTCTCTCGTTTATTTGGAAAAGGCCATGAATGCTTTTGCTATTAGTATCACACTAACGAGTATCCTGGTGCTGCTATTGGGCTACATCGGCGTGCCACTCTGGGTGTGGTCGTTGGCCCTGGCAGGCGGCTTGTGGATCTGGCAGGTCCCCCGCTGGCTCTGGATCAGCTTCGGCATTTTGGTCCTCCTGTTTAACCTGCCCTGGTTGCGCCGCCGCCTGGTCACTGCACCGATTTTACAAACCATCAAACGGCTCAATCTATTACCGAGAATTTCGGACACCGAACGAGCCGCGATCGCCGCTGGAACCGTCTGGATAGAAGGGGAGTTCTTTTCCGGTCAACCCAACTGGCAGCGCATCCGGTCCGAAGCCTATCCCTCCCTGTCGCCGGACATTCAGGCATTTCTGGATGGCCCCGTAGAACAGGTGTGTCGCATGGTCAGCGATTGGGAGATCTATCGCCGCAAAGACTTGCCGCCAGAGGTTTGGGCCTATCTGAAGCAGGAAGGCTTTTTGGGCCTGATGATTCCCACCGAATATGGGGGGCTGGGCTTTTCCAATCTGGCCTACAGTGCGGTGATGACCAAGCTGGCTTCCCGCTCCTTCACCCATGTGGCCACCGTGGGCGTCACCAATTCCCTGGGACCGGCCAAGCTGTTGATGCGCTACGGCACACCGGCCCAGAAGGCTCACTACCTGCCAAGACTGGCGCGGGGCGAGGAAATTCCCTGTTTTGCCCTGACCGAACCGACCGCTGGTTCGGATGCAGCCAGCATCACGTCGGCAGGGATTGTCTTTCGGGGAGCGGATGGGCTGCTGTATCTGCGGTTGAATTGGCAGAAGCGCTACATCACCCTGGGGGCGATCGCAACCCTGATCGGTCTGGCCGTGCAGTTGCGGGACCCGGACAACCTGTTGGGCAAAGGGGAAGCGATCGGCATTACCTGTATCCTTGTGCCGCGCCAAACCCCTGGCGTAGTCGTAGAACGACGCCATGACCCGATGGGCGTACCGTTCTATAACTCCCCGATCGAGGGCCATGATGTGGTCCTCTCCGTTGACCAGATCATCGGTGGAGTGGAACGGGCTGGACAGGGCTGGCAAATGTTGATGCAGAGCTTGGCCGCCGGTCGGGGCATTAGTTTTCCCGCCACCTGCACCGGGGTGGCCAAACTGGTTGCCCGCATCACTGGCGCCTACACCATTGTGCGGCAGCAGTTCGGTCGATCCATTGGCCACTTTGAGGGGATAGAAGAACCCCTGGCCCGGATTGGTGGCCTGACCTATTTGATGGAGGCCGCCCGCACCTATACCTGCGCCGCCGTGGATCAGGGAGAGCAGCCGTCGGTGATTTCCGCGATCGCCAAATATAACCTGACCGAACTGTCCCGCCAGATCATCAATGATGGCATGGATGTCCTGGGCGGGGCTGGCATCTGTCGGGGACCGCGCAATTTGCTAGCCAACATTTATACGGCCACCCCCATTTCCATCACTGTGGAAGGGGCCAATATCCTGACTCGCAGCCTGATGATCTTCGGCCAGGGGGCCATCCGCTGCCATCCCTATGTCTACGCGGAAATTGCCGCCCTGGAGCAGTCCGATGCCGCCGCCTTTGACCGGGTCTTCTGGCCCCATGTGGGCTTCCTGGTGCGGAACAGTATTCGCGCCGTGTTGCTGAGCCTCAGCCGTGGGGCCCTTGCCCGCTCACCTGTGGCCGGGCCAACCGCTCGCTATTACCGCCAACTGACCTGGGCCGCTGCTACCTTTGCTGCCCTCACCGACCTGGTCCTGCTGCGGTTTGGCGGCAACTTAAAGCGCCGGGAAAAACTAACCGGACGGTTTGCCGATGTGCTGTCCTGGCTTTACCTGGGAAGCGCAACGTTGCGCCGGTTTGAGGCCGAAGGGTGTCCAGCCGCCGACCTGCCCCTGGTGGACTGGGCCCTACAGTATGCCCTGGCCCAGATACAGGTCGCCTTTGCTGGGATTTTCCAGAACTTGCCCCTGCCATTCCTGCGATCGCTATTGGCAACCGGCTGGCGACTCAATTCCCTGGGCAATCCGCCCTCCGACCAGTTGGGTAGCCAAGTCGCCCGCATTCTGCAAACCCCTGGCAAACAACGCGATCGCCTGACCGCTGGCATCTTCCTGCCTACCGATCCACAGGAATCTCTAGGCCGGTTAGAACGGGCCTTGCAACTAATGGTTCAGGCCGAACCTCTGCTCCAGCAACTCAAGTCGGCGGTTCGCTCCGGCCAATTGCCAGCCCTGCGATCTCCCGACCTGATTGCCGCCGCCCTGCAGGCCAATCTGCTGACTCCGGAGCAAGCAGATCAGTTGCAAACCATGGAACGGAGTCGCACCGATGCCATCCAGGTCGATTCCTTCAGTTTTGAGGAATATCAATCCGGTGGTTTCTCCCCTCCGACATCGGTAACAGAACCACAAACCTCCTTGCAACTCGTCTGACCCAATCACCAAACGGAGCGGGTGAGAGGGCGTTGCTAACAAGCAGGATCAATTGCAACGAAGTTTCAAGCATCCAGCATCCTTTTCATCCCTGGGAATTAGCAATGCCGGTGCGAGAGGAGTGTTGCAGGAGTCGGATCGCCTGTTCGCTGCTCCTGACTCCTGACTCCTGTATCCCTCTCGCACCAGAATTACCCGACCTCAGGTGAGGCCTGACAGATACAGCCTCAGGACTTTTTCACCAAACCGGCGATTGAGTAACGCACCCCAGACTTTTGAAAGGTCAGATTGATTGGCAACCCAGTACTACCAGCACTTTCGATTTGCTGATAGCTCCACATGGCAAAGCCTGCGTCGATGTAATCGTCCGGATCAACCACACTGAAGATGCCGCTGATGCTACTCAATGACTCCTTCTTGATTGCCTGTTTCATCGCATCGGCGATTTTCTTCTGCAAGGTGTTCACATCCGGCGCCGAAACCATCTGAACTGCTTTGTTCAGTTCTGTCTGCAAAACTCTGACCAGGGCTTTCTGGCCAGCATTAGCAGCGTCCGTGGGCGTTGCATCTTCTTCCATCGCAATCACAATCAGTCCAACCATGCTCTTTTGCTTGGCCAAACTGTCGGGCAGTCCGCCAATTGGCAGGATAGACGTTCTGAACTCTCCAGTAGAAGTTGGCACCGCAAAAGTGTCTCCCGCTTTAACTCTGGCCCTTCCCAGGTTGCCATGGGTTTTGCTGGGACTCTGAATCCGCACCTGGGCAGTGGCAAGATTGGCCAGTTGAATCGTTGTGCCATCGGCATAGATGGCCGCGACAAACAGGTAGGGTTCATCGCCATTGCTGTAAAAGCTATCTTCATCTGCATTTTGGCAGGAGAAGGTATTGAGGCGAATCAAGATCGGCATTGTGCCAACTGGGGCTGGCGGTTGGGGCGTTGGTGTTTGGGGCGGTCGAGGACTTTCTGGCACAGGGGGCTCGCGGCCTTCTCTGGGCAGAGCGATCGTCGGGCCAACGGCACCCAAGGTTAAACCAGTTGCACACAACGCCAGCATGAATGAACGAGCAAACATGGTGTTTCTCCTAATTTATCGAGTAAGTTTGGGGGCTGAACTTCCATGAGCCACCGACTTTACACCCGCAAAGATCACAATGGCCCACTCAAGCAGGGAAACAGTAATGACTTCAACGATGACCGGCCTGCCTGACATCCAGTATTGGCACTGCAATAAGCCACAGTGACTCAATCAGCAAACCCAACAGTGAAGCACTTTTGCGACTGAGTCATGTCAAACTGCCGTGAAATTTGCAGTAAAACGGACTATCGGCGTTGCACCGACACAGGCCAGATAAATGGTCATCGGGGAACAGACAATCCGTCTGGGCAAACGCGACAGCAACTACAAGCCGAATCAACAAGGAACGCTGTATTCAACTTGGTTAATGTCCGTCGCTGGATTGCTATACCTCTAGACTCCGTTTTGAATTCCACTGATTCCGCAAAGTCCAAAGCAAAATGTTGCTCAATACCTTTAGCCAGGGAACACCCAAAGGTTCGTAGGCGCTAAGACAGTCAAACCCAGCAAAGAGTTCCCCTACGCAACGCGTTGGTGGAGACAGGTGTCCACCGGCAATGAAAAAACCGGGATTGCTCCCGGCAAGACAGTTCAATAGTTAAGCACTCGTCGCACCTTAACCTGAAAGGCATCCCACCAAAACTTGATGTTCAAGGAGCCGATGTAAGATGAGATTGACAGGCTGCAGGGCCAGAAAGCAAAGAGCGTCACTGACTTGCCCCCAGCAAATGCTAGCGGCAAGAGTAAAACTGGATTGGCTGCCTCTTGCGGGTCAAGCTATTTCTCATCATTAGT
>CAZBTL010000047.1:3922-20144 GCA_964494755.1 uncultured bacterium | reverse complement strand
CCCCTCTCCCAAAGTGGGCGTTCGCGTAGCGTCTCTGAAAGAGTTGGGGAAAGAGTTTGCGACTCCCCTTCTCCTTTTATGGGAGAAGGGGTCGGGGGATGAGGGCTGGCAGGGCCTTTGTGATCTACTGAGACTGGCTAAGTGTCAAGGTCTAGCGATCGCTAGCCAGACTCCGATGAAGAAAGGGTCGAGATGGTTGATTCAGACCAGAGGAGAATTGGAGGGCAAGAGATCTGATGGCACAGTCAGATCAGCATCAGAAGCAGAGTTTGCCCAGTTGTAATAATCCTGCAGCAGATGGTGCATCATCCGTTGCTTGATAGTCAGCAACACGCTCTTCAAAACGCTGTTACCCGTAGCTTCCAACAATGGACGGGGCGTAAAACCCAACGGCGGCGGAACCACAACCCGCACTTCCAGATCGGCTCTTCCCTTCAGATAAGTTTGGTTGTGAATTTGCCGCGGTTGTAATCTGCCAACCAGATTAAGTGAAAAGCGTTGGTTAATGTACTCAATGCCACGAATTTCACAGGCAACCGATTGGAGGCGGATCACTCCGTCCGGTTCAGCCCAAACCCGCATATCCACCGTTGGCTGTAACGTTACGGTCATAAAGTTCAATGGCCGCATCTTAAAGCGGAATAGTTCGGCTTCCAGATGCTCAATCTGACTGTTGACAGCCAGTGCCTGCACCAGTCGATGCGGTTGGCGAAGATAGTGTTGAATTGGAACAGCTTGCTCAACAACCGCGAGTTCAACTGTTTGATAGGCGATGAAACGAGTTTCCATGGGCAGACAGGGGCGATCACCAGGGTTGGCAGGACTGATTTCTGAGAAGATGTTACTAATTATAAATAATCTGACAGCAAATTTATGCTGACTGAACCATCTCAACGACCAGATCGAGACTCAGCACAAGCACCCCTGACAATTCAGGCGTCACGGCGCCTAAATACTGAACCAGAGTGATTCCTGATTAGTTCATGGGGTAGTCGAAGCAGATCGGTTGCTGGCAGCGGTCACAGCCAGCAGTCACGGCAGTTATCGATGCCAGCGCAGAGTGCTTTTTCGGGAGAAACCGGCAGTGCAATAGGAAAAGCTGATAGCTTGCCTAAGTTTTCTTTATTCCATTCTGGCGAATTGCTTTCCGAATCTATTGGAATACGCTATATAACACTATAAAGAAATGTGTATCCCCGGATGGCAGGCATCACGCTCGAGTTTTTGACATTCTGAAACGTTATGATGATTTACTTGCTTGATTTTTTTAGAAAATAATTTTCTCTCAACACTGTTAAGTAGCTGCTGGAAGCCTGTCTCCAAGGTGAGCGAGTGGTTTCCCCAGGAAAAAATGCAGGTGAGATTTGAGGCTGTTGAGTTTGTTGAGGCAGTTGTTTGAACACGGTTACAGGTAGGATTGAATACCAGTTCAGTTCAGGTCAGTTCAGTTCATTCACTGCAGGCAATCCATGCTCACTATTTTTCATGCGCCCAAGGTTAAATGGTTAACCCCCAACCTCATCGGTCCCAACGTTTAGTCTGGCTAGAAGGGATCCGCATTTTTGCGGTCATTGGGCTACTTTTGTACCATGCCCAGGTCGTTTTCACAGGTAGCCCTTATACCCCACAACCCACTGGTTTATTGGATAATTGGCAGCATCTTTTGATCGCCAATCAACACTTCCAGCAATGGGGATTTTTCTTTCACCTCATCAGTTCCCTAGTCTGGTTTGGTTTCCAATTTTTCAGTGTTTTCATACTGCTGAGTGGCTTTACTCTGGTCCTTTCCCTGCAGGGGAAAACCTTAGAAACTGGCCCTTTTCTGCGCCAGCGGTTTGCCAGAATTCTTTGGCCCCTATGGACGATCGCCTGGTTAGCTTATCCCATCCTTTGGGCTCTGGGAACCGCTACTGGCAGGTCCAGCTATGAGGCCTGGACGATTCTGGTTGGTTCAACCTTTCCATTAGCGTTTGCATTTGATGGCGGAGTACTGGTGCAAACCAGTCAGTCCTGGTGGTTCGTTCCGCTCATCCTCAGTCTTGTGGGTGGGTTTCCCTGGTTGTGGACCCTCTTACAACGATGGGGCAGCCGCAATTTACTGGTGGTGGCGCTGTTCGTGACTCTCGTATATCGGGGGTTGGCTATCTATTGGCTGGATAGTCCCTTTCCCTACAGCCTGCCACTTGCAGCCAACAACGGTTGGCAACCCTTTCTGCTGCTGCCAGCCAGCCTGGGAACGTTTGTTTTGGGCATGGGGGCGGGTCACTCCTATTGTCAGGGAAGGGGACCCGCTTTCTGGCAACCCCGTCAAGCGCTGCTGCTGGGTTTACTGCTCTATAGCCTGGGATTTTTTTGCCAATTTTACCGCTGGGGCTGGCTCTTGACCGACTTACTCTTGCCCAGTGGTCTGGTTCTGGTTGGCATGGTTGGCTTTCGGGCGTTGGCAAAATCTCAACTGATGCAGCAAATGGTGCTCGGACTCGGCGGTTACAGTTATAGCTTTTTCCTGATCCATGGCCTGGTAGTCGATCACACCATCCACTGGGTGATTCAGGACAGTACTGGGTTGTATTTCTTACTACTGCCCATCATGATAGTCGGCACGCTGATCCTGGCGATTTTAGTGGAGTACATCAGTCCCTTGCTGCAACGTTTGGTGGTCGGCCTGCTGCGGGATGTCGATTATGTGCTGTGCCAAGATCCTGACTCTCCCGTTGCTGCCTGGCAACCGATAGTAGGGGATCCAGTCTGCTATCGCGGGGAATCTGGATGGACGATTGTGAAAGTCGAGCAATTGCTGGATGAACGGGAATTTTGGCTATGCCAGGTCAGTAATGGCTGGAAATCAATCTGGGTCCGCCAAGAAGATCTGGAACCGGAAGCCAATTCCCCTCAGGCATTCGCCATTCGTTCTAGCCCTGACCGGCCAAATCAATCATCAGCTTTTGATCAGTAAGCGGCTGGGGGAGGTCCCCCATCTATTGGAGGAAGACAAACGTGAGGAAGTGGATGAGTGATCTGTACAAGTTAGCCTATACCCATCTTTTACTACTGGGTATTCCGACCATTTTTTACTACTGTCTTCGGTTAGGAGGATTTACATTAATCTCCGTCCACTTAGCGATCGCGACCTTTTTCCTGGTCAGTTCCCTGATCATCTTTGTCGAAACCAGTGTGGCAGCTTTTCGACGGGCTGCAGTACGCGGCAGATTTCCCTTCCCGGATCCCTTTGATAAATTCAAACGCACTGTGAAAGGAGCATTGGGTGTGTCCGGACGACGCTATCCCCAGCCTCGGACTCCCCTACCCCGGTGTTCCGTCCTGATCGCCGCCTACTTACCAAATGAACAGGAAATCATTCTGGAAACGCTGCGCCATATTCTGTACAAGGTACAGCGCCCTGCTGCTGGGCTGGAAGTGTTTCTGGCCTATAACACCCCCATCGATTTACCCATAGAAGAGGATTTGCGCCGTCTGTCGCAAATTCATCCAGAGTTAAAGATCGTGCGGGTCGAAGGCAGCACCTCCAAAGCCGAAAACCTAAATGCGGTTTTGTCTTTGGTGACCGGCGAAGTGAGCTGCATTTTGGATGCCGATCACCACCCAGCCCCAGATTGCTTTTTTCGAGCCTGGCGCTGGCTGGAACAGGGCTATGACGTGGTGCAAGGACGGAACATTATCCGCAACCATGCCAGCAATCTGTTGACCCAGAACATTGCCGTTGAGTTTGAAACAGTTTACGGCATCAGCCATGTGGCTAAATCGCTATTAACGGATTCCAGTATTTTTGGCGGTTCCAATGGCTATTGGCGGACCGCCACCTTACAGAAAATCCGCTTCAATCCAGCCATGCTGACCGAGGATATTGATGCCTCGATGCGGACGTTGCTAAGTGGGTATCGCATCCTGCACGATCGCAGCATTATTACCACCGAACTGGCGCCAGAGAGTTTCAATGCCTTCTGGTTTCAGCGCAAACGCTGGGCGCAGGGTTGGCTGGAGGTGGGTTTACGGTATCAACGCCGGGTCTGGAAATCGACGAAGTTAACTTCCTGGCAAAAAATCTACTGGACCTACCTCCTGTTCTTCTGTGTGATTTATTCGGTAATCGCCCTACAGATATTACCCCTGATGCTGAGTCTGCTGCTGTATCAGGGCATGTTACCCACGTCTGATCATCCCTATCTCTGGTTCTGCACCGTCCTTACCTTCTCTAGTGGCATTTACCAAACCCTTGCAACCATGCGGGTTGCGGCTGGTCGCTATTCCATTCTGTATTTCGTCCAGCATGCAGTCATGATTTTCGCTTACTCCATTTTGAAAAATATGATCGCGATAGTCGGCCTGTACGACCACTTGCATGGTCTCAACAAGTGGGTCGTCACACCCCGAGATACTCAGAAGCCAAATCCGATCCCCGATCGGGAACCGGCTATTCTGGCGGCGAGTCCAGCCGGCTTGGGTTCGGGCAAGTAGTCAGGACAGACTGCCAGCGATACTGTTGCAGGTCAATCCGGCCCTGGCGATCAAACTGGATGCCTTCTGCTTCTAGGCGCGATCGCTGCAACTGGTCGGATCCATAGCGAACCGGCGATTGGGAAATTTCTCCCTTGGCATTCACCACCCGGTGCCAGGGTAGGTCTGAATCTGGCGCTACCCGGTAGAGGGCGTAGCCCACCATGCGGGCTCGACCGTATAGTCCCGCCAGTTCGGCCACTTGTCCATAGGTCGCCACCTGACCGGGGGGAATCTGGCGCACGATGTCATAAATCGCAGCGTAGGCAGACATGGAATCACTCCTGCAGCCGATAACCACCCAACCGGCGCCAGTAGCGGGCAACGCGTTCCTGCCATTGTGGCCAGTAGTGGGCCAGGTCATCGGGTTCGAACCAGAACACCTGGGCTGGCTGGTCGGGAATGGCGATCGCTAATAAAGCTTGTTGCAAATTCACGTCATAGGCCTGATAGCAGTGGTTCACCGCCCCCCAATAGGCCACTACTTGTAGGGGATAGTCATTCAGGTGCTCCAGCGAAGCTTTGGGGCGATCGGCGGTCTTCCATTCACACAGGCACGGCACATCCTCATAACTGGCCACACAATCCACCTTACCGGCATAGCCTAAGTCATAGTGGAAGACCGGTGCTTCTATCAGACGAACCGCATCCACTGCCTGCAAGACCGATTTGAGGCTATCCCAATAGGGCTGCACAGGCGCTGGGCAATGCACCACCGCCCCCTTCAGATACCGTTCCACCTGTTTATGGGTTCCCGTGCCCCGGCGGCTGGCCGTACTACTGATCCGTTGCGCCTCCACCGCTCCTACCCGTTGCTGCCACCGAGCCAGCGCCTGCCGCTGTTCCGGTGAGCGGGTGGCATTCAGAATCGTACTGACACTAGGTAAGCGAACGCCCCGATCATCCACAAAATATTGACGACCATCCTGACGCACTGAGCGAACAGAGTAGGTCGGTAGTGGGAGAGACTGCATACAGGAACCTTAGAGACACCGGGCAACTGCAGCTTACTGTATCACGTGCCTCCCAATAAGCAGTGAGGACGGACGATTACCGGAGGGTTGAAATTGCTGTTCCAGTTGGCGCTCTTGCTCTTGTTGCCAGATTTGTTGCGGCTCAGACAATTTCGGAGCAACATTCAGGACTGACGGCTGCACCTGAGGATTTTGCTGTAATTTGTGAATATCCTGTTCTAGCTGCTGCCGTCCGGCACTAAAGAAACGCTCCGAACTGGTCGGCGAGGCCAGCACATTGGCAATTCCCCGCAGTTGTTGGCAGGAGATCGGTTGGGCCTGTAAGGGCGACCGAGCCGTGATAACGGAAGCGAGGCCAAGCAAACTTATTGTTACCAGCCTGATCTGGAGTGGCAGTGGTTTCATACCATCCCTTCCTGAAAGGATGTACAGTCAGCGCAAACCCCTCTCTCCTTCAATTGTATCAACCCGGACTGTGTGCTGGCTTGCGCCAGCGCCTATCCGCCCCCAACGGTCAGGTAAAAAAGTCTTGCCCCGTTTTCGAGATTTCACAGATGGGGGAGACAACATCGGTTGGCCTGGATCAGCCCTGGCATCACACCAGAGGCCGCTATTTCGTCGGCAACCGCAGGGTATCAAACTGCTGTTGCAAAGCCGCATCAGCACGTTGCACGACAGCATCTCGCACCCGTTGCCAGAGGTTCTCATCGGCCTGATAAAGGCTAATAGCTTCAAGGGCATCGGCAGCATCGCGGCGATCGCCCTGGGCAATCAAGGTCATCAAAAATTGGATGGTTTCATCCTGAGGCAGGGTTGCGATCGCTAGCAGGCCAGTTTGACACAACTCCGCCTGTCGCACTTGGGGCCACCACTGACTGAGGATATCCCAGGCTTCCGGCAGATGGGATTCTGCCAGGGCCAAGGCAGCGACCTCAGCCCGTTCAACCGCTTCCGCCGAAAAGAATTTGCAGCAGTTCCTCTAGCTCGCGGGATCTGGCCATCGTATAAAACTTTTCACCAGGCTAAGTCATCATAGGCCAGTCAAACAGCCTGACCACAAAGCACTGTGGTCATGGAGCCGTGGCAACCGGTAGTCAAAAGCCGGTCAAGATTAGATTTAGATTTATACCGATTTAATCTGATGCTGCATAGAATTTACCCCACCGCCTGCGGCACCTCCCCTTGGTAAGGGGAGGTTGGGAGGGGTCGGATAATGCTCATCATTAAAGAGAATTGGTATTAGTTGAGAACGCTTTGCCGCTGCTGCTTCATCACCTGTAGGTGCTGCAGCAGAGTTTCTGTCTCAGCTTGTAGATGTAAAAATTTGAGCTGTTGGTCTACGGGATATTGATATTTTGGCGCTGTTTTAGAACCAGAGGTCTGATTAGACGAATTTGCAGTAGACGCAGAACGCACCGCTGTTGCTGTACCAGACATACGCTTTGAACTTTCAGTTTTTAAAGTTGAACTAGTCATTTGTACTCACCGTCACACCACTTTGTATATCTTAACCTGGAGTTTACAAAAAAATGTATCGTTCTGCTACACAGATAGTGGAGATTGGGATGCCAGTTTTTCAACTGGCAAATCTCTGCCTGGTTTAAGCCGCAGAGATGCAGAACGCTCAGGGTAAACTAGGAATCTGCATCCTTTTGCGATGTAGATTGTCCATTGACCCGATAGTGATCTGTGACTGTGAGCCTACCTGTAAGTTCCCCTTCTAACCCCACCCATTTCTCCTCGGATACGACCTCCTTCCAGGGGTGGCCCGGCCTGATCAATGCCTATCGGGCTTATCTGCCTGTCACTGAGCAAACCCCTGTGGTGACGCTGCATGAAGGAAATACCCCCCTCATCCCAGCGCCTGCGATCGCGGCTCAGATTGGCAGACAAGTCAAAGTTTTTGTCAAATATGATGGTCTGAATCCCACCGGTAGTTTCAAGGACCGGGGCATGACAATGGCAATTTCCAAAGCCAAGGAGGCCGGAGCAGAAGCAGTCATTTGCGCCAGTACGGGGAACACCTCTGCCTCAGCTGCAGCCTATGCCAGACGGGGTGGAATGCGGGCCTTCGTTTTGATTCCGGATGGATATGTGGCCCTGGGCAAACTGGCCCAAGCCCTGCTGTACGGAGCGGAGGTGCTGGCGATTCGAGGCAATTTTGACCAGGCCCTGGAAATTGTGCGGGAAATGTCGGTGAATTACCCCATCACCCTGGTCAATTCGGTCAACCCTTACCGCCTGGAAGGTCAGAAAACCGGTGCGTTTGAAGTGGTAGACAGCCTCGGCGATGCACCAGACTGGCTCTGCATTCCAGTGGGCAATGCGGGCAACATCTCGGCTTACTGGATGGGTTTCTGTCAATATCATCAGGAACGCCGCTGCACTAAATTACCACGCCTGATGGGCTTTCAGTCGGCTGGGGCGGCCCCCCTGGTTTTGGGCCATGCCGTGGAACATCCAGAGACCATCGCCACGGCCATTCGAATTGGCAACCCAGCCAGTTGGGATAAGGCGATCGCAGCCTGTGACGCCAGCCAGGGAAGCTTTGCCGCCGTAACAGACGAAGAAATTCTGGACGCTTACCGCCTTCTGGCCGCCCATGAAGGCGTCTTCTGTGAACCGGCCAGCGCCGCTTCGGTAGCAGGACTGCTGAAAGTGAAGGAGCAGGTCCCCAGTGGTGCAACCGTGGTTTGTATCCTGACTGGCAACGGCTTGAAAGATCCTGACACAGCCATTAAGTACAGCAACAGTCAGTTTAAGCAAGACATTGCACCAGAATTACAATCCGTCGCTCAAGCCATGGGCTTTTAAGGCGGTTTCCAACCAGCAAACTACCCGCAAGGGCAGGTTGGGCCAAAGTGCCATTCGTCCTAATCTTGGCGAAACCTGCCTCAACAATCGAGATATCTTTTTTCTCAGGGATCGCCAACGCAAGACGAATGCCTAACAGACTGGGACAATGGGGCCCTGACAGGCTGACTGCTGAAAGCTAAGGAGATTTTTAGGAATCAATCTACCCTTTGATCTGGGCTTCGACTTCGCTCAGCCGCCAAACTCCGAGCGTTGAGCGAAGTCGAAACGCGAGAATTCAGGTATTTTCTTTAGCAGAAATCTCCGAACTACTGCAAGCCTTCACAAACACAGATCAAGCCTGGGGAGTTTCCCTGCCTCACATACCCATAATTTCGTAGCCAGCGTCCACGTAAATAATCTGGCCGGTAATCCCACTGGACAGATGACTACACAGGAAAGCGGCCGCATTGCCAACCTCCGTCTGGGTCACAGTGCGGCGGAGGGGCGCCACCTGCTCCACATGGTGAATCATGTCCAGAATGCCACCGACCGCAGAAGAAGCCAGAGTCCGAATCGGGCCAGCCGAAATGCCATTCACCCGAATATTGCGGGGACCCAACTCAGACGCCAGATAGCGGACATTCATCTCCAGAGCCGCTTTGGCAATGCCCATGACATTGTAATTGGGGACTACTTTGACCCCGCCCAAATAGGTTAGGGTAACCACACTGCCCCCCTCTGTCATCAGAGGAGCGGCGGCGGCGCACAACTGCACCAGGGAATAGGCGCTGACATCCAGGGCCAGATTAAAACCGGATCGCGAGGTATTGAGGAAACTGCCACTCAAATCGTCCTTATTGGCAAAGGCCAGGCAGTGGATCAAAATATCCAATCGACCCCATTTTTCCTTGATAGTTTCGAAGGCAGCCGTTACCTGATCATCATTCTGAACATCACAAGGCACGAAAATGGTTGGATTGAGGGGCTCAACCAGTTCTGCCACTTTTTTTTCAAAGCGTCCTTTCTCATCTGGAAGATAGGTGACTCCGATATTCGCCCCCGCTTGATGCAATTGTTGGGCAATGCCCCAGGCAATTGAACGGTTGTTGGCGATGCCCGTGACGAGGGCGTTTTTTCCAGTCAGATTCAGCATAGATTTCTATCTTCAAGGGCAACTATGAGAATACTCAAAGATGGGGTCCGGATGATAGAGAAGGAAGCGTTCGGACTAGATAAAGTGCTGCAGATCGGGATGGTGCTCCTGCCAGTTGGCAACCATCTGCGGAGTCGGCAAATTGTGCCGACGGCTGATTCCAGTTCTGCAGAATCAAGTCTGAAGGTTTGGGCTTGAACTTCCCGGTTTGCCGGCCAGACAGCCGCATCGGATGCCAGCCAACCGCCCTTTGGGGGTGTTTTTGTCAGGAGACAGCAACTTTTTGCCGCAGTTCGGCTTGACCAACGTGCAAATCCCTGATGGCCAGTTAATATTGAGGGGAAATGGGGGAGATCTTCTGGTTGAGGAGAGTTGTTTGGGTCGCTAGGTAGTAATGTAACACAAGGCACAAAAAAGCTGTCAGGAGTAAGTTTAAGTGTTCTAAGTTACAGACCGTTGCAGGTCGGTACGGTTGTTGTTTACCGCAAAATCTTGAGCGCCTGTAGGAAATATGGTAGTGACGCAAGATAAACCACTTGCAGCAGTGTTCCGTCAACTCGGCGGAGGGGCGTTTCCTCCGGTAGTTGAAACGTTTGATCGAGGGAAAACCATTTTCTTCCCGGGGGATCCGGCCGAACGAGTCTATTTCCTGCTGAAAGGTGCGGTCAAGTTGTCCCGGGTCTACGAAGCGGGCGAGGAGATCACAGTTGCGCTGTTGCGGGAAAATAGCGTGTTTGGTGTGCTGTCTCTCATTACAGGGCACCGGTCGGATCGCTTCTATCATGCCGTTGCCTTCACGCCAGTGGAATTGTTGTCCGTTCCGATTGAACAGGTGGAAAAGGCCCTGAAAGAAAATCCCGATCTGTGTATGGTGATGCTGCGGGGTCTTTCATCCCGTATCTTGCAGACGGAAATGATGATCGAGACCCTGGCCCATCGGGATATGGGTTCGCGCTTGGTCAGTTTTCTCCTAATCCTGTGTCGGGACTTTGGCATCCCAACCAATGATGGCATCATGATTGACCTGAAGCTCTCGCACCAGGCAATTGCAGAAGCGATCGGATCCACCCGGGTAACCGTTACTCGCTTGCTGGGAGACCTGAGACAGGATAAAATGATTTCAATTCACAAGAAGAAAATCACAGTTCATAACCCTGTAACATTGAGCCAGCAATTTACCTAACTGAATACTGTCTGGCTGTCGGTTCTTTCTCGCACTGGCTCCGTCTCCTCACACCACACTTCACTAAATGGGTCGTAGTTGTCTTTAGCACTGACTCGGTTGCTCTTTTGGTGACGTGGTCTTGCAGCAGCAAAACATAAGATAGGCTGTAGTTGAACGAGTTCAGCAAATTGCTACCAATTTACTTGGTGGCTGAGGGGTGCACGGAGCTTTAATGTCCAGTGGGTTTGTTCTGATTTTGGCGATTTTGGTGGTCGGTGGTGTGATCGCAACGATTGGCGATCGCCTGGGGAGTCGCGTGGGCAAAGCCCGCCTCAGCTTATTTAACCTGCGACCCCGTCGTACTGCCACCCTGGTCACCATTTTGACCGGAATTGTTGTGGCTGCTTCCACTCTAGGGATTTTGCTGGGGGCCAGTAGTTCCCTCCGAAAAGGCTTGTTTGAGCTAGGCAGTATTGAAGGTCGTCTGCGGCGAACCCGGGCTGAGTTGAATGATGCCAGAGAAGAAAAAGACAGAATTGAAGACGCGCTTGAAAAAGCCAAAGTAGATCGGGAAAAGGCTCAGAAGCAACTGGGAGAAACGAATCGCTCTTTGCAGATAGCGGTTACGGAACGGCAAGAAGCGCTTGCTGCGCGGACCAAGGCTCAGGCAGAAACTTCCCGTACCCAAAAGCAACTAGAACAGACTCAGATTCAATCCCGACAGATTTTGCGCCAGATCCAGCAGTTTCGCAGTGAAATGATGCAACTGCAAAATGAGCGCGATCGGATTATTGCCCAACGAGATCAGGAAATTCAGGCCAGAGACCAGGTAATCCGACAACGGGAAGTCCGCCTGAAAGAACTGGAATCGCAGCAGGAACTGCTGGCACGGGAAATCTTGAAATTAGAAAAGGAAGCCCAGGGGCTGCGTTTAGGCAATGTCGCCATTCAACGGGGACAACCACTGGCATCCGCCGTAGTCAGGGTCGGTAATCCCAAGATGGCGCGTGGGGTAATTGATCAATTGCTGCAAAATGCTAATCTGGCCGCTACTCAGATGGTCCGGCCCGGCAGCAATGGCGGCCAAATCATCCAAATTACCCAGCAGGAAGTGGAGCGGCTGATTAACCAAATTGCCAATGGCAAGGATTATGTGGTGATGATTGTTGCCGCCAGTAATTACCTGTTGGGAGAAACGCCCATCCAGGTTTTTGCTGGGGCTGTGCCTAACCAGTTGGTGTTTAAGCCAGGAGAGGTAGTGGCGTCTATTACGCTTGATCCTTCGAGTACAAACCCAGCCCAGATTAAGCAACGCCTGGATCTTCTGATTGAAGCAGCTACGTTTCGGGCCCGCAGTTTGGGAGTCTTGAATAGTTCCGTCGATCTGGGTCGCATTCAAGATGTGGTGGTGTTTATGGAACAATTGCAGAAATATGATGAGCCAGTTGAACTAAGGGCCGTTGCTTCAGACGTTACCTACACTGCGGGGCCTTTGAAACTGGAGTTCATTGCCACGCAGAAGGGTAGCGTTCTGTTTCGGTCTAAACCAGCCTCTTGAAGTGACTGGGTCAGCTTCCATTGGGCAGGTTTGGCTATATCAGCAGCATCCTTGCAGACCTGCCTTTACTGGTATGGTGTTGATCGGCAATTGTCTTACGCCTGGGTTGTCCCTGTTCCCTCTTGACTGCCAAATCCCATGCCGCTTTCTCGCCCTGATGCCCATCAACCTGTGATCCTCGGTTTTGACCCCGGTCGTCAGAAATGTGGTCTGGCAGTAATGGGGGTTGACCGAACCCTGAGCTACCATGCGGTGATTCCAACCGAGTCTGCGATCGCCACCATTGAGTTGCTGCGCCAGCAGTTTCCCATTTCGTTAGTGGTGATGGGCGACCAAACCAGTGCGAAGGAGTGGAAACAACGCCTCAGTCAGGAACTCACCGACCCTCCCAGTATTGTGTTGGTCGATGAACGCTACAGCAGTCTGGAAGCCCGCGATCGCTACTGGCAGATGTATCCTCCCCAAGGATTGGCCCGCCTCATGCCCCAGTCGCTGCGCAGTATTCCCCGACCAGTCGATGACATCGTGGCCATTTTGCTGATTGAGCGCTATCTGGAACGGTTAATTACCCAGGACCAACCGTAATTAATTCTGGCCCTGACAACTGGACTGGCGAATGGTAGGTAGCTGCACCGGCTGGCCCGTATCCTCAATACCTGTCTCCGTTGCAGCAGCCCCCAAGCCCAATTGCTGTTGCAGGCGATCGCTGCGATCGGGACCAGCCTGCTGCAACACCTGTAACAGGTGAGCCGTTTCCTCCAGAAACTGACCCAACTCAATCCCAGCGTACTGGAGCGGATAGCGGGTCAAGCGTCGGATCCCTTCCCCCAGCAGAATTACCGCTCCCCGCCAATTGCCATTGGACAAATGGTGCAAAGCCACCGCAACCTGCAAAATTCCTTGATAGAAGGTCTTGTCAGGCTCCATCGCCTCCATCCAGAGAGCTTCTAGCGTGTCATGACAGGTATAAAACTGGCGTTGATTAAACTCCTCAATTCCCTGCCAGAATTCCGGCGGTTGCTGATCCACGATCGCTCCTTTCTTGATCTTCGTCGCCTCCCCATTGCCGATGCCCCGTTCCCCACGCCCGCTCCAATTGCCCCTACACGATGCCAACAGGGGCTTGTAATTGCTGTTGTAGCGACTCTTGGGGACGAATCACCAAACCAGAAGACGGCCGTTTCCCTAGGGCTGCGCGGACTTGGGGTTGCCAGGTAGCAAGGGGTTGATCCCCCGGCCAGAGAAGCCACCGACTGTTGGCGGGTAACGTAGCCAAACTGGCCGGACGACAAGTCAACCAGACAAAGGGCAAATCGGGCCATTCTCCAGCATTCTGGTCCTCACCGGCCTGCACCTCGGCCAGGGCTTCCAACACAACCTGCCTATTCTGTAGCAGTCCTGTACCCGCTGTCCAGAGCCGCACATTCAGATTCCGGCGGCAGGCATAAAAATAAAGGGAAGCTGCTGCCACCACTGCCTGCTCAAAGTCTGCTGGCGAGTCGAAGGTCGGATCCGCAGCCGTCCTCCAATCAGTCGCACTATCGAGCCCAATCACAACTTCCTGGCCGCCGGTAAAAATTTCCAGTTCCCGCACTCGCAACTCCCCATAACGGGCACTGGTGCGCCAATGAACCAGACGAATGGGATCCCCCCAGCGATAGGAGCGCAGGGATCGGGTCAATCCTTCCGTTGCCACTTGGGCCCGGCGATCGCTCTGGAGTTGCAGGCTGGTATCTCGCCCCAATTCATCCAGCAAGGGACAGACAACCAGGGGCAGGACTGTTGGATACACCACCGCCGTAGCCTTGACAGTTCGGTTCCGACGGCACCAAAACAACCCCAACGGGGCCGCAGTTCTCAGTTCAACTGTGTGCCAACGGTAGACGCCCCGCCGCTGGGCCGGTTGGCAGTAGATCCAATGATGACCGTTATGGGGATCAATCGCTTCAATCGCCAGGGGCTGCGGCGGGGCCAGCATAGACGGCAATTGATCCCGCACTTGCAACAGAGACTTGGGCTGAGGACTGCTGTTGTGCAGATGCAGTTCGACGGTCAAATGCTCGCCCACGCTGACCGGGGAAATGGGTCTGCGACTCACTTCTAGATGGCGCAAGCTGCGGGCTGGCAAAATCGCCGCGATCGCCAACAGGGCGAAGCCAATGCCGCTAATGACATACAGCCAGCCAGCCATGGTGTTGGTCGCAGCCATGAAAAAGAAAATCGACAGACTACCCAGCAACCAACCACTGTAGGAAGGGGCAACCCAGTGAGTCTCTAGCCAATCAGCAATCCGCCGGTTGATGGGATTGGTGGACACAACAAACTTCCATCCATGTTCCAAAGACCTGGGCCCATCATAACTCCCCGTCAATCCGGGGAGCCGGTCAACCGAATTCTAAAAAAAGGATTCAGCGGAAAATTAACCGATACAATGATGAGATAGCCTGGGGCTAATGTATCTTTAACCATTTTTCCTGGGGAACTGCATCATTGAATCAAGCATCCTGGCCCCATCAGGCCTTAGACTGTGCGGGATTTCTGTGTCGGGTTAACCTGAATAGCTTTTAATCCGCTATTTAGCTTACCCTCTGGCTATTCTCGAATGGCCAACTTTACGATTGAGCAACAGTTCCCTGACAGCTTGACTCACGGCTACGGTTTAATTAATTCGTGTTGAACTTGCAGTAATCAGACTGAGAGAAACCCTATGAACGGTTCAACTGCACCCCGACCTCAGGATCACCATTCTTCTTCGGTTCCACCCCCACCCCCCGTTCCTGTCGTGACCCAGGTGAAAACGGCTCCAATTAGCACCATCGAACAAATGGTTCGGGATGCATTTGCTCGGCAGGCCTCGGACATTCATATCCGGGTTGGCGAAAATCCCCGCTTCCGGATCCGCGGAGAAATGTTTCAGCCCAAGGATCAACCGCTGACAACCCCTGAGCTGTTTCATCAGTATTTGGAAGAAATTCTGACCCCCAATCAACGGGCTAAATTTGAGCAAACCAAGGAGTTGGATACCGCTGTCTTTTATCCTGGCCTGGTCCGTTGTCGGGTCAATGTGTTCGACTCGCTGACGGGTGGGGCCATTGTGTTGCGTCTGATCTCGCTGGAAGTTCCCTCCATTGATGGGCTGGGTCTGCCCGAAGTGTTGAAATATCTGTCCACCCAGTCTCAGGGATTGATTCTGGTCACCGGCCCCACCGGCTCTGGTAAGTCCACCACCCTGGCGGCGATGATTCGCCACATCAATGAGACCATGACCCGCCACGTGGTTACCATTGAGGACCCGATTGAATATGTCCACTCGTCCCATAAGTGCCTGATCAGTCAACGGGAAGTGGGCCTGCATACCCTGGAGTTTGAGCAGGCGTTGCGGTCTGTTTTGCGGGAAGACCCGGATGTGATTTTGATTGGGGAAATGCGCGATCGCATCACCGTAGATACGGCGCTGAAGGCAGCCCAGACTGGGCACCTGGTCTTGGGCACTCTGCACACCCGCAGCGCCATTGGGGCCCTCAACCGCTTGCTGACAATCTATAACCCGGATGAACAACCGGCCATGCGGGTTCAGGTTACGGAATCGCTGATTGCGGTCATTTCCCAGTTACTGATCCCAACCACCGATGGTCGTCGAACCGCTGCCCATGAAATCCTGATTAACACCCCAGCCATGCAGGACTACCTGCTGAAAGGCCAGGAAATGGAAGCGTTCCAACTGATGGAGACAGGCGCCAACGAGGGGATGCAGGTAATGAACCAGGTGCTTTGCGATCTGGTGTTGCTAGGCAAGATCAGTCCAGACGAGGCGGTGAAAGCCTCTCCCGATCCTGGCGATCTGCGCCGACGAGTCCGCAATGAGGGCTTCGATCCATCCCGCTCGGCTAACCGGGAGTTTGAAGGTCATGGCGTAGCTCGTGAGTATAACCCCGCCTAGGAGCCTGTCGGAGTTATCGGAAAAGGCTTTTTGAGCATTGTCCAGGGAGCCCATCTATTGCCCTGAATTGAAATTCGGGCTTATCACTTAAGTCCATTCAATGGTTATTGCAGATTTGAGG
>CAZBTL010000047.1:0-3822 GCA_964494755.1 uncultured bacterium | reverse complement strand
ACTAGGCATACACTTGCTGAACAATCGCGGTTAATAGGCCTTCAAATAGTTGCCGACCATCAGTTCCACCCAGCAGCGGGTCAGCCGCTCGTTCTGGGTGGGGCATCATGCCCAGCACATTGCCAGCCTGATTACAGATACCTGCAATGTGATTGAGTGAACCATTGGGATTGCTGTCGGGGGTCATCTGTCCTTCTGCCGAGCAGTAGCGGAATAACACCTGGCGATTGGCTTCTAACTCTGCCAAGGTTAGGGCATCAGCGTAATAGCAGCCTTCTCCATGGGCGATCGGCAGCGTGATCACATCCCCCACAGAATATTGGCTGGTCCAGGGCAAATCGGTGCGTTCCACCCGCAGGGGCACCCGATCGCAGATAAAGTGTAGATCCCGGTTGCGAACCAATGCCCCTGGCAACAGTCCCGCTTCGGTCAGCACTTGAAAGCCGTTACAAATCCCCAGAACAAACTTGCCCTGATTGGCATGGTCGATGGCGGCCCGCATGGCGGGCGAAAACCGGGCGATCGCCCCACAGCGCAAATAATCGCCATAGCTAAACCCGCCAGGAATCACCACCACATCCAAATCGGACAGATCAGACTCCTCATGCCAGACCATCCGGGTCGGTTGGCGCAACAGATCGCGGGTAACGTAGGCCACATCGCGATCGCAATTAGAGCCAGGAAAAACAATGATCCCAAACCGAACGGATGACATAGTGATTCCCCCTCAATGGATTTCAACTATCGACTATACCGTTCCCTGGTCCAGGGGTCTCCCAGATGGTGATAACCCCCTTACCCCACGCCACACCACATCCAGCTTGGACCATGTCGTCACGCAATGGAAGTCGGCGGTAAAGTCCCTTTGGGGCATGACCATGACATCCGACCAACGAAAAGCGACCTCTGAAGCCAAACCCCAGATTGGACACTGCCAGCTTTCCTGGCTGATCTGGGGTGTTTCTCCATAGGTCAAAACTGGAAAGCCCTTAGCCAGCAATTGGCCAGGCGGAACGCGGTGCGCCTGAGCGGCATCTGGTGGCTGGAAATACTTCCCCGGCATGGCTGCAATGGTTCAAGAACGATGGGTTCAGGACTCTTCTTCTTCGTCTTCATCCTGAGGATAAATAAACCCTTCGGCCCGTCCAGTCAGAATGGACTTACCAAGCGACAGAGCCTTTTGCGCCTGCAACGCAGCTTTCCGCTTCCAAACAGCTTTCCGCTGATCCCGTTTGGTATTGGAGGTTTTCTTCTTTGGAACTGCCATAGCGAGAGGGAGTAATTCTGCACAACCTTATCATTCTAAGATAAGATGCCGGAACATGGACTGCCTGTTGGAGCAATCCGGTTAATAGACTCAGATTATTTCTAGCGATCGCCAGATATGCATCAAGACAGGTGGGCAAGTGCCAGCCCTGCAAGAACCGCTGCTGTACGATCTGCATCCCTACGCCCCAATCGTTCATCGGATGAAGAACCATCATAAAATTTTTGACAGGTGTGAATATCCTGACAATTTTTAGCTGTCGGATTGCTGGAGCCAGGGTGCTCCCATGATATAAAGTACATAAAACCAATCAGAAAACCGGGGTTTTTCGGACTTAGTTGGTCATGGGTTGTCTGGCATGGATCATTCGCGCCGACTGCCAGGAAACAATGAATGAGAACTGACGGTCGCCCCCTTCCTCCTCCAGTGTTATCGAGGTGTTTTCGTGGGTATTGTTGTTGAGCATGTATCCAAGCGATTCGGCGACTTTCAAGCGGTTGGCCAGGTTGACCTGGAAATTGAAAGTGGCTCTTTAGTGGCTCTGTTGGGGCCGTCTGGATCCGGCAAATCCACCCTGCTGCGGTTGATCGCTGGACTGGATATGCCGGATACGGGTCGGATTTGGTTAACCGGAGAAGACGCCACCGATCGCAGTGTGCAGGACCGGAATATTGGCTTTGTATTTCAACACTATGCGTTGTTCAAGCATTTGACGGTGCGGCGCAACATTGCCTTCCCTCTGGAGATCCGCAAAGTGCCCCCGGCCAAAGTCAAAGCACGGGTGCAGGAATTGTTGGAACTGGTGCAACTGGATGGCTTGGGCGATCGCTATCCCTCTCAGCTTTCCGGCGGTCAACGGCAGCGGGTAGCCCTGGCGCGGGCTCTGGCGGTAGAACCCAAGGTTTTGCTGCTGGATGAGCCGTTTGGGGCTCTGGATGCCAAGGTGCGGAAGGACCTGCGGGCCTGGTTGCGGCGGCTCCACGATGAAGTGCATGTGACTACGGTCTTTGTCACCCATGACCAGGAAGAAGCGATGGAAGTGGCTGACAAAATTGTGGTGATGAATAAGGGCAAGGTGGAGCAAATTGGCACTCCGGCCGAAATTTACGACCATCCGGCCAGCGCCTTTGTGATGAGCTTCATTGGGCCGGTCAACATCCTGCCCAGTACTTCCCGGATCTTCCAGGACAATGGCTTTGATTCAGCCCACCCGGAGGTTTTTCTGCGTCCACAGGATATCCTGGTGGACATCCAACCCAATGTTTCCTCTGTACCAGCCCGCGTCAGTCGGATTATCCACCTGGGCTGGGAAATTCAGGCCGAACTCACCCTGGATGATGGGCAGGTAGTGACAGCCCACCTGGCTCGCGAACGTTTCGACGAACTGAACTTGCAACCGCAACAACGGGTCTACGTTAAGCCCAAGGAAGCCAAAGCATTTCCCTTGTATTATTCGATTTAGGAACCAGCGGTCGGCGAAACTCCTGGGGAGTCAATTCGCATACAGCTCTTAGCCAACAGCCAGATCTATCTTCATTGCAGCGAAGGAAGGGGCTATTCTGATTTAGAAGGTGACAATTGATGCGGCTCTCGCTTGCCCAAATGCCCCTCTGCTTGGGGCAACCAGAAACAAACTTCAGTCTGGTCAGTCAGTGGACAGCCACTGCCGCCCAGCAAGGATCCGATCTGGTGGTGTTGCCCGAACTGTGGTCGACGGCCTACGATCTGGAACACTGGCAGCAGCATGCCAATCGTCTGGGAGAAGGCATGTTTGCTCGTCTGAGCCAGTTAGCCCAGACCCACCAAATTGCGATCGCGGGGTCGCTCCTGGAAGAACGGCACGGTCAAGCCTACAACACCTTTACCCTGTACGATGCCCAGGGCAAGCTGCGGGCCGTTTACCGCAAGGTTCATCTAGTGCCCATGTTAGACGAACCCCGATGGCTGGCTCCCGGCGACCAGTTGCAGATAGCCGACGCGGATTGGGGCAAAACTGGCTTGGGGATTTGCTATGACCTGCGCTTTCCGGAAATGTGGCGTCAATATGCCGTGCAGGGGGCCCAGCTTTTCATTCTGCCAGCCGAGTGGCCCAGCCGCCGCAGCTACCACTGGCAAACCCTGCTACGGGCGCGAGCCATCGAGAACCAGGTTTTCGTGGCAGCCTGTAACCGGGTTGGCGAGTCAAAAGGGGAAGTCTTTGCCGGA
Organism: uncultured bacterium; assembly: GCA_964494755.1. GTDB lineage: Bacteria > Cyanobacteriota > Cyanobacteriia > Leptolyngbyales > Leptolyngbyaceae > CAZBTL01. The sequence goes on along the minus strand of CAZBTL010000047.1, from coordinate 350 downwards.
CACTCAGCGGTGATCGACCCCTGGGGAGAAGTTCTGATCGAAGGGAATGGTGAGACAGCCGAATTGCTGACTGTAGACCTGGATCTGGCTCAAGTTAACCAGATCCGCGATCTCATCCCCGTCTTTCAAGACCGCCGCCCGGAACTGTATTAGCAGATAGGCGGGTGAAATAGCGCCTATCTGCTGGAGCGCAATCCGCATTAAGCGAGATCGGCAGATTGCCAAATTTTGGCTGGATCCAGTTTCCTTAGACAGGAATCGAGGCTTTAAAGATTGCGAACTGAATCAAATTGCTAAGCTAGTGTTCTGTCAAACCCTAATTTTAAGGTGAACCCATTGGCTCGTAGTCG
>CAZBTL010000046.1:0-20185 GCA_964494755.1 uncultured bacterium | reverse complement strand
AATTCTGAGAGTCCCAATAGATGGGCAACTTGTGTTATCTCCATGCCGGTTGCCAGTAAATTTCGGGCCGCTTGCAGTAACTGGGCCTGGGCCTGTTCAGTGGATAGTTGTGCTTGTTCGGTATCGGTCAGGAACCAGTTGCCGCTGCGATCGCACCAGCGCAACCAATAACCGGGAATCCCTTCAAACACTCCCTGCCAAATCCCCAAACCAATTTCTAAATCAGCTAGCCAGACAATTGGATTTTGGGAATCGAGCAATTGTTCCTGATAGAGTCCGCCATCCAGTCTGAAATAGCGCAACTGTGGCCCATAGCGGTTGTAAACGAAGTAGTGAGGAACCCGTAAGTATCGCTCGTAGACATCCAACTTGGTAGGGGGAGATGTCGCATCGCGACTGGTGGCCTTGGGCGTCGATTGTGCCCTTTCTGACATGTCATTTGCCACTATGGTCAAGTTGCAAAAGCGCCCTAAATCTTCAGCATCAGTACCCGGAGACAAAAATTCGATTACCACAGATGGACTGTTGCCTTCTTGCCAGACAACGTAACTCCGCCGTAGTTCTTTGCCATCATACAAGCGGGGCACATCGACTGCTAGGAACCAATCAGGGCGTTTGTACCACAGCGGATGGTTGACATCATAGTAAAGGTTGAGGTCAGAGGCTGTAAAACAGTTATCGCGGCTGTAATCGCTTAACCGCAGGGTCCGACTGAGCAGTTGGGGTTGCAAATCATGAAACTCGTCCGGCAAACCAGGCTCCTCTGGACTTTCACTGGGCAAATCATACATGGTGGGCAGGGTTTCCCGAGGCGATCGGGGCGGGTCCACCTGTTCCAGATATGGTTTGTGAGGAATGGCAACCATTGTTTTCTATATCCATCCTGATAGCGATCGCATTATTTTCTCGGCTTTCCGAGGGCATTTCCGCTAAACCATCTAACAGCTTGCAACGGTGATCCTGGCCGTTATCCTAGGCGAAATATGCTTCAAAGATCAGCGGTTGGAATGGAGATGCGGTCGTTCGGGTCATAGCAATATCCATTTGAGGCAAGATGGCAAAACATCTATGGTCTCATCGGGTCTCATTCGTATGAATTCTAAGTGTAATTCTAGCTGCAATGCTGAAAGCAGTTAAACGACTGGCTTTGGAGCGCTGTGGCTGAGTCTTGATCGGGGTGCAAAGTACAGAACAGTTTTTGGTAAGCAAAAATACAATGTTACAGGTCGTACAGACAGGCCAAACCCTGATTCAGCAGCAATCTACAACCGAAACGTCTCGCAACATCATCAAGCTTTGCAAACAAACCAGTTTGGTTGCCTTAGCTACAAGTAGCATTGCCAGGGTTAATACCATCCCCGCCAGACAACCGATTCAGACCTGAGAGTGATTTTTGTATTTGCGAAAAGTAACCAACGCACCCCATTTATCCTCACAAGTTCCTCACGATCTTTTTTTACAAGTAGAGACGTGGAGTTCAGGAGAATGTGCTCTCGTCCAGACAGTAGAGTTCAATGGTTGATTAGACTGTGCGCGAGAGATCTGTCTGAAATCCTCAATCAGCGCTTTGGGCGCTTTCCAACTAGCCGGATTGAGAGGAAAAAAGGCTATGGTCAATACAATTTCTGCCCGATCAGAAGACTTGCAAGTTCCAAGAGACAAAGCTCTGGTGCTGAAGTTTGATCAGGTTGGCATCAGTGACATTCCCCTGGTGGGTGGCAAAAACGCATCCTTGGGTGAAATGATTCGGGAACTGTCCAGCAAGGGGGTCAGTGTTCCGAATGGATTTGCCACTACGGCCTATGCCTATCGCTACTTTATTGCAACCGCAGGGCTGGAAGAAAAGCTGCGGATGTTGTTTGCAGATCTGGACGTGGAAGATGTCAATAATCTGCGGCAGATCGGTAAGCAAGCCCGCATGTTGATGCTGCAAACCCCCTTCCCCCAAGATTTACAGGATGTGATCGCCCAGAGCTATCAAAAGCTTTGTGAGGAGTACGGGGCCGACACCGACGTCGCCGTTCGTTCCAGTGCCACAGCAGAAGACCTGCCCGATGCTAGTTTTGCCGGACAGCAGGAAACCTACTTGAACGTGCATGGCCTCAAGGGTGTGCTGGACGCCTGTCATCGATGCTTTGCCTCCATCTTCACCGATCGGGCCATTTCCTATCGCACCATCAAGGGCTTCGACCACTTTAATGTGGCCCTCTCTGTAGGGGTGCAGAAGATGGTGCGGTCCGACTTGGCTGCCTCTGGTGTCATGTTTTCCATCGACACAGAAACCGGCTTCAAAGATGCCGCCTTCATTACCTCTGCCTACGGTTTGGGTGAAAACGTGGTGCAGGGTGCGGTGAACCCGGATGAATTCTTCGTGTTTAAGCCAACCCTGAAGCAAGGGTTCCGGCCCATTGTCAAGAAGCGTCTGGGCACCAAAGAGATCAAGATGATCTATGACGTGGGCGGCTCCAAACTGACCAAGAATATTCCGGTGCCGCAGAGCGATCGCGACCTCTACTCCATTACCGATGACGAAGTCCTAAAACTGGCTCAGTGGGCCTGCATCATCGAAGATCACTATTCCCAAGTGCGGGGCGCCTACAGCCCTATGGACATTGAGTGGGCCAAAGACGGCATTACTGGCGAACTATTCATCGTGCAGGCGCGCCCTGAAACGGTGCAGTCGCAAAAAGCCGATAACATTCTGAAAAGCTACAGCATGACCGAAAAAGGCAAAGTCCTGGTTACAGGTCGGGCTGTGGGTGAAATGGTAGGCCAAGGGTCGGCTCGTGTCATTCTGGATGTCCATAAAATCGATGAATTCCAGGCTGGTGAAGTGCTGGTGACCAACCGCACCGACCCGGATTGGGAACCAATTATGAAGAAGGCCAGCGCCATCGTCACCAACCAGGGCGGGCGCACCTGCCACGCCGCAATCATTGCTCGTGAGATGGGAATTCCGGCGATCGTCGGTTGTGGCGACGCCACAGAGGTTCTGCAAACCGGCCAGGAAGTCACCATTTCCTGTTGCGAAGGCGAAGATGGCAAAGTCTACGAAGGCGTGCTGAAGTACGAGGTGAAGGAAGTGGCGCTGGATAACCTGCCCCGCACCCGCACCCAAATCCTGATGAATGTCGGCAACCCAGATGAAGCCTTCAGCCTGTCAGCCATTCCCAACGACGGCGTCGGTCTAGCTCGTCTGGAGTTCATTATTGCTAATCAGATTCAGGCTCACCCACTGGCCCTGATCCACTACAAGACCCTGAAAGATGAACTGGCGAAGTATAAGTTAGCCGACCTGACCAAGCTCTATGACGACAAGCCGGAATACTTTGTGGATAAACTGGCCCAGGGAGTCGGCGCGATCGCCGCTGCCTTCTATCCCAAACCCGTCATTGTCCGCATGTCCGACTTCAAGAGTAACGAGTATGCCAACCTATTGGGTGGTCGGGAATTCGAGCCCCACGAAGAAAACCCAATGATTGGCTGGCGCGGTGCTTCTCGCTACTACGACGAGAAGTATCGGGAAGGCTATGCCCTAGAGTGCAAGGCCATGAAGCGGGTCCGGGATGAAATGGGTCTGACCAATGTCATCTTGATGATTCCCTTCTGTCGTACCCCCAACGAAGGTCGGCGAGTTCTAGCCGAAATGGAAAAACATGGCCTAAAACGGGGTGAAAACGGTCTGCAAGTCTACGTCATGTGCGAAATCCCCAGTAACGTTGTTCTGGCGGATGAGTTTGCCGAAGTGTTCGATGGCTTCTCCATCGGTTCCAACGACCTGACCCAACTCACGCTGGGACTGGATCGTGACTCAGCACTAGTGGCTCACTTGTTTGACGAGCGCAACACAGCGGTGAAACGGCTGATTGGCGACGTGATTCGGGTTGCCAAGGAGAAAGGCCGCAAGATCGGTATCTGTGGTCAGGCTCCCAGCGACTATCCCGAATTTGCTCGCTTCCTGGTTGAGCAAGGAATTAATTCCATCAGCCTCAATCCCGATTCCGTGCTGAAGACCATGCTGGAAATTGCTGAAGCGGAAAAATACTAGGGTACTGCCCAGCGACAGGATGGCCTGGAACCTCCATCCATCCTGTCTGCAGAATCCCTGACATCAACCCTGTGTGAGGGGAGTAGAGTAGAGGTAGAGGAGAGATTTCGGTCGAGAACGGCTTGGGTGGATGACTGAAAGAGCGGGTGAATGAGGAAATGGGTTGACCATTGCCCTACTGCCGCAGCCAGTCTTCCCGATTGCCCCTCTTCCCCTCCCTACCTCTTTGTGATTTAGGAGGTGTTTATGTTTAAGAAAATTCTGGTTGCGGTTGATAAATCTGATATTACTGAGTACGTGTTTGAGAGTTCCATTTCACTAGCAAAGGTTCTAAATGCCAAGGTAATGCTGTTGCATGTACTATCACCCTTGGATGAAGGGTATCCGACGCCAGTCTATCCAGGACCAGACAGCATGTATCCATCTATGCATGAGGAAGCCATTCGCAGCTATGCCAAACAATGGGAAAACTTTGAACGGGAGGGGGTTAACCTATTGAAGTCCCTGGCTGACCGGGCAACGGCGGCGGGCATTGTAACCGACTTCAACCAAAATGCTGGCGATCCAGGCCGCACTATTTGCGACATTGCCCGCACCTGGAATGCGGACTTGATTGTGGTGGGTCGCAGGGGACGGTCCGGTCTGAGTGAAATGATCCTAGGCAGTGTTAGCAACTATGTGCTGCACCATGCCCCCTGTTCTGTGTTGACGGTGCAGGGGCCCTTGAGCGCTGAGACACCGGTCAAGGCATCTGAGACTGTTGGCACCGCTTAATTGACCCGTTTGCGCATCCTTCCAGTAGTCGGTCGGGATAGATTGGCTGGGTAACTCAAATCTACAAAAACCATTTCCTGAGTGGTTTGAGGCCGCCTCGCTTCCAAAATAAGCTTGACAGAGCACTAAGCCAGCATCAGCCTGAGAAGTTCGGGTTTGTAGTCGAGTGCTGACTCAGAGCTGATCGATTCACCCTAAAATTTGAAAATTTGGCTGTGACAAAGCACCTGGTAGTGGCAAATCACTGACTGCTGATCGCCGATCGCGCACCGACAATCCCTGAACACTGAACACTGACGGCTAACCATGTTGGCTGATCCCTACGGCCCCTGCTTTAAGGGTAAGTCCTGATTGATCAGGTCAATTTCCTGCTGTTCCAGCAGATTGATTTCATCAATGTGGGTCCGGAAAATTTGGGACAAGCGGGGATGGTAGAAGCGATGCAGGGATTCGTTCGGGGTGGCGGGAAAACCCCGGCGCTTCTTGTGTCGCCCGCCGGCTCCCGGATCGAAGGTCTGGATGCCCTGGGCGATCGCCCACTCAATCGGGGTGTAATAGCAGGCGTCGAAATGCAGGCAATCGACATCTTGAGCCGACCCCCAGTAACGGCCGTAGAGGTTGTGGTCTTTCCTCAGACAAAAGGACATGCCAACGGGGTGTTGTGGATTGTCTTCGGCAAAAGCTGTGACCATCAGCACCCGATGGCGATAGTCCGGATAGAGTTGCTCGAAGAATTTGCGGGTCAGATATTTGCTGCCCCACCAGCCAAACTTATCGCAGGTATCGCTGTAGAAGTGATACATCAAGGAAAAAAAGGAACGGGGTATTTCATCGCCCGTCAGGGTGCGGAGGGTTAGCCCCGCATTGGCAACCGCTTTGCGTTCCCGCTTGATATTACGCCGCTGGTTGGCGTTAAAGGCATTCAGATAGTCATCAAAGCTCTGATAACCCTGATTTTTCCAGATGAAGCTGTGATGCAACCAGCGACTGAAGCCAAACTGTTCCATCAAGCCTCGCCACTCCGGATCGACATAGAGGAAATGACAGCTAGAAATATGGTTGCGATCGCAAAAGTGGTCGATCGCCGAAATCATCAGGCCCGTCAGTTCTTCCTCATCCTCCCCCGGTGCAATCAGGAAGCGATAGCCTTCCGCTGGAGTAAAGGGAGACATGCCCAGCAATTTGGGATAGTACTCTAACCCCAGACGAGTCGCTAAATCCGCCCACTGGTGATCGAAGACAAATTCACCGTAGCTGTGGCCTTTGATATAGAGCGGCGCCGCCGCAATCAAATGGCGATCGCGCCAGACTGTCAAATGATTGGGCAACCAGCCGGATCGAGCCGTGGTACTGCCGGAGGTTTCCATATTGTTGAGCCATTCCCACTCGAAGAAGGGCGTTTTGAGCGGAAGCGCCAGGGCATCCCAAGCCGCCTGCGGCACCTCAGTCAGGTGATTGATCCAAGCAACTGAGTAACGCGGCTTCAACTGTTCAACCATGAGATTCGGCAACATGTTGCGACAGAGAGCTTCCTTAACATAGCAGTTTTCTTCCAGCCACACTGTCCCATGTCAAACGCTTTCCAGGCATCTCGCTCCCTATCCCAGGTCTGCTAATCAGGACTGTCCTTCAACTTCCTTCAACTAACTGGCCAGACACGTATTTATGGAGAATGCTGGTAATGAGTGTTTGATAAGGTATTCCTTCCTGCAGAGCTTTCACCTGAAGTTCTTCCAGGTCTCGGGATGAGATCCGAATCGTAATCCGCTTATTTTTAGCCAGGGTCGCCTGACCATAAGTCTGCAACTGCCTCAGGCGCTCCGGCGTCACATCTGACTGCCACTGGCCCCGATCAAAAGACTCTAAGGTTTTCCTTTCTTCCTGATCCAGTTCGTACATATTAACTTCCTCCCTGGAGATATTTCTGGCTTGCTTTTCGAGACGGAATCATCGTCTTTAAAGACAGTTCTGACTCTGTTTCAACATAGGGAACCAACCAGGCATAATCCTGCAGTTTGACAACCATCATTCGCTGATTCGCATATTTCTCCGCGTTGGGGTGAACCAGATCGTCCAGAATCTGTCCCTGCTCCATCGCTAGAATTACCATTTCAAACGATACCCCTCGCTCTTGCTTGAGTGTGGCATTTTTTTCATGGTTCCAGCGGACGGTCTTCATATCCCAAGCGTAGAGTGCTGTACATACAATGTCAACAACCGAAAGGAGTGCTGTAGAAATTGCAGGAGTTCAACCGTTCTACCAACAAATGAGCTAAATCACGGCAACTTCCTTTGGCAAGCACAGCAGCAAGTTATGGAGATTGGGCGATAGTAGAAGACGGGGACAAATTGTGGTGACAACATCGGTAGGCAGTCGCCGAATGGGGAGCAATGAATATCCTGACAACAGAAGTGTTGGTGGTAGGTGGCGGCACAGGCGGCACGGCAGCAGCGATTCAGTCGGCCCGACGGGGAGCCCAAACCCTTCTCGTCAGCGAGTTTCCCTGGCTGGGCGGCATGTTGACTAGTGCCGGTGTGGCGGCCCCCGATGGTAATGAATTGGCCGCCTTTCAAACAGGCATCTGGGGGGCATTTTTGCGGGAATTACAGCATCGCCAACCAGGGGGACTGGATCATGCCTGGGTCAGCTTCTTCACCTATGATCCCCGCATTGGAGCCCAGATCTTTGCCGACTGGGTGGCGGCGTTGCCCAATCTCCACTGGATTCAGGGGGAAGTGCCACGGGAGGTTCTGAAGCAGGGCGATCGCATCACTGGCGTCCGGTTTGAGACCATCACAGTCCAGGCCCAAATCACACTGGACGGCACCGAATTAGGAGACTTGCTAGCCCTGGCCGAAGTGCCGCACCGCTGGGGCTGGGAATGGCAGTCGGAGTGGGGCGAACCCAGCGCGCCAACTGAACCGACCCCTTTGACAGCAGCCTATCCCGTTCAATCTCCTACCTGGGTGGTGATCCTGCAAGACTATGGGCTAGGGGAAATGGCACCGGAGATACCCGCACCGCCCAACGACCACCCGGCCCAATTTGAGGGAGCCTGGGAAAACTATGGCGGCGAGACCTTCCTCAACTATGGCCGGTTGCCGGGAAATCGGTTCATGATTAACTGGCCGATCCGGGGCAATGACTATGGGGAAGGGGTGCAGCGGTTGATTGGCTCAGAAGCAGATCGCCGACAATTTTTCCAGGAAGCTCGCTGGCATTCCCAAAGCTTTGCCCGATTTATCCAGCAGCAGTTGGGTCGTCGTTATGGATTAGCGGAAGACATATTTCCCCAATTGCCCCAGCGATCGCTGGGGGGTGGGGCCTATGCCCTGCACCCCTATTTCCGGGAAAGTCGTCGCCTACAGGGCATCATCACCGTCCGGGAGCAAGATATCCTGCCCATGCCCCGTGGATGTGCAGCGCGGCTGCCAGTCCATCTAATTGCCCGGGGCTGTCTTCAGACGGAAACGGTTTGTGAGGCCATCGCGATCGGCAACTACGCCAATGACCACCACTATCCTGGCGGAGAAATTCCCCTGCGGCCCAAGTCGATGAGCTGGGGCGGACGCTGGACAGGCACCCCTTTCACTATCCCCTATCGGGCATTGATCCCAGCTACTGTAGATGGTCTATTAGTCTGTGAGAAGAATATCTCTGTATCCCATATAGCCAACGGAGCTACCCGTCTGCAACCACTGGTTCTAGGAATTGGCCAGGCATCTGGCATGGCAGCCGCCCTATGTGTAGAGCAACAGTGCCAGCCGCGAGCATTAGACGTAAGGTTAGTGCAGGATGCTCTTCTGAGCGATCGGAAGGCGCCAGTTGCAATCCTGCCTTTGACCAATGTTGTACCCGAACACCCCAACTGGCATTCATGGCAGCAATACTATCGAGATCAGCCGGAAGCCTATCCAGCCAGCGGCGAAGCCCCGAACCAAGCCCCTGTGATTACACAATTGGCCAGAAAAGATCAAGCCGGAACATGGTCAGGGCTACTCAACCGAGCGGAGGATCAAAGTTTCCTCTTTTTTCCAGATGAACCAGGGTGGGGTGACCAGCCGTTGTCTGTGGTTACCTTACGCCCCGAAGTCAATCAACAACTGCAACGGTGCAGTTTGGAACATCCAGTTCATATTAGAGGCAACATCAATCGCTCCGGCAATTGGCTGCTGGCTGAAAACATCCAGTTGAATTCAGTCAGTCCAAATTAGGAAGCGCCCCTATAATAAATCAGTTTGCCAGAGGACTGCTAGGGCAGTTGACCGCTTAATGAACGGGCAATCCTCTGGCTACCGGCTTCCCCCAAATCATCAAACTCCGTCAAGCGAGTGGGTTTACACTGTTTAACTACGGCGCGGATGCCTTGAGCACCTTCCTGCTCCAGATCTTCCACATAGCCTTTCAGGGCACCAGTTGCCAATTTATCTGTTAAAAACGGACCAAAGTAGTAGGTGCAGCGGGGGCTTTCTGTTAATACCTCCACCCACCAGGCCAAACCAAATAGATTGAGAAGATTGACTAAAAGCTCTTGCATCATTTTTCTGCAAACTCGCCAAAATCAACGGCCGAACGCTAAAACTCGGAGCGGATGGACTCTGCGCTAACTTCTTCATGTTTTGTTATACTTGAGACCCCCGTTTTTTTCAACCACATTGACTGCCCTTCTGGGGGGATCAGATCGTTCCAGCGCTGACGAAAGACCTCGTAAAGGGCCATGCCAGCTGCAACAGAAGCATTAAGGCTAGGAGTGGCGCCGCTCAGCGGAATTCCTACCAGATGATCACAATGACGCTGGGTCAGTAAACTCAGGCCCTCTCCTTCCGAACCAATTACCAGGGCGATCGCGCCAGAGAATTTGCTGGTGTGGAGGGGTTGGTTAGATTCAGCGGCTAGACCGTAAATCCAAAAACCAGCCGCCTTCAGATCCTCAAGGGTTCGGCTCAAGTTCACCACTCTGGCAATGGGAAAGGTTTCCAGGGCTCCCGCAGCCACCTTCATCACCGTCGAGGTCACCCCCACAGAACGCCGCTGTGGAATGACCAGACCTTGCGCCCCCAATGCTTCAGCCGTGCGAATGATAGCTCCCAAATTGTGGGGATCCGTCAACCCCTCAGCCACTACTAGAACGGGCTGGGGGGAGGCAGCTTTGCTCCGTGCAATCAAATCGGGCAGTTCCCAATAGGTATAGGGCGCAACCTGGGCTGCGATCCCTTGGTGTACCGCCCGGTGAGTCAGTTGATCCAACCGCTGCGGCTCCACTTCATCCAGCACTGTGCCATTGGCCTTGGCTTGCAGCAAGAGGGTATGGAAGCGGGGATCGTATCGCAAGCGGGATGTGACCCAGACCCGGTTCAGTTGGCGATCGCCCTCCAGTGCAGCTAATACAGCATGGCGACCGTAGATCAGATCAGGTTCTTCAGTTGGCAAGGGATCGGTATTCGGCAGATTGGGCTGATTGGCCTGTCGGATCTGACGCCGCTGTGGAGCCTCGGTCGGTAAGAGTGCGTCGGTGTCCGGTTTGGCCGCCAACTTAGGCGCAGGGATCTGAACCCGTTTCTTGCCAACCGGTTTTACGGGTCGAGGTGCCTGACTCGTCCGACTGTCTCCTGCGGCCCCACCATGCTGTCCTGCCCGGTGTTTGGGCTTGCCTTTCCTAGCAGCTTTGGGATGGAAGGGCCGGGCAGATTGGGCATGAAACTTTTTGTCGGACTTTTTTTCAGACATGGCGATCGTAAACCGGATTGTAGATTAATTGTTCGATGGAAACTGGAGTGCCATCTGATTCAGGAGTTGGATTAGCCGCTCCGGATGGGTCAGATAAAGGTGGCCGATCAGGGTTTCCAGGCTGGTGGCCTGTTGATAAATGTCTGGATTCACCCGGCGAGTCCGGACTGTCGCAGCATTACGGCCTCGCTTCACAATTTCCAGTTCTTCAGGTGTTAGGTGGGGCAGCAACACTTGCAAGTGACTAGCCTGACTCTCTGCCCGGACTTGGGCCACAACCTGGTGATGGTAGGTCTGGATCCGCTTGGGTGGCATCAAGTAATGCAACCGCACATACAACTCGTAGACCGCATCTCCCAAATAGGCCAGAGCCGCTGGAGACAACTGCTGCAATTCTGTTTTCGAAAACTCAGGAACAAGGGGAAATCCTGAGCTGGCCCCCTGCAGCGTTTGAACAGCAGAAAGGCCAGAGCCATCTGGATAAGCTTCAACGTCCGTAGTCAATTCCTCACATAATGCACCGGCACATGACCGGAGCAACCGGCAGAAAGGAGCAAAAAGCTCTTTCTAATTCTAACTGGATTCGTTCTTTCCTAGAGCATCAGTCCGGTATGTCAAGATTTCCGGTGTTTTTGACGGATCAACTACCCATGGGTAGCCCCAAAACTCCCACCCACAGAATCTGGATCGGCGTTCTAGCGTTATCTCACTGGATTGACTGGAAGTTTAACTGATCAGCCTAAATTAAAAGTCTTCAAAAACTCCTGGCCAGCGATCGCAACCGGTTTTTACCAACGGGCATGTTGTGTTCAAGCACAGAAACCCAACAACCGCAGGAACCCAATACCAAGGGCATGGAGGCGCCAGATGAATTCAGCAGTCGTAGTCATTCTCTGTCTGTCATTCATTCTGGGACTTTTATCCACAGTGATTGCAGGCGGTGGGGTGCTGGTCTTGCTGCTAGCGATTGGTCTCTCCTTTGTCCTACCGGCTCTTGGCAAACCTGGCCTGATTTCCCGGAAAATTTGGTGGCTCACCGGAATGATTGGGCTGCTCGCCAGTGGATATTTTTACTTACGGGTTCCCCAGCCCCAAAGCTCTGATATCAGCCAGTTTCTGCCTAAAACCCAGTCTTCAGCGCCGATTCCCGTAGCCGTTGTTGGCACCATCCAAAGCCCACCCCATCTGACTCGTAGCCAGAAAGTCCAGGTCTGGATGGCGGTCTCCCAACTGGGACAGGCTACCACCCCCAACGGCATCGTAGAGGCCAATAAACCTGTAACCGGCAAGTTGTATGTTACTTTGCCCGCTACCGAAGCAGATAGACTGGCACCCGGCCAGCAACTGGGCGTCCTGGGTTCCCTCTATTTACCCAAGTCAGCCGCCAATCCTGGTAGCTTTGACTTCAAAGCTTATTTGGCCCAGGAAGGCAGTTTTGCGGGGCTGCGGGGCTGCCAAATATTTGATGCCCACCGTTATCTGGAATCTGGCGGCGATCTGTCTGTCATCACTGACTGCAATCAAATCGACCTGCCCAAACCAACTGCCAAATCACGGGGAATCTGGTGGAGGGTGCAACAAACCATCATCCAATCTCAACAGCGAGGCTTGGGCAATCCCGAAGGGGCGCTGGTCAGCGCTATGGTGTTGGGCAATAAAGCTGTCGATATTCCCTTTGAGCTGAAAGACCGCTTCACCCAGGTTGGCTTGGCCGCTGCCCTGGCGGCTTCCGGGTTTCAGGTATCGCTGATTTTGGGAGTTGTGTTGGGACTATGCCGACGATTGCCGAGATGGCTCCAGTTCACGGCTGGCATCCTCAGCCTATTGGTATTCGTCGGACTGGCCGGAGCCCAACCTTCCGTCCTGCGAGCCGCTTTGATGGGGGGCGCCGGTTTAGTCGGGTTACTGCTGCAACGCAAGGTGAAGCCTGTCAATTCCCTGCTCCTGGCCGTTACCCTGCTGCTGCTCTGGAATCCGTTGTGGCTCTGGGATTTGGGCTTCCAATTTAGTGTCCTGGCTACATTGGGACTGTTTGTCACCGTTCCGACCCTTACCAAATGGTTGGACTGGCTGCCAACCGCGATCGCCCCGCTGATTGCGGTTCCCATTGCCGCCTACCTGTGGACCCTACCGGCCCAACTGGCAGCCTTCGGAGTCCTCTCGCCCTACAGTATTCCGGTCAATATCCTGGTTACACCACTGATTTCAATCATCAGTATCGGCGGCATGATCAGTGCCCTGGCAGCCAACCTCTGGTCTCCAGCAGGCAGTTTTCTAGCTGGGTTGCTGTTCTATCCCACCCATTGGTTGATTGCTGGCGTCCAACTGGTCAGCCAGTTGCCAGGAAACGCCTTTGCCATGGGCACCATTTCGCCAATCATTGTGGTCACTCTGTATACCCTGATGGGGTTGACCTGGTTGACTTCCTGGTGGCGTCGTCGTTGGTGGGTCGCGCTGTTCTTGGGTGTGCTACTAACCCTGGTGCCCATCTGGCAGGCCAAAGTTACGATGTATCGGGCGACAGTTCTGGCAACGGCAAAGGAACCCGTCATGCTGCTCCAGCAAGGATCCCAAACCACCCTGTTCAACAGTGGAGATGCTGGGACAGTGAACTTCACTCTCCTGCCCTTGTTACAGAAAGCTGGGATTAACCAGATTAACTGGGCAGTTTCAACGTCCGCTGCTTCACAAAATGACTGGCCACGGTTGGCCTCCCGCATTCCCATCAAGTTTCTCTACCAAACCTCTCCTTATCAACAGCAGGCCGACAGGGAGATCAGCCCACCTCAAACCGTTTTACCCCTCCAACAGCCAGTGCAGGTCGGGTCAGTTCCCCTCACCTTAATCCAGGCAAAGCCCTTGGTGATGAGTTTCCAACTGCGAGGCCAAACCTGGCTCTGGCTGGGACGCATGACAGCCGAACAACAGGCCGAACTGGCTCAATCGGGAAGATTGCCCCAGGCAAAGGTTCTCTGGTGGTCCGGCCAATTTCTCCAAACGGACATTCTGCAGGCTGTGCAGCCCCAGGTGGCGATCGCCTCCTCGAAAAAAATCCATCCCAAAACCGAAGCTTTTCTGCGCCAACTCAGCAGCCAAACCTATTGCACCGGCCAGGATGGGGCGATTGAATGGACACCAACTCGCGGATTTCAAACCACCTTGGCAAGGGAGGAAGACGCCAGAACCAACTTATAAGAAGCGATGAGTTCTTGGCGAGAGTTTTGGGTTACAGTGGAATTTGCAAACTCCATACTCCCAATGCATAACTCCCTGGAGAGGTGGCAGAGTGGTTGAATGCGGCAGACTCGAAATCTGTTTTGGGGTCACACCCAACGGGGGTTCGAATCCCCCCCTCTCCGTTTTGAAATCATTCAAATAGTGCCCTGATTCTCATCATCCACAGGTGGGTTGTCAGAGCAAGGCAATTCTTCTGAAGTGGGAAACTGCAGACCAGAGCCCAGTAGAGGAGATTCCATAACTCAGGGCCTCATGGCTTGGGTATTGCCATTATGACAGCTAGCCAGTTTTGAATCCTAAACGGCAGCTTTTCACGTCGCAGGATGAACCACGCAGCGTCCCCTGACCTGTGGCCCATGACCTCAAAGTACCCATCCGAACCTCAAAATTCTGAAGCTAAAAAGTCTGTCATAACGAAATTCTCCGAACCAATGTGACTGATTCGGAGAAAAGGGTTAGGGTAGGTTCCAACGGATTAACCCACAGAAAGCACCAGTTTTTCTTCCTCATCCTTCGGTAGGACCCGCCCCTCATCCTGGAACCCAGGAATCTGATCAAAGTTGAGGTAACGGTAAAGGTCAGAAGCAAACGGGTTTACCTTCCGGGCCACGATCGCCTGGTATTCGTCCACCGTAGGGATTCGGCCCAACAGCGCACAGACTGCCGCCAGCTCGGCCGAGCCCAGATAAACCCTAGCATCCTTACCCATGCGGTTATTAAAATTGCGCGTCGAGGTGGAGAAAACGGTGACGCCATCTGCCACCCGAGCCTGGTTGCCCATACAGAGGGAACACCCAGGCACTTCGGTACGGGCTCCGGCCGCCGCAAAAATACCGTAGTAGCCTTCCTCCCGTAATTGGTGTTCATCCATACGGGTGGGAGGCGCAATCCACAAGCGGACCTTGACCGGCCCTTCTCCTTCCAATACCTTAGCTGCAGCCCGATAATGACCAATATTAGTCATGCAGGAGCCAATAAACACCTCATGAATCGGATCACCGGCACACTCTGACATCAGCTTAATATTGTCTGGATCATTGGGCGCTGCCACCAACGGTTCGGTGATCTGGTCCAGATCCACCTCAATGATGTCGGCATATTCCGCATCCGGGTCAGCCACCATAAGAGACGGATTGGCCAGCCATTCTTCCATCTTCTTGACCCGCCGTAGAATGGTGCGGGCATCACCATACCCCCGTGCCACCATATTTTTCAACAGGGCCACATTCGACCGCAGGTATTCAGCCACCGTATCTGGATTGAGCTGAATCGTACAGCCAGCACAGGATCGTTCTGCAGTGGCATCCGTCAGTTCAAATGCCTGTTCCAGTTGCAGATCCGGCAGTCCGACCATTTCCATAATCTTGCCAGAGAACAGGTTTTTCTTATTCTCCGTGGCAACGGTCAGCTTACCTTGCTGGATGGCCACATAGGGAATAGCGTTGACAACATCCCGCAGGGTGACGCCGGGTTGCAGACGGCCTGTAAAGCGAACCAGGACTGACTCCGGCATATCCAGGGGCATGACTCCCAGGGCAGCCGCGAACGCCACCAGCCCCGATCCCGCTGGGAAGGAAATCCCCAACGGGAAGCGAGTATGGGAATCGCCACCGGTTCCCACAGTGTCCGGTAACAGCATGCGGTTCAGCCAGGAATGGATAATGCCATCCCCCGGACGCAAAGAAACGCCTCCCCGAGAGTTGATGAAGTCGGGCAGTTCGTGATGGGTTTTAATGTCCACTGGTTTGGGATAGGCAGCCGTATGACAGAAACTCTGCATCACCAGATCGGCGCTAAACCCCAAACAAGCGAGTTCCTTCAACTCGTCGCGAGTCATGGGACCCGTCGTGTCCTGAGACCCAACGGTGGTCATGTGCGGTTCACAGGAGGTGCCAGGTCTAACACCGGCCACTCCACAGGCTTTGCCCACCATCTTCTGGGCCAGGGTAAAGCCCTTACCCGTATCTTCTGGTTGATAGGGCCGCACAAAAACAGGACTGGGTTCCAGACCCAAAGCGACCCGAGTTTTGTCGGTCAGGGTACGCCCAATCAGGAGGGGAATCCGCCCACCGGCCCGCACTTCATCCAGAATGGTGTCGGGTTTGAGGGTAAAGGTAGAGATGACCTCACCCGCTTCATTGGTGATTTCCCCTTTGTAAGGATAAATCGTGATCACATCACCCGTTTCCAGCCTGGTGACATCGCACTCAATCGGCAGCGCCCCTGAATCTTCGGCCGTATTAAAGAAGATGGGCGCAATCTTGCCACCCAGAATGTAGCCACCAGACCGCTTGTTAGGTACAAAGGGAATATCCTGACCGATATGCCAGAGAACCGAATTAATAGCTGATTTGCGGGAGGAGCCGGTACCAACTACATCGCCCACATAGGCAACCGGATGGCCTTTTTGCTTAAGCTCAGAGATGGTGTCCAAGCCACCTGGCATTCGGGTTTCCAGCATTACAGTGGCATGCAGGGGGATGTCGGGACGAGTCGTGGCATGGGGCGCCGGAGACAGATCGTCGGTGTTTGTCTCACCGGGCACCTTAAATACCGTGACGGTAATAGCTTCTGGGATCTGAGGTTTGCTGGTAAACCACTCGGCCTCCGCCCAGGACTGCATGACCTGCTGGGCATAGGAATTACCGGTTGCTGCTAGTTCCTGCACATCATGGAAGGAATCGTAAACCAGCAGGGTTTTACCCAGGGCGGCGGCGGCGGTGGCCGCAATGTCCGCATCGGCTGCCTGGAGCAAATCAATCAGCGATCGCACATTGTAACCGCCCATCATCGTGCCCAGCAGTTCCACCGCAGCAACCGGCGAAATCAAGGGACTGGTAGCAGTTCCATTGGCAATAGCGGTCAAGAATCCAGCCTTCACATAGGCAGCCTGATCTACCCCTGGCGGCACCCGATCGCGCAGCAGGTGCAGTAAAAACTCTTCTTCCCCAGCCGGTGGCTGCTTCAACAACTCACACAACTCAGCAGTCTGCTGGGCACTCAGTGGTAAAGGCGGAACGCCCAGTTCCGCGCGATCGGCAACATGTTGGCGATAGGATTCAAGCATAGTCAGAACTCAACCAGTGTTCAGTAGGGTAGAAAGCAGAAATTGCCACTTTGCAACGATACAAGTACTGTGCCAGCGCTACAGTCAGAATGGATACCTGACCAGGCATCCCCCATGAGTCTACAGCGTTTCGCCGGATCAGATGAAACCCTAACTCGAAGTGGTATCGATTACTAGTATGGCGCGTAAAACCTGGCCTGTGGGGGGCCATTGCAATCCTTAGCTGACTTGCATCGAGTTCTACCTAATAGCAGTGGGTGACCGTTTTTTAGCACTGGCCCGATCGGGAAACCATAACTGGCAACACTATCTTGCAGCAGTTGCTGGGCTGTGGCTGTTTGTTGGTTTGGGGCAACTCCTGACACAGATGACACAGACGTGGCTCTCTTCAATTTCACCGTCCACCCCCCTACTGGCTCAACTGGGAGGCTATATTGCCCAGAACCTGCCGTTCCTATTCCTGTTGCTAGGGCTGTTCCTGGTTATTTTGACCATTCATCATCGTTCCATTCGCAGCCTGGTTACCGCCGCCGCCACGATTCACTATCGTCGTATGGCTCAGGGGCTAGGGTTGTGGGGGTTGCTGCTCTGCCTCAGCACACTGGTCAGTTCTGGTCTGGCTCTAGAAAGTTACCAGTTGACGGCTGACCCAGTCCGGTGGCTGATCTTTCTGCCCCTGGTCCTTTTGCTGACTCCCATGCAAACCACGACAGAGGAACTGTTGCTACGGGGCTATTTGCTGCAAGCACTCAGTCTATTGACCCGCAATCGCCGCCTGTTGATTGGTCTATCCGGCCTGGTCTTTGCCCTGGCGCATCTGGGCAACCCAGAAGTCTCAGCCAGCGACGATTTCCTGTGGGCTATTCTGTATTACTTTTTAGCGGGATGTTTTCCCGCCCTGCTTACCCTGTGGGACAACTCTCTGGAATTGGCGATCGGCTGTCACGCCGCCCAAAATTTGTTTGTGGTGCTTTTCGTCCAGCCGCAAAGTTCTGTTCTGGACACACCAGCTATCTGGACCAGCAGCGGTGGCGTCCATTTTCAACAAGGCTTTTTCTTTCTTCTGGTACAAGTGCTTCTTTTTTGCCAGATAGTTTTCTCCGCCCAGCGAAAGGCTGGTTAACCAGTGCTGTGACTCATAGGGCTCAGACAGCCGCCATATTCCGTCAAAGCCTTTATAAGAACTGATCTCAACCACTGGATGCGCCTCCCAAGACATCATCCATTTCCGTATGGCCTCAATTCATCTATTATCTCAATTCATTTATTGACTTAATTTCTCAAATAGATCTAGAATCTATTCCAGCTTTCTGCAAATTTCTTGGATTTAATTCTGTAGTCCACACCATCGCAAATAGGATTAACAATGCTTTCAGTCAAGTTTTTAGGCTGGGGAGCCGGTATTTCCCTGCTTACCTTATTAGGTTTAAATTTCAATGAGAAGGCTCTCCTGCCCCAGGTGGTAGCAGCCCCCTCAGATAGGCTCTTGCCGTTGCAGCAGAGTCCTACCGCTAGTTCCCAGTTGGTTGCCTACACACCGGGCAGTCTGACCATTGTGTTTCCCGGTCGGGCGGACTCGGCGGATTTGCAACGCAAGGCCGATGCGGTGGCTGAGTTTCTGTCCAAGCAGATGGGGATGCCAGTGAAAGCTTCGGTGGCAGACGATACGGCGGCGGTGGAAGCGTTGCGGGCTAATCGAGCTGATGTCGCTTTTCTCAGTAGTCGGCCGGCCCTGAAGGCAGAGCAGCTGGCTGGGGCCAAACTCTATCTGGCGGAGGTGCGGCCCAACTATTCTGGTCGCTATACCTACCGTTCGGTGTTTGTGGTGCGTCAGGACAGCCCGCTGAAACCAAAGGCCAATACCAAGCAAACCCTGGCCCAGTTGAAAGGCAAGAAGATGGCCTTCACTTCGCCCACCTCCGGTTCTGGTTTCATCTTTCCGGTGGCGGAACTGGTGAAGGTCGGGCTGGTGCCCAACCGCGATCGCCTGGATGGCTTCTTTGGTCAGGTGACCTATGGGGGCAACTACAGCGGGGCGCTGCAGGCGGTGTTGCGAGGACAGGCGGATGTAGCAGCGGTGTCGGAGTATGCCCTCAACCCTCCTTACATCACGGCGGCTGAGAAGAGTCAATTGCGGGTACTGACTTCGATTCCCGGAGTGCCCGCCCACGGGGTGGCAATCGACAACGATGTGCCCGCGGCGGTTCGGCAACGGCTAATTGCGGCTTTGATGAAATTGAACCAGCCTGCTAATAACAAATTGCTGAAAGACCTGTATAACTCCACGGAATTGGTCATCGTGAACCACGACCGTCACCTGGCGCCGATGAAAGAGGCATTGCAACGTGCTGGATTCCAGCCTTAAGGCGGCGGCTATTGATTGCCGAACAGTGGCAATAACTGATTAGCTATCCTTATAGGAGTTGGGCTCCCATTCAGCCGAAAACAGGGAGGCTTAACCTTTCATTAACCAGACATTATGCTTTCATTGAAGTTCGCCAGGTTTAATGAGGTGTAGCGTTAAGTTTGACTGCCTTACCCTGCTGTTTTCTATCATTGGCGTCTAATGGAAGCCTGATCCATGTCAGAATTCCTTTGGAATAGTTTCAATTTTTGAATTGTCAAGCAGGGTCAATAGCTGTAAATTAATGCTAGCTGTTGGCGTGCAAGTCTTGATGGGTGTTGAAAGCCGAAATCCAGACTGGGAGATTGATTTCAACAGTTGTGTAGGATGTGAGGATTGAATAATGGCTGCAAATCGACAAAGAACATGGCTGATGACTCCATTTCTGCTAGGAGCGGCGGCGCTGGTTTCTACAGCCCCTGCCCAGGCAGCTCCGGATTCGCTACAGGATGGGACAGCGTCTACCGCAAGTGCTCCGGCGACTTCTACCCTGGCTCAGCTTGAAACCTATGCCTTAGAAGGAACTGAAGTCGTTAGCGTTGATCAAGTGACCTCGGTTTCCCAACTGACCGACGTCCAACCCACCGATTGGGCCTTCCAGGCGCTGCAATCGTTGGTGGAACGGTATGGTTGTATTGTGGGTTATCCGGACCGCACTTATCGCGGCAACCGGGCGCTCAGTCGCTATGAATTTGCCGCCGGTCTGAATGCCTGTATGGATCGGATTAATGAATTAATTGCCAGCGCTACCGCTGACTTAGTGCGGAAGGAAGACTTGCTGGTGGTGCAAAAGCTCCAGGAAGAATTTGCCGCTGAACTAGCCACCCTGCGCGGTCGCATCGATGCGTTGGAAGTGCGCACGACCACCCTGGAACGGCAACAGTTCTCCACCACCACCAAACTGCGGGGTGAGGTCATTTTTGGTAT
>CAZBTL010000045.1:12646-20532 GCA_964494755.1 uncultured bacterium | reverse complement strand
CCTTAGAGTTGGTGCAGCAAGCCATTCAAGCCATGCAGCAAGCTATCTATCAGTATGAAGGCAGCGTCCGGCAGTTTATCAAAGATGACAAGGGGAGTGTTCTGATTGGCGCGTTTGGTTTGCCGCCTTTAGCCCACGAAGATAATGCGGAGCGCGCCCTATTGGCTGGCCTCGCCATGCGGGAAAATCTATTGAAACTGGGGTTGACCAGCGCCATTGGCATCACGACAGGTTGTGTTTACTGCGGCTCGGTCGGCGGTGAAGGGCGCTGTGAGTACACCATGATCGGGGATATTGTGAATCTAGCGGCTCGCCTAATGGGGGCAGCAAAGGAAGGGGTGCTGTGTGATCAGGCAACCTATCAGATAGCTCAAACCCGTCTGATGTTTGAAAGTCTGCCGCCGATCCAGGTTAAAGGGAAATCAGAACCAATCCCGGTCTATCGTCCTTCGACCTCAGCCCACAGTGCTAGTGAGCGCTGGAGGACAGCCTATTTTGCCTCCCCTTCGGCGCCTTTGGTAGGCAGGCAGGCAGAAGAAACGCTTCTGTATGAGAAGCTCCAAGCATTGCTAGAGGGTACGAGCAGCAATGTGGTGATTGAAGGTGAACCTGGAATCGGTAAATCAAGGTTAGTTGAGGCGTTGCGATCGTATGCCCAAAACGAAGGGGTAAACGTCCTAAATGGTGCAAGTGATGCGATCGCCAAGTCCACTCCTTACCATGCCTGGAGATCTCTGTTCACTCAACTCCTGGGGCTACAATTCCTCAGCGATCTGGACGCCCAACGCCATCAAGTTCTGACCCAACTATCCTCAGGAGTCAACCTGGTCCGCTTCGCTCCCTTATTAAATGCGGTCGTGCCCTTAGAACTGCCGGATAACGACATTACCAGTCAGATGACCGGGCAGGTGCGTGCTGAAAAACTCCAAGATCTTCTGATACAGCTACTTCAACAAGCTGCCGATCGCGCTCCCCTATTGATCATTCTCGAAGACGCCCATTGGTTCGACTCCGCATCCTGGGCACTGGCGTTAGCGATTAGTCAGAAAGTTCAGCCGTTGATGTTTGTTGTTTCAACTCGTCCCCTGAGTGATCCGTTGCCGGGTGAATATCAACAACTTCTGCAACACACCCATTGCCAAACGCTGCGTCTGGAAGCACTTAATTGTGCCGACATATTAGCCCTCGTCTGCCAGCGCCTAGGCGTTTTCGGCTTGCCAGACTTGGTTGCGAGCTTGATCCATGAAAAGGCTGAAGGTAACCCATTCTTTAGTGAACAACTGGCTTACAGTTTGCGGGATGCAGGCTTGATTCTGGTCAAGGATGGTGAGTGTGAGCTGGGAGCTGAAATTTCCAACTTAAGTGCTGAAGAAATTGTCTCCCTGTACCTTCCAGATACAGTTCAGGGTGTGATTATTAGCCGTCTGGATCGATTGACTCCAGGACAACAGCTCACATTAAAAGTAGCAAGCGTTGTGGGGCGTACCTTTCTCGCTCCTCTCATCCATCACATCTATCCAGTCTCCACCGACCAGTCTCAGATCACTGACTATCTCAACACGCTTGAACATCTGGACTTTACCCTGCGAGAAAGACAGGCCTTAGATGTCACCTACCTGTTTAAGCAAATCATCACTCAAAATGTCGCTTATAACTTGATGCTATATGCCCAGCGGCGGCGATTACATCAGTTGGTGGCGGAGTGGTACGAAGTGACTTACGCCAATAACCTATCTCCCTTCTATTCCCTATTAGCGTATCACTGGACCAAAGCTGAGATTTATGACAAGGCCATTCATTTTCTAGAAAAAGCAGGGGAATTAGCCCAGAAATCTAACTCACTCCGAGAATCAATCCAGTTTTTTAGCCAGGCAATTACCCTCGATCAGCGGTTGAGTGGCAATGAAGCAGCCTCTTTCAAGCAACCTGAACGTTCAAGCACCCCCCAGCCCCAGTTACGGCAAGCCTGTTGGGAACGGCAGTTGGGGGAAGCTTACCTGGGCTTGGGGCAGCTATCAGACAGTCGTGAACATCTGGCAAGAGCCTTAACGTTGCTGCATCGACCCATGCCAGTTCCGGGAGTGAAACTGTTCGTTCGTCTGCTTGGGCAAATACTACGACAGTTCCTACACCGTATCGGCTACCTGAAGCTGGAGACAAATTCACCGGCTGACATCGCATCCTTATTAGAAACCGCAAGAATCTATGACATATTTGCCGAGCTTTACTACCATGCGAACGAGGTGGTGCCGACGCTGTATGCAGCCCTCCAAACCCTGAACTTAGCGGAACGAGCTGGCCCATCACCCGAATTAGCCCGTGCCTATGCCAATAGTTGTTTTGCCGCTGGCATGATGGGACTCCATCGTTTAGCGAAGGCGTACAGTCGCAAAGCCCGATTAACGGCTCAAATTGTTAACCAACCTGTTCTTGCCGAGGCGCGAGTATTGATTGTGACAGGTGCTTATGAGGTCGGGATCGGTCAATGGCAATCGGTAGAGGCCGCGATGGAGCAGGCTGGCCAGATCTACGATCGCTTTGAAGATCGGCATCAGTTAGGTAACAGTCTAGCCATTCGTGCTAAGGTTGCTTATTTTCAAGGCAAATTTGTCCGTGGCATTGAACTATGGAAAAAAGTTTATGCAGTAGCCGAGCACCGTGGGGATTTGTTGCAACAGGCCTGGGGACTAAATGGACAAGCCGAAGGGCCACTGCGTCTGGGAGATAACGAGACTGCAGTGAATTTGTTAGAAGACTCTCTACGGTTATTCGCC
This sequence comes from uncultured bacterium, assembly GCA_964494755.1. Taxonomy (GTDB): domain Bacteria; phylum Cyanobacteriota; class Cyanobacteriia; order Leptolyngbyales; family Leptolyngbyaceae; genus CAZBTL01. The sequence goes on along the minus strand of CAZBTL010000045.1, from coordinate 17,758 downwards.
CAAAATACGGATCGAGTCTCTGAAACTGGGACCTTTGGCATGCTGGCAATTGCCCGTTGGCAGCGGGGCGAACTGGATCTGGCTCAACAGGCGGCTCAGGAAACAGCGCACCGCTTGGCTCAATTCTCTTCCCCTAGCTCCTATTACTTAATTGAGGGCTATGCAGGGGTTGCACAAGTCTACCTCGGACTCTGGCAAGTGAGCCGTGACAGGATTGCAGCCGAGACCGTGAGGCGGAAATTTTATGAGAAGTCTGAGGAATTAGAATCCCTAGCTCGATCTGCCCGCGCTGCTTGTCGAGCATTACATCAATTTGCTCGCGTTTTTCCCATTGGTCAACCGAGTGCCTGGCTTCACCAGGGGCTCTACCATTGGCTCGCTAACCAACCCAGCCAAGCCCACCAATCCTGGCAAAGGAGCTTAATAGCAGCGGAAAAATTCGCGATGCCCTACGACCAGGCTTTAGCTCACTACGCAATCGGCAGACATGCCATTTCAACGAACCATCAACACCATCTAAACATCGCCAGCCAAATTTTTACTGAACTAGGGACAGCATTTGATTTAGCCAGAGTTAAGGAGGCCCGTACTGTGCATCATGACTGCTTCCCTTTCAATCCCTAGAGATACAATGGCGCTGATCTTCTAATGGGTAACGTATAAAAGGCACGACTGGAATAGATTGGTCATGGAAAGTCTGGTCATCAGCAAACCAATTAAGCCAACACCAATCAACAAGGGAAAGACATTACCAAGCCCGAACAATTGTAGGGTGTGAATTCTCATCAAAACCTCGGCCAGTTGCTGCTGATGGAACCATTCGACGCCAATGGTGAAGAGAATGCCACTGACAATGGTGGTGAGTAAGGGCAGGGCAAAGACAACGGCAAGTTGCCAGGTGACTGTATCGATTCCCTTACCCAACCGAATGCCATGACCGATGACACCATTCGTCTCCTCCTGGTCGACGATCAACTGATTATTCGTCAGGGCTTAAAGAGTCTGCTGGAGGCCAAACCGGATCTGGAAGTAGTGGGTGAGGCGGAAAACGGACAGCAGGCGATCGCCTTCCTGGAACACTGTGCTGACTCCCCGATGGCGACGGTTCGACCCAATGTGGTATTGATGGGTTGCAGGCAAGGCTGGTCTCTTCCAGTACGTTCTAGTCAGTCACAGTAGGCTAAAATCGGTCAGTTTCATCGAAGATCCCATGTCCCTCTCCCAACCAACCGTTCTGGCGCTGGACTTTGACGGCGTCATTTGTGATGGCTTGAAAGAATATTTCCAAACCGCTTGGCGGGCCTACGGTCAGATTTGGCAACCAGCAGATACCGTGCCGCCGGAGGGACTGGCGGAGCTATTTTATCGTCTGCGGCCGGTGGTGGAGACCGGTTGGGAAATGCCAGTTTTGCTCCATGCGGTGCTGAAGGGAATTCCAGAGGAGCGAATCTGGCAGGAGTGGGGGGCGATCGCAAATTTGCTGGTGGTGGAGGAAAAACTGAAACCGACCCAGATTGCGGCTGAAGTGGATGGGGTGCGAGATCAGTGGATTGCCAGTGACCCGGAGAGTTGGCTGGCAGAGCACCGCTTCTATCCGGGGGTGATCGAACAGCTAAAGGGGTTAGTCCAATACAGTCCCACCCATCTGGTGATCATCAGCACCAAAGAGGGTCGCTTTATCCACCAGTTATTGCAGCAGGAGGGCTTGAGCCTGACCGAAAGCCAGATTTACGGCAAGGAATGCAAACAGCCCAAACATCAAATTCTGCGGGAGATGATACCGCAGTACATCGAAACGGCGACCTTCTGGTTTGTGGAAGACCGACTCAAAACCCTGCAATCGATCAAGGCCCAACCCGACTTGCAATCAGTCCGGTTGTTCCTGGCCGAGTGGGGCTATAATACAGCGGGCGATCGCCAAACCGTCCAGCAGGACAGTCAAATCTCCTTACTGTCCCTGGAACAATTTAGCCAGCCATTGCCGACCTGGGTGCCTTCTGACTAAGCTGTCTTAGCCATTTCCTGGCGCAGATGATGAACCAGGGCCTGCAGCCCTAAGCGATAGCTATTGGCCCCAAAGCCACTGATCTGACCGATCGCCACTGGTGCGATGTAGGAGTGGTGGCGAAATTCTTCGCGGCGATGGATATTACTTAGGTGGACTTCAACAGTCGGCAGATTGACGGCTGCAATAGCGTCCCGAATGGCCACGCTAGTGTGGGTGTAAGCGCCGGGATTAATTAGCAAACCCTGGTAAACGCCGATTGCAGCATGAATGGCATCCACCAGGGCTCCTTCGTGATTGGATTGAAACGGACTAATGGTCACACCTAACTGGCTGGCTTCCTGGCTCAGAAGACGATTAATATCTTCTAAGGTGACCGTGCCGTAAATACCAGGCTCACGCCTACCCAGCAGATTTAAGTTGGGGCCATGCAAGACCAGCAGGCTCAACCCGGCATTTGGTAAATATTCCGCTTGCAAGGAAGAATTCACTCGCTAAACCAACAATTTACCGTCGAGATGGGTCGTTGACTGGAACAGGAATCGGCTCTGCTTCTGGTTCTGCCTCTGGACCGAGCAGGGCCTCAATCACCCGACGAACCCATTCTGCGATGGTATCCAGCACTCTCTCAAGGTAATCCATTAACCTGTTAGCTCCTACATTACAAGCTGGAAAAAGCTGTAAGACCAGGCAATGCTCTAGCTGCCATTGTCCCTGGCTTTATCCAGTAGGCTCTTAACTTAATACAGATTGTACCCAATCCAACTCGATTGTGACACCGCCTGACCCGTACCGATAGGCGAGATGTTCAATCAGGTTAAGTCTATCTTAACAAATGTTTTTAATTATGCCAGGGGTCTAATGTCCGATTTGTCCCTGTTTTGTCCCTGTTGTTGGGTTAGGAGCTAACGGCGGGACTGCACCAGTTGCCGCCGCAACTGATCCAGGGCGGAACAGGCGCTCAAGTGTTGGATCCAGTCCCGCGATCGGGTGGTTCCAAAGCGATACTCAAAGCTCTGGACTCCGGTTGGCCCAGCCAGGCCGATGTAGACTAGGCCAACTGGCTTGGTTTCTGTACCACCCTCCGGCCCAGCAATACCAGTAATGCTTAGCCCCCAGGTGGTGCTCAACCGTAGCCGTACTCCTGTGGCCATTTGTTTCGCCACAATCGAACTAACTGCTCCCTGTTGGGCTAAATCGTCCGGATTCACTCCCAGCACCCCGGTTTTCACCCCATTGTCATAGGCAATAATGCCGCCCCAGAAGTAGCTGGAACTACCTGGAACGGTTGTGATCAGAGCGCCCAGGCCGCCGCCTGTACAGGACTCGGCAACCGATAGGGTGGTCTGGTGAGAGCGTAGCAGATGGCCCACCACGGAGGCCAGGGTGTCTTCATCGGCGCCAAAGCAGTCCAGCCCAGCAATTTCCCGAATCTTTTGTTCTACCGGCGCCACCATCCGTCTAGCCTGCGCCTCAGATTCAGCCAAAGCAGAGATGCGTAGTTTGACTTCGCCCAAGTTGGCGTAGGGGGCAACGGTAGGATTTTTCTGCTCCAGTAACGGCGCTACTTTCTCGGCCAAGGTAGACTCGGCAATGCCCCAAAATCTCAGGATGCGGCTGGCGATGACGTTTTGACTCCAGCCCTGCTGTTTCAGGTAGGGAATTGCCAGGGTTCGCCACATTTGCTGCATTTCTGCTGGTACGCCGGGGAAGGTGAGCAGGGTCAGGCCAGGGCGCGGTGTCCAGATAATGCCAGGGGCACTGCCGGTGGCATTGTCCAACACTTGAGCCCCCTGAGGCAACAGCGCCTGCTTCCGGTTGCTGGGAGACATTTCCCGACCTCGTTGGGCAAATTTGCGAGCGATGTCGGCCAGGATTTCTGCATGTTCGACCAGGGGCACGCCAAAACAATCGGCCAGGGTTTCGTGGGTCAGATCATCGGGGGTGGGACCTAGACCGCCGGTAAAGATCAGCAGGTTGGCGCGATCGCTGGCGGTGGTCACCACCTGCTTGATCCGTTCTGGATTATCTCCCACAACGGTCTGGTAATAGTGGGCAATGCCAAGGCGAGCTAGTTCCTGGGCTATGAAGCGAGCATTGGTATTGAGAATATCGCCCAGGAGGAGTTCGGTGCCGACACAAATGATTTCTGCAACGGGAGACATAGGATTTGGAATGAATGGACTAGTTGTCAGTCTCTAAGGTAAGCCAAGATGGTTCTGGTTAGGGAAAACGGAACAACCGACAGGGTTGGGTCGGCCCTGAACTTTTTGTCTGATTTGCAGATTATTGAGATACAACGGACAGAATGAAGGCTGTCTCTTTTTCTCCAGGAGAACGGTGTCTGCTGGTCATGAGGGAATGGTGGTAGCGAAGGCATAGGGACTTGCGATGGGACGAATCTTTATATCAGCCGGTCACGGTGGGTTTGAAGCTGGTCAACCCGACTCCGGAGCGATCGCGGGCAATACGACTGAAGCGCGGGAAATGATTGCCCTGCGGGATCTGGTGGTGGCGGAGTTGCGATTGCGGGGCTACGAAGTGCTGTCTGTCCCGGATGACCTGAGCGCCCAACAAAGTATTGAGTGGATTAATGCCCGCAGCCGATCCAGCGATATTGCCCTGGAAATGCATGCTGACGCCTATGCCAATCCTTCTTTTCGAGGCAGCGGCATCTACTACATTGCCAACAACCTGGAGCGTAAGCGGCAGGCAGAAATGATTCTGCGCGCCCTTTCCCAGCGGGTGCCGATTCCCACTCGCGGTGCTTTCCCAGACACCCAGTCTGGCCTGGGATACATTGCCTTCTGTCGCCAGACGGTGCCGCCTGCCCTCTATCTGCAAGTTGGCTTTCTGACCAACCCGGACGATCGCTACGTGATTCAAAACCGGCGACGAGATCTGGCCTTGGGCATTGCCGATGGGTTAGTTGCCTGGATGCAGGATCTGTCTGGAATCACTCCCACACCCAGTCCGACTCCGACTCCCAGTCCGACTCCCAGTCCGACCCCCAATCCTTCCACACCTACCCCGGTGCCGCCGGGCGCTTATCCTCCCATCAATATCAATATCAATGGCAAAGTCTATGGTGAGCAGGGCCTGATCAT
>CAZBTL010000045.1:0-12546 GCA_964494755.1 uncultured bacterium | reverse complement strand
CTCCCATCAATATCAATATCAATGGCAAAGTCTATGGTGAGCAGGGCCTGATCATCAGCGGCAATGCATACATCCCAATTGATCTGGCCGATCGGCTGGGTGTGGATGTGAGCAAGGACCCCAAAGTGGTTAAGGTGTCCTATAAGCAAATCGTTTACATTAAGGCTGTTGATTTACGGGCCTATACGATTTCGGTCGCCTGGGATAACCCAACGCGGACCGTCATTTTGCGATCGAACCTGACCATTTGTCCAGGGGACATGGATCGGATCACCGGACGGGGCCGCTTATCCGAGATACAACTGATCATGTTCTTGAAAAGCAACAACGATGTTGGACTGGCCCAGTTTCCCGATATCTGCAAACTCTATCGGGAAGAAGGTGACATCGAAGGAATTAACTACGACATTGCCTATAGTCAGATGTGTCTGGAAACCAACTTTCTCCGCTTTGGCGGCGATGTCAAACCGAACCAGAATAACTTTGCTGGACTGGGGGCTGTGGGCGGAGGTTCGGAGGGGGCGTCCTTCCCCAGTGCTCGGATTGGGGTGCGAGCCCAAATTCAACATTTGAAGGCCTATGCCAATACTGAACCGCTGGTGCAGGCGGTGGTGGACCCACGCTTTAACTTTGTCACCCGAGGCATTGCTCCGCTGGTCGATCAACTCAGCGGTCGCTGGGCCGTGGATCCGGACTATGGCAAAAAGATCCAGGCGATTCTGCAGCGACTCTATGAATCAGCTGGATTGTTGTAGCCTGCATTCCGCAGGTTCCTCAACTCAAACACAAATTATAGAACCAGGCGATATTCGTGACCAACATTACGTTGCTCGTTAGCAACATTGCCTGATTCATTCGTTCATACGATTTTGTCAAACCTGTGGTGAAAGTGGCAGGCACTGGCATGGTTATTCTTAGTGAAGTTTTGATATGACTTTTTCGCTAGCCTGATTTTATGACCCATATTTAACCTATCTTGTAAAACAAGATCGAGTAGGGCATTGAGCTATAGCAGTTTTCGCTGGTGTGAGGTACGTGGTGACGCCTATAATGCTTGTCTAGCAACGCCTCTAGTGTATCCTGTCTGATCAGGAACCGCTATATTTAGACCAGCATCCATAAAAAACTCTCTATAGCAATCCTAAGTGATTTGTGAACGACTAGGTAATTATTCACTCCCCCCCTGGCAAAACGACCGAAACCCCTGATTTCTCGTTGAGAAGTGGGGGGAGTGTGACCAGTTACACGACTAGTGTTCTGTCAAACCCTAATTTTAAGGTGAACCCATTGGCTCGTAGTCGGCGCTTTAGCGCTGAAGCGCTGACTACAAACCCTAATTTCTAGAGTTGACGCTGCACTAGTTTGGTGAAAGGGCTTTGTGAGAAGGATTTCCTGCGGAAACCTTTCACAATCCTGATTGGATCGCTTTTATCATTAAACTTTAACAGGATAATGCTTGAAAATCAGGTGATTGACATAGTGGAAGCCAGACCGGAGCAAGATCCAGATGGCGCCTTGATCGGCTTCATTGGCACCGTACTGGACATCACGGAAGGGAAAGTGGCAGAGGCAGCACTACGCCAGCGGGAGTCGCACCACCAGGCGATTCTCAATGCCATCCCTGATTTAATGTTGCGTGTACAGCCGGATGGCACCTGCCTGGAGTGCATTTTGCCCAAGGGAGACAAGGCGGGGGTGTTTCTGCCTGTCACCCAACATCTCAGCGAAGTTTTGCCACCTCCCTTACTGCAGCAGCAATTGCACCTGTTGGAACAGGCACTGGCAACGGGCAGAGTGCAGGTTTTAGAACATGCCATTGAGAAGCAGGGCCAGATTTACTACGAGGAGGTAAGGATTTCTCCCATTAGTCAGGCGGAACTGTTGCTCATTGTGCGAGATATCACTGCTCAAAAGCAGGCCGAGATTGATCGCAAACGCATCTTTGAGCTGTCCCTGGATCTAATTGCTGTCACTGGGTTCGACGGCTATTTCCAGCAACTGAATCCCGCATGGGAAAAGACCCTCGGCTACAGCCGCAAAGAATTAATGGCAGTTCCCTATGTAGAATTCATCCATCCAGAGGATCGGGATCGGACTTTGGCGGAAGCTGCCAAAGTGAAAACGGGTCAGGATACCCTGTTCTTCCAAAATCGCTATCGCTGTCGGGATGGAAGCTATCGTTGGCTCTCCTGGAATGCCACTCCAGTTCCAGAAGAAGATCGGATCTACTGCGTAGCCCGCGACATCACCGAGCAAAAGCAATTCGGTCTGGCACTGCGCCAAAGTGAAGAACGATATCGCAGTCTGGTGGCGAATCTGCCAGGAGTGGTGTATCGCTGCCACAATGACGCAGATTGGACCATGGAATTTCTCTGTGATGCCATTCAGGATCTCTGTGGCTATCCAGCGACTGACTTCATCCAGGGCCAGATCAGGACTTATAGCAGTATCATCCACCCGGACGATCGCGCACGGGTAGAGACCACTATTCAATCCGGCTTGGACCAACGACAACCGTTCGGCATGGAATATCGCATTCAGCATCGCGACGGTAGTCTGCGCTGGGTGTACGAGCGGGGCCAGGGTGTTTTTCATGCCGATGGCAGGCTCAACTACCTGGATGGCGTTATTTTTGATATTACCGATCGCAAGCAATTAGAAATGGCCCAACAAGGGGCTCAAACCCTGATTCAAAAGCGGGAAGAACAGCTTCGCCTAGCCCTGGATCTGAACCACATTGGCATGTGGGAATGTCCGCTGGATCAAGGAGGCGTGACCTGGAGTGACCACACTTACCGTTTATTAGGTTACGAGCCAGGAGAAGTTGAGCCTGGCTATAAATCCTGGTTAAGTCGAGTTTACCCCGGTGATCTTGCCGCTGTGGAGCAGCGCATCACCCACGCGCTGGCCACCCAGACCGATTATGCGGATGAATATCGGGTGATTCTGCCGGATGGCAGCATTGGCTGGCGGTTTAGTAAGGGACGAGGGGTTTACGATGAGTCGGGGCGACCGGTACGGATCATTGGGGTTACCTTCGATATCAGCGATCGCAAACAGGCAGAAGCGGCCCTGACTCTGGCAGAAGCCAACTATCGCAGTATCTTCGAGAATTCGCTGGAGGGCATTTTCCAGTCCACCCCAGATGGCCAATATTTGCGGGTCAATGCTGCGATGGCCCGAATTCATGGCTATGAGTCACCAGAAGAGATGATGGCGCTGGTGCAAGAAATTGGTCATCAAATTTATGTGGATCCAGCTTGCCGAAATGAGTTTTTACACTTGATGGAAACTCAGGGTGAAGTAAAAGGGCTGCAATATCAGGTCTATCGGCGGGATGGCCAGCCTATCTGGGTCGAGGAAAATACCCGAGCAGTCCATGATGCAGACGGATGCCTGCTCTATTTCGAAGGTTTCATTGTAGACATTACCGATCGCAAACGAGAGGAGCAGGCCCTGCGATCGCAACTGCAAGCGCTGCGGATTGAAATTGACCAGCAAAAACGACAGCGGGACGTGACTCAAATCATACAAACCGATTATTTTCAGCAACTGCAAGCTGACCTGGATCGGCTACGGGATGAGTATCCATCCTAATTATTTGCCTTGTAACCAATTGCAATGCAGTCAAAGGATCTTGACATAGATTCCTGATCCTCACAGTTTCCTTACAACTTATCCTTCAAACTCTTCAACAGAGTTGTATGCCTGTTTGTGTTTTAGCCCCCAGGGAGTGAATCAAAGCCCCCGAAGGCATTTCCCTTCACCCTCTCCCAATCAGCAGCGGATGTCCATCTCGTCTTGGAGTCCTAGTTGACAGGGGAGGGTTGAAAGGATGCCGCTTGGGATTTAGGGAATCAGATCCTTCCGCACCTGATGGGCCAGCATGGTTCCCATGTTATTGGTCTCGATACAATCAATCAGTCTCGATACAATCAATCAGTCTCGATACAATAAGACTATCTCAATATTCTTTACCGCGTGTGCCCAGAATCATCGCCATTCACTCCTACCGGGGAGGTACCGGGAAATCCAACCTGACGGCAAATCTCGCTACAGCCTTGGCTGCTCAAGGGAAACGGGTGGGAGTGATCGACACTGACATCCAATCTCCTGGTATTCATAACTTGTTTGATCTGGATGGATCGGACTGCTGCCATACCCTGAACGATTTCCTCTGGGGCAATACGCCCATTGAAGAAGCGGTTTATAACGTCAGTGATGTGGCTGGGATTCAGGCTCCTGGCAAGATTTATTTGGTTCCTGCCAGTACTAAGCCCGACGATATCGCCCGCATCCTCAGCGAGGGCTACGACGTCAGCCTGCTGAACGACGGCATTCGCCAGTTAATTAAAACCCTGGACCTGCAATATTTCCTGATTGACACTCACCCTGGCCTCAGTAAGGAAACCTTTCTGTCTATTGCCATCTCAAATATCCTGCTCCTGGTTCTGCGGCCAGATCGCCAAGACTATCAAGGAACAGCGGTCATGGTTGACCTAGCCCGCCAGTTGAAAGTGCCCCAGATCCTACTGGTGGCCAACAAGGTGCTAAAGGATGTGGATAATGAGGACTTTCGGCAACAGTTGGAAAGAACCTATGAAACTCGGGTCTCCGGTATCTTTCCTGTCTCAACCGAGATGTTGCGATTAGGCAGCAATGGCATTTTTTGTCAGGAAAATCCCCAGCATCCCTGGTCAACCACCCTCTTCAAACTCGCTGACAAGCTGATTGAGTTAACAGGATCAAAATAAAAGAGGCATTCCCATCGCCTAAAATGGGTCTGCCTCGAGGTAAGGAATGTCCGTTCTTGTCTAGATTAGGCTTCAGCAGGCATCGGTGAAAACTCAATGACGCATCGGGAGTAAGAGCGACCTAGAAAACTGCCCTTAAAACAGCGATCGCTAGAGACGCCGCGATAGATCATGCCTGATGGGTGATACAGGGGAACACCAACGGGAGCATGGCCTAAAGGATAGGCGGCTCCTCGATATTGGACTGTTATGCCAGTGTCGAGGGTTGGTAGTTCTGGTGAAGTTCTCTCGTAAGAAATTCCACGATAGGACAATTTCATCTTACTTCTCCTAATTCAACTAATTTCAGATTGGTTCAATGGTTTGAATCAGCCAGTTTGAGCTTGACTGGCTCTGACAGTCGCTCTTGTCTAGGACTACTTATCTCTCCGGCTAACTGGATAACCCCAGTTGCGCCGACAATTGGGCCACAAATTTGGAGGGTTGAGGCGGTTGGAGGGGCGGTTGACTGGCAGGGTCATCGCCGATGCTGTAAGCCACTCCCCGATAGACCAGGTTCAGGGTTTGCTGCTTCGGTTGATAGATCGGCTGGCGCAACCGATAGGTTTTGCCAAGAAACATCCTGTTTCCTTCTGTCTCAACATGCTCAATGGAGCTTGAATCGTAGGGATACCCAACACCGCGATAGCAAAGTTTCATCGCACCAGTCCTCCCTTCAACAATGGTGACCTCGACAACCTCGACAACAATTAAGCGGTTGGCACCTGCCAGCGCCAACTAATGACCTTGGAAGATGAATCAATGGAACTGGGCGGAGTGCCCTCACCATAAACCTCGCCAGGGATCTGGTAACGCCAGTTGACGGCGTAGGGTTTGCGGTAAGTCTGAGGAGTACGAGCGGGGCATTCGAAAGCTTGTCCCAGGTAGATCAGTTTCATAAAACAGGTTCTCCGTAAAGAGTGTTGGTATCCTCAAAGCACAGACCATCAAGGGCCGGGGGGCATTGCCGTGAGGGTTTAGTTAGGAACGACGTGCTTAAAAAAGCTAGAGGATTGTTATGCACTTAGACTAACCGCTGCCCTATCAGGCTGTCTGTGGGAAAAGGTTAGGGACTGTTAGATGTTGCTTGCGGCGATCGAAGGGAGTGGGATAATGACCCATATTCAGTTGGGGCAGAGGCGGGAATTCGATGTTTATTGATGAGGCGATCGCAATCATCGATGCCGCACTCAAACCAGAAAGACTCAGCGATCTTCAGGAAGTGGTGTTTCGGCAATCATGGTTGGGCAAAACTTATCAAGAGGTTGCCAGGGAAACCGGCTATGACCCCGACTATGTGCGGGGGGTTGGATTTCAACTGTGGCAAATGCTCAGCGATGCTTTTGGGGAGAAAGTTACCAAAAATAACTTTCGCTCCGTGTTGCGGCAGCAGGCTGGGCTACGTTCCCCTGAAATTCGGTCCGATTTGCCAGCCAGCCAGCCTCAACCAGTCTCCCAGGTGACTTTAGAACTGCCTGAAGGTCCGGTCAGTCTTGACTCGCCGTTTTACATTGAACGACCGCCGATTGAGAGTCTCTGCAATGCCGCGATCGCCAAGCCAGGGGCCTTGATCCGTCTGCGAGCCCCCAGTCTGATGGGCAAAACCTCCTTGAAAAATCGGATTTTGGCCCATGCTGCTCAGCAGGGATATCGTCTGGTGCGCCTGAACTTTGAGCAGGTGGATGAGTCAAAATTCAGCAGCTTGAATCAACTGTTGCGCTGGTTTTGTGCGACGGTGACGCAACAACTGCAATTAGAGCCCAAGCTAGACCTGTATTGGGATGAGGACTGCGGTGCCAAAGTCAGTTGTACGGTGTATTTTCAGGGCTATGTTTTGGAACAGATTGACAGTCCGCTAGTGCTGGCCCTGGATGAAGTGAACCATCTCTTGCAGTATCCAGACATTGCCCAAAGCTTTTTGCCGCTACTGCGTTCCTGGTATGAGGATGCCAGGGATCTGGAAATTTGGCAAAAACTGCGTTTAATTGTGGTTCACTCCACCGAAATTTATGTGCCGCTGGACATCAATCAATCGCCGTTTAATGTGGGGTTGGCAATTCGGTTGCCAGAATTCAGCCAGGAGCAGGTGCAGGACCTGGCTCGACGCCATGGGCTGGACTGGAGTGCGATCGAAAGTGAACAGTTAATGGCCCTGATTGGGGGCCATCCCTACCGGGTGCGGCTAGCCCTGTATCACCTGGCCCGTCAAGATCTGGCGATGGAGCAATTGTTGCAGGAAGCGCCCACTGCCGCTGGCATCTACAGTCATCGGTTACGCCAGCATTGGATTGCTCTGCAACAGCATCCAGAGTTAATGGCAGCCATGCAACAGATCATTGCAACTGATGGCGGCGCCAGGATTGATCCGATCGCCGCCTACCAGTTAGAGAGTATGGGAGTCGCTAAGTTGGAGGGCGATCGGGTGGTATCCAGTTGCGAATTGTACCGTTTGTATTTCAGCAACCAGTTAAATTAACTCATAGCTATCAACAGCGAGCCACCCATGGTCAATGGCATTGCGATCGCAGCAGTCAACCGGAATCAACAAAGCGCTACGTATCAGATTGGCGGCAGCCTGAGTAATGACGCGCCGACCTACGTGGTGCGTCAGGCTGATTTTGAGCTACAAGCCGCCCTGCATCAGGGGGAATTTTGTTATGTGTTCAACGCCCGTCAAATGGGCAAATCCTCCCTGCGAGTCCGAGCGAAGCACCAGTTGCAGCAAGCCGGATATCGCTGTGCTTCCCTTGATCTGAGTCGATTAGGTGGTGAAAACCTGACCCCTGGGCAGTGGTATAAGGGCATCATATCTGAACTGTGGCGGGCCTTTAATCTGATTGGAACCGTTGACTTAATCGCCTGGTTGCGAGTCCATGCCGACCTGCCCCCCGTACAACAACTGGGGTTATTTGTGGAGGAGATTCTCCTAGCTCAGATTCCAGCCAAGCTGGTGATTTTGATTGACGAAATCGACAGCATTTTGAGCCTGAACTTCTCGCAGGATGACTTTTTCGCCTGGATTCGCTCTTGCTACAACCAACGGGCGGAAAACCCAGACTACCATCGTCTGACCTTTGCCCTATTTGGCGTGGCCACCCCATCCGATTTAATCCAGGACCATCAGCGAACGCCTTTTAACATCGGTCGGGCGATCGAACTGCAGGGATTCAGGCTACAGGACGTCCAACCCCTAATCATGGCAATGGCAGGGGTGGTGGACAATCCCAAAGCGGTGCTAAAGGAAATTTTGCACTGGACTGGCGGACAGCCATTCTTAACTCAAAAGCTCTGCCAGGTTGTCTTGGACCAGTGCCAAAAGGGAAAAACGAGTCTGGAGGCGGCCAAACCTATTGCCTTAGAGGCCGTAGAGGCTCCGTTTCTGCAGCGCCTGGTGCGGGACGCGTTGGCCCACCACAGTGATGTAGCCGTACAGATTGCTACCCTGGTTCAAACCCATGTGATTGATGATTGGGAAACGCAAGATCATCCCGAACATTTACGCACCATCCTGTATCGCTTACAGAAGCAGGAACAGCGATTGCCCTGGCTGCTAGAACACTATCGACAACTGCTGGAAACTGGCAGCCTGAAAGCAGATGGCAGTCCCGAGCAGTCTGAATTACTTCTGTCTGGGCTGGCGGTCAAACAAGCAGGGTACCTGCGAATTCATAACCCGATCTATCAGGCTGTGTTCAATCTGGATTGGATTCTGCAAAGTCAGGCCAAACAATTGTTCATCGCCTCTTCAACTTCTACCAATGGGCGATCGCCAATGGGTCGGAGTGCCTTCACCTGCCCCCTGCCTGCTTCCCCCGCCGATCCAATGTCTCTGACTGTGGATGCGACCCAGACCGTAGATCCCCTTGGCACCGCCCTAGTTAACTATCTAGATCGGCTAAACCAGAGCCAAATCGAAGCCCTGGCTCAAGCCATTGTCCAGCGATCGCCCCAGGCGGCGGATGCAATGGCCAAAGTTTTCACCAGCAAATCCCCTTGAAGCAGAACAGAGGCGGAATGTGGGTTCTAAGACAATGGTGCGTTGGCGCAGCCTGCCCTAGGGCACTCGGTGTATCCCGGCCTTAGCTGGAAAATTCTCACCTTCCATTGGTTAGTCCACCAGATATCTGAAAACCGCTAATCACTAAGGAATAATTAGCTGGTAAGGTTGGTTGCCACCTCCGTGGTAGAGTCCTTGATAATTTCTGGTTGGTGTCTGAATCGTCAATCTGGTTTTTCGGGAGGAAGCAGTCATGCGGTGGGAATTTGGTCGTCGCAGTGAGAATGTCGAAGATCGGCGCGGCGTGCCTGTGTCCGGTGCGGTTGTGGGCGGCGGCATTGGCACCATCATTCTGGCTGTGATTGTGACTTTGTTGGGAGGGGACCCCACCCAAATTCTGCAACAAGCAGCCCCACCCACTAATTCCCCCTATGCAACCGCTCCCCGACAAACGTCGCCGGAACAAGAAAAACTGGCAGACTTTGTTTCCGTTGTCCTGGCCGATACGGAAGATACCTGGCAGGATATTTTCCAGCAACAGGGCGCAACCTATCGAGAACCAAAACTGGTGCTGTTTTCTGGCGCCGTAAAGTCAGCCTGCGGACTGGCCGAGTCTGCCATGGGACCGTTTTACTGCCCCTTAGACCAGAAGGTCTATATTGATTTGAGCTTTTATCGCGATCTGAAAAACCGCCACCAGGCGCCTGGAGACTTTGCTCAAGCCTATGTGGTTGCCCATGAAGTTGGTCACCATGTTCAGAATCTGCTGGGCATTTCGAGCAAAGTGCAGGCAATGCAGCAACGGGTTGATGAAGTTCGAGCCAATCAGCTTTCGGTCCGGTTGGAACTGCAAGCGGATTGCTTTGCGGGTGTCTGGGCCCACAATGCCCAAAAAGCCCGTCAAATTTTGGAACCTGGGGATATTGAAGAGGCATTGAATGCCGCCAGTCAGATTGGCGACGATCGCCTGCAAGCCAAAGCTAGCGGCTATGTGGTGCCCGACTCCTTTACCCACGGCAGTTCAACTCAGCGGGTGCGCTGGTTCAAGCAAGGTTTCCGAACCGGTGACCTGAGTCAGTGCAATACGTTTGCTGTTGCCAATCCTTGAGTCGCGGCAATAGCCCATTGCACCGATCCACCAGCAGATTCCCGATCAGACCCCTTGTCTGTGCCCTGTTCAGATCGGCTGCAAAGGGTATGTAGGGTTTCGCTACGCTAGTCATGGGTCGATTTCCAGCCCTACTGTCTTGCCGGTGCGATCGCAGCTTGTCTGTACCTGGATGATTACCTGGGATCCGGCACGGCGACTGACTGGCAATGCCGATCATAGCCGACCATACAGTCTTTCTATTATCTTGACCAATGGCAATTTTGATTGGGGGAGAACGCAGCGGTGTTGGCAAAACCACGGTAACGCTGGCTTTGCTGGCTGGTCTGACTCGCCGAGGTTGGACCATTCAGTCTTACAAAGTCGGTCCCGACTACATTGACCCAATGTTCCATCGGTTTGTCACCGGACGGGACTGCCGCAACCTCGATCCCATGTTGACTTCGGAGGACTATGTCCGGCGCTGTTTCACCGCCAACCTTGCTGGCGCAGACGGAGCCCTGGTGGAAGGGGTGATGGGGTTGTTTGATGGAGCCCACGGGGGAGATGACTGGGCCAGCTCGGCCCATATTGCCCGCTTACTGAATTTGCCAGTTGTATTAGTACTGGACTGTAGCCGCCTGTCCCACTCAGTCGCCGCTCTGGTTCAGGGCTACTGTTATTTTGATCCCCGCCTCCAATTTGCGGGTCTGGTGCTGAATCGGGTGGGCAGCGATCGCCACCTGCACCTGTTGCAAAGCGCCCTGGCTCCCTTTGATATCCCGATATTGGGCGTGCTACGCCGTCAGGAGGCGATCACCATTCCTGATCGCCATTTGGGTTTGGTGCCAACCGCAGAACTGGACGGCCTGCCCCAACTGATTGAACGACTGGCCGATCTGGGGGATCGGTGCTTTGACTGGGAACGTCTGTTGCCACTGGTGCAAGCGTTACCACTGAGGGTCGATCCAGCCAATGGGACATGGGTAACATCTCACACCGAGCCAGTCCGCATCGCGATCGCCCGCGATCCGGCCTTCAGTTTTTACTATGCCGACAATCTAGCGACGTTGGAGCATTTGGGCGCTGAACTAGTGCCCTGGAGTCCGTTACAAGATGAACAGCTACCGCCAGATGTTCAGGGCCTCTATCTGGGCGGCGGCTTTCCGGAGATATTTGCCCAGCAGCTTTCCAACAATCAGGCTGCTCGTGCAGCCGTCCGCACTGCCATTCAAGCCGGACTTCCCACCTATGCCGAGTGCGGTGGTTTGATGTATTTGTGTCAGGCGATCGCCGATTTTGATCGCCACCTGTGGCCCATGGCTGGAGTTCTGCCAACCAGCGCCAGGATGGGCCAGCGGCTAACGCTGGGATATCGGCGGGCGATTGCCCTTCAGGACACCCCCTTGATTGCTAAGGGACAGCAGGTCTGCGGCCATGAGTTTCATCGCTCCTACCTGACCCAGCCAGCCGACGATCCACTGTTTAAAATCACCCATCCCGCCAGCCCCTCAGGCCAGCCGCTGGCATTCAACCTGCAGCAGCAGAGCCCTCCATCTGGCCAGAGCGGACAGCCGCTGACCGAAGGCTGGTCTTGGCCCAACCTGCATGCCTCCTATCTTCATTTGCATTGGGGCGATCGCCTGGAACTTCCCCGCCGCTTTGTAGAACAGTGCCGCAACTTCAACTCCACAGATCACTAGAACTCAATCCCCGCCTGGGCTTTAACCCCCTGTTCGCGGAATGGGTGCTTTACCAGGGTCATTTCAGTCACCAGATCGGCGTGATCCAATAGGATCTGGGGGGCGCCTCTGCCAGTCAGAATCACATGGGAATCAACTGGTTTCTGCTCCAACCCAGCCAGGACTTGCTCCACAGACAGGAAGCCATGCTTGAGAGCAATGTTGACCTCATCCAGCAGGATCAATTTGAACTCAGGATCACGCAGATAGGTGAGGGCGGCTTCCCAGGCTTGCTGCGCTTTTTGGGTATCTCGCTGCCGGTCCTGCGTCTCCCAGGTAAAGCCTTCGCCCAGAGCATGAAATTCCAGTTGGGGCGGAGTGCCATCTACACTCACTGTCCAGGGTTGAAAGGCCGCCTTTTCTGCCGGTTCCCAGGCTCCTTTAATGAACTGAACGATCGCCACCCGATAGCCATGCCCCAGCGATCGCAGCACCATTCCCAGGGCTGCGGTTGTTTTTCCCTTGCCGTTGCCGGTATGAACAATCACCAGCCCTTTTTCCTGCGTCCGTTGGGCCAGGCGCTCCTGCTGGACTTGCTTGCGGCGCTCCATTTTCCGGCGATATTGTTCTGCGGTCAGACCGGGATCGGGAGTTGCTGCGGATTCAATTAAATCTTCGACGTCTGGCATATTGTTCATTGGCTTTACGGAGCCAACCGTATAGCGATTGTCCGCTTCCAGCTTACAATAACAACCTTCCGGCTCAAAAAAAGAGAGCGGTTCTCGCTGGAATGAGGTGCATAGCGATGCCTGTAAAGCTTTTCCAGCAAGGCTTCTGGATCAGGAACTACTATAGTTGAAAATTCCTCTGTCGTTCGCTCCATGCTCTGAAATCCGATCCCGGTGAAGCCATGCATCCGATTTCATCCCTAACTGAAACCCTGTCTGAACATGGGTTTCAATGTTCTTGTACTTCTGCAATCTGCTA
>CAZBTL010000044.1:3797-20647 GCA_964494755.1 uncultured bacterium | reverse complement strand
TAGGATTGCTATATAAGAATGTTTGCTTTGTCACTTTTTCCCATCTATTTTCCCTTAGCGTAGAGATGGAAGATATACTGAGCAAATCGTCACCCCGACACCTGATTCAACATCCATGATGTATTCCCTGATATGTATTCCCTGACCTGATCATCCGGGGTTAGTATCGATTTGCCTATCCAATAATGAGTACGATCATGCGGAGGGCGCAGGTCATGATTTCATCTGTTCAAATTTCTATTGATGCCATTAAAGATGAGGCCCGTAGCCTGGTTAGTAAAGGGGTTGTGGGTCGTCAACAACCGATTTATGTCCTGTGCCGATTTTTCCCTGCCTGCGAGTGGAATTGCATTGAATGTGAATTGGAACGCAACGACTTTCTGCTGAGAGACCGGATCATTGACCTACTAGGACGGGAAGACTGGCAGGAAGATTAATTCTGGCTTGGGCAATTATTCTGAGAGCCTCGGTAGCCTTACTTTTCCAGGGCAGGGGAGTGCTTCGGTTATGTTGTGAGGCTTCTCAAGACTTCAATGTAACGGGCGATCGCGTGCTCCTTAAAGCCAGCCGAAAAAATTGAGGCTGAATCATTGACCAATTCGATGCTCTGTCTCGACGTGGCGGTAGCCTGACCACCAGCGGGGCAACTCTGGCGCGAATGATTGGGCTTGCCTTCCCCTGATTCCCTATATTTAGCAATTAAATCCCGTTCTGTCCGCCAGATATGGTGATATCCTAAACTCGAACCCAAGTGGATGTGAGTTCCTATGTCCTTTGTTGGCCTGCATATTCATAGTGACTACAGTCTCCTGGATGGAGCCAGTCAGTTGCCGGAGTTGATTGATCGGGCCATCGAGATGGGTATGCCCGCGATCGCCCTGACGGATCATGGCGTCATGTATGGAGCGGTGGAACTGCTGAAGGTCTGCAAGAACAAAGGGGGCGCCATCAAGCCAATCATCGGCAACGAGATGTACGTCATCAACGGCGACATCGAAAAGCAGGAACGGCGACCCCGTTATCACCAAATCACCCTGGCCAAGAATGTGCAGGGTTACAAAAACCTGGTCAAGTTAACCACGGTCTCCAACCTGAAGGGGGTGCAGGGCAAGGGGATTTTTGCCCGCCCCTGCATCAATAAGGAGCTACTGGAACAGTATCACGAAGGGTTGATCGTCACCTCGGCCTGTCTGGGGGGGGAAGTGCCCCAGGCGATTTTGCAAGGCAAGCTGGACATTGCCCGTCGAGTAGCCCAATGGTATAAAGACCTGTTCGGCGAGGATTACTATCTGGAATTGCAGGATCACGGCTCCCAGGAAGACCGCATCGTTAACGTGGAATTAGTGCGCATTGCTCGCGAACTGGACATTGAGCTAATCTGCACCAATGATTCCCACTACATTTCCTGCTACGACGTGGAGGCCCATGATGCCCTGCTGTGCATCCAGACCGGCAAATTGATCACGGAAGAAAAACGGCTGCGCTATAGCGGCACCGAATATCTGAAGTCGGCGGATGAGATGCGCCAACTGTTTCGTGATCACCTGACCGAAGAGGTGATTGAAGAGGCCATTGCTAACACCTTGAAAGTGGCCGACAAGGTGGAACCGATCTACGGCATTCTGGGCGAACCCCGCATCCCGGATTATCCCGTACCCGATGGCTATACGGCTGACACCTACATGGAAAAAATTGCCCGGGAAGGGCTGGTGCGGCGGATGCGCTGCCAATCGCTAGAGGAGGTGGAGCAGCGATATCGCGATCGCCTGGAATACGAACTGCAGATGATGCAGCAGATGGGGTTTTCCACCTACTTTCTGGTGGTTTGGGACTACATCAAATTCGCCCGCGATCGCGGCATCCCAGTGGGACCCGGACGGGGGTCGGCGGCTGGATCGCTGGTGGCCTATGCCATGGGCATTACCAACATTGACCCGGTACACCACGGCTTGCTGTTCGAGCGCTTCCTCAATCCCGAACGGAAGTCCATGCCGGATATTGACACCGACTTTTGCATCGAACGGCGGGACGAGGTCATCCAGTACGTGACCCAGAAATATGGCGAGGAACGGGTAGCCCAAATCATCACCTACAACCGCATGACCTCCAAAGCGGTGCTGAAAGACGTGGCGCGGGTGCTGGACATTCCCTACTCCGAGTCGGACAAAATGGCCAAAATGATTCCAGTAGTGCGGGGCAAACCGACCAAGCTGAAGGTGATGATTTCGGACGAGACTCCCGCCCCCGAATTCAAGGAACGCTACGAGAACGATGAGCGGGTGCGTCGCTGGGTGGATATGGCGATTCGGATCGAAGGCACTAACAAGAGTGTGGGGATTCACGCTGCAGGGGTCGTGATTTCGGCCCAACCCCTGGATGAAATCGTGCCGCTGGAACGGAATGCGGATGGGGCGGTTTTCACCCAGTATTTCATGGAAGACATCGAGTCCATGGGGTTGCTGAAAATGGACTTCCTGGGCCTGAAAAACCTGACCATGATCCAGAAGACGGTGGATATGGTGCAGCAGAATTACCAGCACCACATTGACCTGGATCGGTTGCCCCTGGATGACCCCAAAACCTACCAACTGCTGGCCCGGGGCGAACTGGAAGGGGTCTTCCAGCTAGAATCTTCCGGTATGCGTCAGATCGTGCGGGATCTGAAGCCGTCCGGCCTAGAGGATATTTCCTCAGTGCTGGCCCTCTATCGGCCCGGACCACTGGATGCTGGCCTGATCCCCAAATTCATCAACCGCAAGCATGGTCGGGAGCAGATCGACTATGCCCACGAAATCCTGCAACCGATTCTGAATGAGACCTACGGCATCATGGTCTATCAGGAACAGATTATGAAAATTGCCCAGGACATGGCGGGTTACTCTTTGGGGCAGGCGGATCTGTTGCGGCGGGCCATGGGTAAAAAGAAAGTATCCGAAATGCAAAAGCATCAGGAAATCTTTGTCGCCGGGGCTAAGGAACGGGGTGTGCCGACCAAGGTGGCGGCTGAACTGTTCGAGCAGATGATTAAGTTTGCTGAGTACTGTTTCAACAAGTCCCATTCCTGCGCCTATGGCTATGTCACCTATCAGACGGCTTACTTAAAGGCCAACTATCCCGTCGAATACATGGCGGCGTTGCTGACGGCCAACAGCGGCGACCAGGACAAGGTGCAGAAGTATATTGCCACCTGTCTGGCCATGGGCATTCAGGTCGAGCCGCCCCACATTAATCGCTCTGGGGTGGACTTTACGCCGACGGGCAACAGCATCCTGTTTGGCTTTTCGGCCGTGCGCAATGTCGGCATGGGACCGATCGAAGCCTTGCTGGCAGCACGGGAAGCGGATGGCCCCTTTAAATCGCTGGCCGATTTGTGCGATCGCGTCGATCTGCGCACTGTTAACCGACGAGCCCTGGAAGCACTGATCCACAGTGGCGCCTTCGATAGCCTGGAACCGAACCGCAACCAACTGATCCATGATCTGGAACTGATTTTGGACTGGGCCCAGTCCCGCGCTAAGGATCGGGCTAGTGGCCAGGGCAATCTGTTTGACCTGCTGGGGGGTGGGGGTCCGGTGGAACAGACAGCCGTGGACAGCTTTGACTCGGCTCCCAAGGCACCGCCTGTGGAAGACTTTCCCCAACAGGAAAAACTGCGGCTGGAAAAAGAAATTCTGGGTTTCTACATTTCAGACCATCCCCTGAAGGCGATTCGCGATTCGGCCCGGGTACTGGCCCCAATTAATTTGGGGGATTTGGGGGACTATGCCGAGGGCAGTTCGGTCAGCGCCATTGTGCTGATTACCAGCATCAAGCCGGTGATCACCAAAAAGGGCGATCGCATGGCGATTATTCAGTTGGAAGATCTCACCGGCAACACCGAAGCCGTGGTTTTTCCCAAGTCCTACGAGCGAATTGGCCAGCACATCCAACCGGATGCTCGCCTGATGGTCTGGGGCAAGATTGACAAACGGGAGGATCAGACCCAATTCATCGTTGAAGATCTGGAACCCATTGAAACCATTCGGATGGTGATGGTAGAACTGGAACCCCGCACCGCCAGCGACATTGAGCAGCAGCATCGACTGCGAACTGTGTTGCTGCAACACCGGGGAGAGGAGGACCGAGCCAAGGTGCCAGTGGTGGCGATCGTCAAAAACCAGGACAAGCGTTACTTTGTTCGGTTTGGTCCCCAGTTTCGCGTACAGGATTACCAGGCAACTGTTAATGCTTTAAACAAAGCAGGATTTCAAGCTCGCATAACCGCATTAGTGAGTGCCTGAAATCCGACCGTTTCCTAAGAAAATTGACCTTAAGTTAATCTTTACGCTTCATCAAGAAGATGTGACAACCTGGAATGGTATTGTCAAATGCTTAGAGGTTATTCAGTCACAAACCTCAGAATGATACGCACCAGTCAGCCACTTCCCCCTGGCGTCCTGATGCCTTCAGGGGAAGCATCTGCGTTGTAAAAAACTCCCCCTTAAAACCCCTTAAAAAGGAGAGATTGGGAAATAACGAGCCGCTTAGATCAGCAACAGAGAGTTGTAAACCTTTACCGTCCTTAACCAAATCGCAATAGATTCGCATATCGCGATTTCAGAGAGGAATGCATCAAGCTTCTCGCTGTTTTCTGGTGTCGTTTCATTGCAGTTCTATCTTTGCTTGAACCTAATTCAGGCGTGTTTGCTTTCCTTAATAACCATGGCAAAAATTATTGGAATTCCGAAGGAAATTTTTCCGGGTGAGCGACGAGTCGCAGCCACACCGGATACGGCCAAACTTCTACAGAAACAGGGTTTTACCGTACTCGTTGAGCAGGGGGCAGGCAGTGCCGCTGATTTTCCAGATGACCAGTACGTTAAGGCTGGCTGCCAGATTGTACCAGCGGCAGCTGATCTCTGGAGTGCCGCCGATATCATCTTAAAAGTGCGGGCTCCCATGCCAAACGCCAGTCTGGACAAGCATGAAGCAGACTTGCTCCATGCTGATCAAACCCTGATCAGTTTTATCTGGCCAGCCCAGAATCCGGACTTGGTCGAGCATCTAGCCAGCACAAAGGCCACTGTTTTGGCCATGGATGCCGTGCCCCGGATTAGTCGGGCCCAGAAGCTGGATGCCCTCAGCTCGATGGCTAACATCGCCGGATATCGGGCTGTGCTGGAGGCTGCCTATCGGTTTGGCCGGTTTTACACTGGGCAAATTACAGCCGCCGGAAAGGTTCCACCAGCCAAAGTGCTGGTAATTGGGGCTGGTGTGGCGGGACTGGCGGCGATCGCGGCGGCCAGAGGTTTGGGAGCCATTGTGCGGGCTTTTGATACCCGCCCGGTGGTGAAAGAGCAGGTCCAGAGTTTGGGCGCTGAGTTTCTAGAACTAGATATCGCAGAGGATGGTTCCGGTCAGGGTGGCTATGCCAAAGAAATGACCCCGGAGTTCATCAAAGCTGAGATGGAGTTGTTCGCCCAACAGGCCAGGGATGTGGATATTATCATCACCACCGCCCTGATTCCTGGCAAGCCGGCTCCCCTGCTGATCACCCAGGAGATGGTGGAGAGCATGAAAGAGGGCTCAGTGATTGTGGATATGGCAGCCGAGCAGGGGGGAAACTGTGCCCTCACCCACCCCGGTGAAGCGTATCAATATAAAGGGGTGACCATCATTGGCTTCACCGATTTGCCCAGCCGGATGGCCAACCAATCCAGCCAGTTGTATGGACGCAACCTCTGCCATCTGCTGGAGGAACTGGGTGGAGCAGAAAACTTTCAGATTGACCTGGACAATGAGGTCAGTCGGGGCATGTTGATTGTCCATCAAGGTCAAATCACCTGGCCGCCGCCTCGACCGGCGGTGGCGGCCGCTTCCCCCACCCAGCCGTCTGCCCCTCCCCAGCCAGCGCCTCCCCCAGTTCCCCAACCCCAGGTCACAAAGGCAGCAGCAGTTGCACCTGAGGAGGGCAATCCCAGTAGTTGGGTAGGCCTGTTGCTAGTGGGGCTGGCCTTGTTCGGCATCGGTGTGGCCGCACCACCCTCCTTCTTGACCCACTTTACAGTGTTTGTGCTGGCCTGCTTTGTTGGCTGGCAGGTAATCTGGAATGTCACGCCAGCCCTGCATACACCGCTGATGAGTGTTACCAATGCCATTAGCGGCATCATCCTGATTGGTGGCATGTTGCAGATTTCAGGTGCGCCCAGTTCGGCCACGACCATTCTGGGGGCGATCGCCATTCTGCTCGGCTCAATTAACATCAGCGGTGGTTTTCTGGTCACCCAACGAATGCTGCAAATGTTCCGCAAGTAGGGAGAAGTAAGTTTCATGCAAGAGTCAATGACCAACAGTTTGTTAACCGTTGCCTACATTGCGGCCAGTATTCTGTTTATCCTCAGTCTGGGTGGCCTCTCCCATCAGGAGTCGGCCCGTCGAGGCAATCTCTACGGCATTGTTGGCATGGTGCTAGCCCTAGTTGCAACAGCCCTAGCCCAGGTGCACTCCTATGGCTTGCTAGTCGCGGTCGTCCTGCCTGGAGCTCTGATTGGCGCCCTGGTGGCGGCCCGGGTGGCCATGACCGCTATGCCGGAATTAGTGGCCATGTTGCATAGTTTTGTCGGTCTGGCTGCCGTCCTGGTCGGGTTAGCCAATTACCTCAATCCCGATCCAAACCTGACCGGCATGGAAGCCAATATTCACCGAATTGAGATTTACATTGGCATTTTCATTGGGATGGTCACCTTTACTGGCTCGCTGATTGCCTTTGGCAAATTGCGTGGGCTGATTGGCAGCCGACCGCTGCTATTACCGGGTCGCCATCTGCTGAACCTGGCCATGCTGGCGGCCACCCTCTGGCTCGGTGTTACTTACATGCAGGCTGATGCCCAAGCAGGGCTGACCGATCTGTTAATCATGACAGCGATCTCTGGCGTGCTGGGCCTCCACCTGGTAATGGCGATCGGCGGCGGTGACATGCCCGTCATTATTTCCATGCTGAACAGCTACTCCGGTTGGGCCGCAGCGGCAGCAGGATTCATGCTCTCCAATGATCTATTGATTATTACAGGAGCGCTGGTGGGCAGTAGTGGCGCCATCCTCAGCTACATCATGTGTCGCGCCATGAACCGTTCCTTATTTAATGTCATTCTGGGCGGATTTGGCACCCCGGCTGCCACTAGCAGCCAACCCAGCCAACCCGCTGGCAGTGTTACCCAAACCAATGTGGAGGAAGTCGCAGAGTTATTGGCCCAGGCGCGACGGGTTGTAATTGTGCCGGGTTATGGCATGGCCGTGGCCCAGGCTCAGCATGCCGTGGCCCAGTTAACTGAACAGTTGCGCAATCAGGGGGTTCAGATCCAATTTGGCATCCATCCCGTAGCCGGCCGCATGCCCGGACACATGAATGTCTTGCTGGCCGAAGCCAATGTTCCCTATGACATTGTGCTGGAAATGGAAGAAGTCAATCCCCACTTTCCAGAGACTGACGTGGCCTTGGTGGTCGGCGCCAACGATACCATCAACTCCAGCGCCTTGGAGGATCCGAGCAGCCCGATCGCCGGTATGCCGGTCCTGGAAGTCTGGCACGCCAAGCAGACCGTCATCATGAAACGCAGCACAGCGCCGGGCTATGCCGGAGTGGACAATCCCGTGTTCTACAAACCCAATACCAGAATGCTTCTAGGAGATCTGCGCAACAATATTCAAAGTCTGGTGGAAAAAGTTGGCAACCGGGAAGCAGTGGCCAGTCGGTAAGCATCGGGCTTATTTAACCGCTGCTGGCGTGTTCCCATCAACCGGCCGAGCTGGCACTAGAATGGCTGCTTTTTCCGCCCTGGTTGCAGCTTGAGCCTTGAGATCAGCCGCTGGCCGGTTAGCCGATTCAGCCAGGGGAACTAGCACCTGGGCCAACTGAGCCTGTTGCTGAAGTTGCTGGCTGGACGATACTAGACCACTCAACCCATTGATTAAGTTCCGCAGGTTTTTCCGCAACTGGGGGTCACCCGTCAGTTCATCCAAGTCGGCTGTGATCTTCTGTGTGTTCTGGAAGGTCGCCCGGGCTGAATCCAGCGTCTGCTGCAAAATGGTCAGATTGGCTGGACTATTCAACGCCTGAGACAGATCTCGCAGGTTGGCCGACGCCTGATTAATATTTGCAGAGAGCGCCTCCAAATTCTGGAGCATTTCCCCCTTGGTGGTTCGATCGACAGCCGTGTTCAGACTCAATAAGGTCTGCTTGAGCAGTCGGGTCGAATCGTTTAGATAGGTCAACGTGGTTACCAGCGTTTGCCGATTGGTCGCCAACAGGTTGTTGGCCTGGTCCGCAGTCAGACCCAACTTGCCGGAGGTTTGTTGAATAGAACGGGCAGTGTCTGAGAAGGTACTCAGTTCCTGTCGGGCCTGCTTGGTTAGCAACGTCGCTTCCCGGCCCAAAACCGTAAACTCTCCCATTGCCACTGAAGTATTCCTGAGGAGGGTGTCTACATTCCGGAAGAACTTGGGATCGGAATAAAGGCTGGCCAACTCAAACATGGCTGTCAGGGTGTCGTTAATATTAACTCCGGTGACACCGGCAACCCGAGCATTATCACAAATGATCTCTTGCTGGTTACAGTTGCGGTCCAAAGGTTTGGTTGTAATGGTTTCCGACAAGGCTCCCTTTGGCACAATATCGATTGAGGCGTCACCCAAGAGGCCCGATTGGTTGGCCTGAACCACGACATTCTTGGGAATCACCAAGTCGGCTGGTGAAATCAATGCTTCCACTTCCACCCCATTCGAACCAGGGCGAATGGCCGTAATTCGCCCCACAGTCAAGCCCCGATATCGCACAGGGGTGCCATCGTTGATGCCAGAAACATTGGGAAACTCAAAGGTAACTTTATAGCTCCGGTTACCTGGCTGAATTCCTCGCAACCAGAGAATCACCCCAGCAAATACTCCCAGGCCCAGTAAAATTAGCAATCCAACTGAGCCTTCTCGGAGTGTTCGAGATCGCATAATGTTCTCCCTCGGAAACTAATCCAGCACGTTAATGGGACCATCCACACGGCCACTGAGAAACTGGCGCATCATGGGATGGTCGGTTATATCAATCTCCTCCACCCGACCATCCCACTGCACCTGTCCCTGATAGAGCAACACAACCCGATCCGCCGTGCGACGGATGGTGCTGTCCTGATGGGTCACGATGACGTAGGAACCACAGACACTATCTGCCTTTTGTAGATGACGAATCAAGTCTTCCACGATGGTTGAGGCAATCGGATCCAACCCGGCGGTTGGTTCGTCATACAGCAAAATTCCGGGGTTGTCTTTGGGGTTCTCCGGGTTGGTCATTACCGCCCGGGCTAGACTGACCCGCTTGCGCATGCCACCGGACAACTGGGATGGATATAAATCACTGATGCCAGACAACCCAACCATTTCTAACCGTTTCTCTACCAGTTCCCGGATTTTTTGACGGGGTAACTTCGAATGTTGATACAGTAAGAAACCAACGTTTTCATCGACTGACAGCGAGTCAAACAAGGCCGCCTGCTGAAACACCATACTGATGCCAATTGGATCTTCAGCGTCCTCAATCAGACCCCGTCGCCGTTGCCCCAGGATATAAATCTCTCCATCATCCGGCTCCAGCAACCCGGAAATAATTCGCAAAATGGTCGATTTGCCAGTTCCTGATGGGCCAATGATGGCCAGTGCCTCACCGGGATAAATAGCCAGGTCAACACCGTCTAGAACAACTGTGTCGCCGAAGGCTTTACGAATTCCCTTGAGTTCAATTAACGGCTCAGCCATTCCGTCGGTAACCAGACTCTCTTTGCCAGCCTATCATCCCTAATCACCAGGAAAATTACGGCCATACAGCGTAACTCTATTGAAGCAGAACCCAACGATCGCTGGAAACCTGCACCAGTCTCAGTTGTCAGTTCTAACACATCTGATTAACCCCTTTACAACGTAAAGTCATGGACAAGCAAGGGTCCAGAATTGGGAAGTTGAGGTATTCTGCTGCTAAGCTGATCGTCAAACCTGATGAACGGGTAAACGGCCCAACTTATCCCAGCAGATATTGAAGTGTCTTCAACGCTCCGTGGGTTAATTCTGTGGGATGATGCGCTGAGTTAAGTAAAGTTAACCTGACGTCCGCTTCTTTTTTCTCTTTGTCAGCTTAATTATGACCAACAGTTTACTCAAACAAGCCCGCCATACGCTCAGGTTAGAACCCCGCGGCAGAACGCAGCATCGGGTTAATCAGTGGTTTAAGTGGTTGGCCCCTGGCTTACTGGTGAAGCGCTGGCTGCTGTTGAGTGCAACTGGAGTGATGTTGGCGACTTTGGGATTCGCCATCTGGATGAAGCTGACGCCCGTTTTTTACACCACCCAGTTGATTAGTCTGGTGCTGGACAAGTTTACTGATTGGATTCCCAGTTATGTCAGTGGGCCCCTGGCGATGGCGGGTGGGCTGCTGCTGGTTTGGTGGGGACAAACTCGCACCTTGAATTCCATCACCGAAGTATTAATGCCGGATGGTGATGCGGAACTGATTGATCTATTGTTGACCCACCGTCGATTAAATCGGGGACCGCGGATTGTGGTAGTTGGGGGTGGCACGGGACTGTCTACCCTCCTGCGCGGACTCAAACAGTACAGCGCCAATATTACGGCAATCGTGACGGTTGCGGATGATGGCGGGTCTTCCGGTCGGTTGCGGCGGGAAATTGGCGTTTTGCCACCAGGGGATATTCGCAACTGTTTGACAGCTCTGGCAGATGAAGAAAAGCTGCTGACTGAGTTGTTCCAGTATCGCTTTAAGGCGGGCGATGGGTTGGTCGGCCATAGTTTTGGCAATTTGTTCCTGACGGCGATGAGTGAAGTCACGGGCGATCTGGACCAGGCGATCGCAGCCAGTTCGAAGGTCTTAGCGGTGCGCGGTCAGGTGTTGCCAGCCACGTTGACCGATGTCACGCTGTGGGCAGAATTGGTAGATGGTCGGGTGATTGAGGGAGAGTCCAGCATTACGGAGGCGAAAGGCAGAATCAAAACCATTGGCTGCCTACCGGCGAATCCCCCAGCACTGCCCAAGGCCATCAAGGCGATTCAAGACGCAGATTACATCATCATTGGGCCTGGCAGCCTTTATACCAGCATTATCCCCAATTTGCTGGTGCCTGAAATTGCTGATGCGATCGCCCAGAGTCAGGTGCCGCGTATTTACGTCTGTAACATCATGACCCAGGAGGGAGAAACCCGAGGCTATAGTGTGGGCGATCACATCCAGGCGATCGACACAGCGGCGGGGAAAAAGTTGTTTGATGCGGTGCTGGTGCAAAAGAAACCCCCGTCTGCCCAGGCCCTGATCCGCTATGCCCAGGAAAATTCCAATCCGGTGCCGTTGGATCGAGATGTGGTGGTTCGTTCAGGCCGTCGTGTGGTTTTGGCCAATGTGATGGATGAAGACGCAGCCACCGGGCTGGTGCGCCATAATCCGGAAGTCCTGGCGCGGGTTCTGCTGCGCTGGTTTAGCCGGGTTCAAGAAATCGCCTGAGCCTCAATCAGATAGACTGGCTGGTGCTGGCTGTCTTTCAAGCATCAGGATTGGAACCGGTCGAATTGGGCAACCGACCCAGCAACGGCTCTTTAAAACATCCATTCCAGACCAATGCCAACCCGCAGGTCTTTTTCCTGGCGGGCGTTTTGTTTCTGGATATCAGTTGATAGCCGCAGGTTCCGGGTCACGGCATACCCAAAAGACAAGGTGGTTATGCCGACTTCCTGCTGTTGGCGGGGAGCCACCCAACTCTGGGTCAGGGACAGGTCGGCAGCCCCCGTCCGGGAAGGCGCCAGCACTAGGCGGAGTCCCACATTCAACCCTTCTGAGTCATATTTGGAAGTTGACAGAGACTGGTAGCCAATCACGGGGGCCACATTGACGTAACCACCCAGGGGCAGGGCATAATAGCGCAGTTCGGCGCCCCAATTCTGCTGTTGGCGGTTGAATGTAGCCTGATAATTGGCACTGAGGGTCAGCCCCGATCGCCCCAGGAACAGGTCCTCCATGCCCACCTGCCAGCCGCCCAAATTGCCATCTGGCACATAGGTATACCCCAGCCGCAGCCGCGATCGAAAGCTCGGATCCTGGCCTATATCCTGCAGTACATCAGGCACCTGCTTCAGCCAGCGCTGGAAAACCGGACTCTCCTGAATCAGTTTGGGGTTGAGGTCGAAGGGGGGAACTGGCGCAACCGGCGTCCGGCTGGACCTGGCTGGAGCGGAGGCGTAAGAGGCGTTCAGCGGCTGGGCGATGGCGGCGGCCTGGAGCACCCCCACCCAAACCAGCCAGGAAGTCCAGAACAAAACCAGATCAGGCATCCACCGCATTGGAACAATCTGCATGAATTTGTTGATGCCCCTTCCGGTTCACCCATCAATAAAAAAACTCTGCACCCATTCTAGAAGACGGTGTGCAGAGTCGCTCAGTTGAGTAATCTAGCAATCCTATTTGATTTGTGAATGCCTGGATGGTGAAAGGGCTTTGTGAAAAGGATTTCCTGCGGAAACCTTTCACAATCCTGATCGGATCGCTATCGGAGGAAAGTCAACCTCAAGCACTGCAATTAGCGGGCGTTGCCTTGCAAATGCGCGACTTGAATTGGCTTCATCAAATAGAGCCGCAGGAACTGCCAGCCATTGGAAACATACAGCGGCAACTTCTGCAATGTTTTGACAAAACCAGGAGCGCTAGAAGCAGAAATTTGGGTCAGCTTCTCGTTATTAGCTGCGCAGACTTCCAGGCGATCGTAGAACTCTGGAGACCCCACATCCAGGACCACTGGGAAGACACGAGCTGCTGTCTCATTGGTTTTATCAATCACATACTTGTCATATTCCCGCGCATCCAAGCCAATTGCGCGATAAAAGTCAGCCCGCTGCACATCATTCAGATACATGGTGGCAAACACCGACAGCAGGAAAAAGCGACTCCACAACCGGGCCTGCCAATCATTCAGGATCTGGGGCTGGGCCCGCATCATGGCGTCAAAGAAGTCCCCATGCCGGTTTTCATCCTGACACCAGTTCTCAAAGAACCGGAAGATGGGATAGATCCGGTTTTCCGGATGGGACTCCAGATGACGATAGATGGTGATATAGCGCCAGTAGCCAATCTTTTCCGACAGATAGGTGGCGTAGAAGATGAACTTAGGCTGGAAGAAGGTGTAACTCTTACTCTTGGTCAGGAAGCCCAGATCCAATTGCAAGTCGAAGTCGGACATTGCCTTGTTCAGGAATCCAGCATGGCGGGCCTCATCCCGAGACATCAGGGTAAAGCACTCGGCCAGCAACGGGCTCTTGTCCTTCAAGCGACGACCCAGTTCCTTATACAGCAAGAAACCGGAAAACTCAGCCGTGCAAGAACGCTCCAGGAACTCGATAAAGAGACGGCGTGTTTCACCATCAATGTGATCCCAAGATTGGGTAAATTCTTCATCCCGGACAAAGTGATGGCGGTTATAGTCCTGGCGGAATTCTTCCAGAATGGCCCGTAATTCATCTTCGTTGGCGGAGATGTCCATTTTCTCCATCGCATCGAAGTCGGTGGTATAGAAACGGGGCGTCAGGATGGTATCTTTGGCTGGAGCTTTTACCCCAGGTCGGATCTCGTCAAAAGCAGGCTTCTTAAGGGAATCTACCATGAGCTGTTTCGTTCTTCTCTAGGGATCTACAGATTGAGAAAGGGATGGGGTTACCGGGTTCAAAGTACGGCACCATCCAGACCGGGCTATGAACACAGGCTCTATTGACTTAAAGCCCGCATGACAGCTTTAAGTCCAAGTAGAGCGATAACTACGTCCCTCAGTCTACCAAGCTGGGATGTTGCAAGGGACAGCGATCTTGTTAAGAGTTGCAACATATTCTCAACTTTTAACAAAATGGACTGGCGAGGACAGCGGTATCGGGTATTCCTCTGCGTCACCATTTCCAGAATCGCTTACCCCATTCCCCTGCATCTTTTCCTATGATGGGAAAACAGCAAAGCTGAGAGCAGAACTGCAATGAATAACGTTGGCACTGCGTATGTTCTTTGGCTGGGGTGTCTGTTGCAACTGCATGGACTCCAGCGGCTCTACAACGGCAAAATTTTCACCGGACTGCTGTGGATGTTCACATTGGGGCTGTTCGGCGTAGGTCAATTGATTGACCTGTTCCTGATTCCCAGCATGGTTGAGGAACACAACGCCAAGGTTCGCTCACAGCAGGGTCTTCTGCCACCCAGCATGCACCAATCCCTGCCTGCCATTGAGCAGGTGGTCAGTCCGGATTCTGTCCGGATTGCCCAGTTAGAACCCCACCATCTAACTATGAAACTTTTGCAGGCAGCATCTGCCCGAGGGGGTCGGATTTCGGTTACCCATGCGGTGTTGGATACGGGCTTTGGCTTTGCGGAGGTAGAAGCGGCCCTGCGATCGCTGGTGAAGACCGGCTATGTGGCAGTCACCAACGATCCAGAAACCGGTGTAGTGATATACGAATTTATTGAGCTACAAGCGTGACTGACCGTTCCTAAACCTGGGCCAGCACAGGTTCTAAGTTGTTCAAGGCAGCCACTTCCGGTTGCACATCGCTGCAATAGACCTCGCAGGAATTGTTGGGGCTTTCAATCAACTTGACTTTGTAAAGTTCCGCCCCAATTTGGCGAATCGGCTCCAGCAGCAAATTGCGGATATGGACGGCGATGTTCTCTGCTGTGGGCACCACGCTGGCAAAGTAGGGAATGTCGTAATTCAGGAAGGTGTGATCAAACGGCTCCACCACATGGTCATCCACCGTCCGCTGGAAGGCCGCCAGGTCGGCAATCATGCCAGTGCGGGGGTCGATTTCACCCTTGATGGTGACTTCCAGGTGATAGTTGTGACCGTGGCCGTGGGGACGGGCGCACTTGCCATAGATCTGACAGTTTTCTTCGTAACTTAAATCAGGACGCGCCAGACGGTGGGCGGCGCTAAAGTGGGTGCTGATGGTGAGATAGGCTTCCATAGAGTTTCCGTAGTAGTCGGCCCAGAGTTCAGGGTGTTCAAACAGACGAATGCGGACGAGCGGCAGGTGGGGAACCAGACGCTTCCAAATGGCACGAGCGATCGCTTCTGTGGTCGGCAGGATGTGCTGGAATTCTTCCCAGGTGTCGTTGAGGTAGGAAAAGTTCAGCGGCGCAGTCACTTCCTGTTTAATGACATGCTTCACATCGGACAGGTTTAGCACCATGCCATACTCGTCTAGTTCGCCCACCATGGAAACGTAGAGGACGTAATTGTGGCCATGACCGGGTGCGTTGGCACAGGCGCCAAATTGGGCGGCATTTTCCGCATCACTCAGCTCCGGCAACCAGTAGCGGTGACTGGCTGAAAATTCAGCTCGACGGTCGATGATGCATTCCATAGGGTGGCAGCGGAGAGTTGTGTTAAGTTCCGTAAACTTAAATCTTCCTTTAGGATAACGGATCTCTGCGCCTATCTGCCGTATCCGGTTTATTGGGGATTTTCTAATTTCAGGCCCGTTGCAGGAGCAGCCAGCGATCGCCCGAACTTCGGTAGAATATTACGGTTGTATTCTGCAAGACGATCCTTGATAGAGCGCTACACCCTGCCCGAGATGGGCGATCTGTGGACGGACACCTATAAGCTAAAAACCTGGCTGCAAGTAGAGATTGCGGTTTGTGAGGCCCAGGCAGAGTTGGGCTACATCCCGGCAGAGGCGGTTGAAGAAATTAAGGCAAAGGCCAACTTTGACATCCAGCGGGTGCTGGAAATTGAGCAAGAGGTGAAACATGATGTCATCGCCTTTCTCACCAATGTGAACGAATACGTGGGAGATGCTGGTCGCTATATCCACCTGGGCATGACCAGTTCCGACATGCTGGACACAGCCCTGGCCCTACAACTGGTGGCCAGTCTGGAAATTATTCTGGCCCGTCTGGAAGATTTGATCCAGGCCATTCGCTATCAGGCTCAGCAACATCGCCATACTGTGATGATTGGCCGCTCCCACGGCATCCATGCCGAACCCATTACCTTCGGCTTTAAGCTGGCCGGTTGGCTGGCCGAGGTATTGCGTCACCGCGATCGCCTGGTGGCTGTGCAAAAAAGTATTGCCGTGGGCCAGATCTCTGGTGCGGTGGGCACCTATGCCAATATTGACCCCCGGATTGAAGCCCTGACCTGTCAGAAGTTAGGCCTGGAACCAGATACCGCATCGACTCAGGTGATCTCCCGCGATCGCCACGCCGAGTTCGTCAATGCCCTGGCCCTGCTGGGTGCGTCCATGGAACGGTTTGCGGTGGAAATTCGCAACCTACAACGCACCGATGTCCTGGAAGTCGAGGAATTTTTCTCTAAGGGACAAAAAGGTTCCTCCGCCATGCCCCACAAGCGCAATCCCATCCGCTCCGAACGCTTAACTGGCATGGCTCGCATGTTGCGTGGCTATGCTGGCACCATGATGGAAAATCTGGCTCTCTGGCATGAACGGGATATTTCCCACAGCTCAGTCGAGCGGGTCATGTTACCGGACGCCTGTATCCTGACCCATTTCATGCTGGTAGACACTACGGACCTGATTAAGCACCTGCTGGTCTATCCCGACAATATGGCCCGCAATATGAACGTCTATGGCGGCGTAGTCTTTAGTCAGCGGGTGCTGTTGGCCCTGATCGAGAAAGGAATGCGGCGGGAAGAGGCCTATGCCATTGTGCAATCCTGTGCTCACCAAGCCTGGAACAACCCCGACGGCAACTTCCAGGCTTTGATCAGCCAGGATGGGCGCGTGCAGGAGAAACTGTCACCGGAAGAGATCCGCGCCTGTTTTGACCCGCA
>CAZBTL010000044.1:0-3697 GCA_964494755.1 uncultured bacterium | reverse complement strand
GAACCGGGTTCCTGCCAGGAATAGGCAAAGTGGCTAATGCCTTTGATTTGGGGGGCGACTCGGTAAATGGCCGCCATTTGTTTTTCCAGGGGAGGCCGGTTACTGACCGACTGTTGCCAGATTCCCGCTAAAGCTGGAACAACCTGGGTGCTGGCTGGGGCCATGCGCAGAACGCGCTGCACCTGGGCCACAATGCAACTGGTGTCACCACAGACGCCATAGGCCATTGGTTGCCAACTAATATTGCTGGGAAAGCGATCCCAGGATTGTAAGCGAGAGTCATAGCCCTGCTGGCCAACGGTCAGGTTGCCTTCGGGAAAGAAGACGGCTCCCACGGGCATTTGATTCCGCACTGGGGCGATCGCTGCATTCAGAAAATCCACCACCCCCTGAGCCGCATGGGCCACCGCCAGATCCCACAACTCCTGC
Organism: uncultured bacterium; assembly: GCA_964494755.1. Lineage (GTDB taxonomy): Bacteria > Cyanobacteriota > Cyanobacteriia > Leptolyngbyales > Leptolyngbyaceae > CAZBTL01. Next base: position 3,268 of record CAZBTL010000044.1, on the reverse strand, counting down.
TGCAACAAGCTAATTCGCTTCAGGGTGGGTAATTTGACTGAAGCCTTGGCTGGGTTGAGTCCCTGCCAGAGTGGGTCCCGTTCCTTGGGATAAAGCTGATCCGATGCGGTCAAATCATCCGCAGTGATGAAGCCCTGGTTCATGAAGCGCTGGATCAGTTCCATCCCTTTATAGTTAAAGGCGCGTTGCAGCAAGACCTGATGGGAGGCATCGCCATAAATCCAGAGATCCTGGGGCTTGCTGGCAACGGATGCCCCGCCGTATCCACGGGGATAGCGGATATAGTCGAACAACATACCATCGGGTTTACGTTGCGCGATCGCCCGCACCATCTGGCTGTAGTCCTGGCGAGCCAGCATACTGTAGGGATCAACAAAGGCTTCATCGGAGTTGGTCAAGCCCAGTTCCACACTCAAACCGGGAATAATATTGGCGGTCAGGCTGGTCTGGCCCAAGCCATTCTCGGCGATCGTTTGTTGTTTATCAGCTCGCCGCACATAGTCAGCCCCAAAGTTCAGACTAAACAGCCAGGCCTGAACCTTTAAGCCCCGTTGCCGTCCTTTGCGGATCACCTGATCCAATAGGTCCACATTGTCTGCCCCGGAACCAGCCATCACCGAGTCCCATGCCGTTGGGTTCTGATTAACCGGCAATAACACCCGTCCGTTATAAAACGACTCGACATTAATCTGGTTATAGCCCCGGTTAACAATGCGATCCAGCACAGTATCCAGAGCCCAGGGACGGGCATCGCAAGGATAGAGCCGAATCCACAGAGCTTGGGTTTGGGGCCAGGTCTTTTGCCGACAACGACGGAGTTGGGCTGCATGCTGGGCCACAATCGCCCGGTAGCCCTTTTGAGCGATCGGATCACCTTGCATAGCAGCCTTGCGGAGTTGCTCTTTTTGGGCGATCTGGGCCGGTGTCTGCTGGCAATAGGGAGTATTGGCCTGGGCGGGCAACGACACGACGCCACTAAACAGGCTGGCCAGGGCAGTCAGAATGGGTAACGGCCCCAAATGAGAAAAGACTCTAATGCTTGACCTCAAAGTCATCCGGGCAGGACTTGGCGATCGATACAACGGCGGGGCTATCTGCAAGGGTCTCATGGACGATGAAACGAATGGGACAGCGGTTCCGGTCTGGCTTTAATCAGCCTAATGCAGGATGCCCCAGTCGGCTCAATAAATTTCGTCTGAAAAATGATCGCTCTTGGCAAGTTCTGGGCCACTACTACCCTTGTTCCCCCAACTGCGATGGGCAATTGCCGGTATGGTGGTCGCTGCTACTAAGACCCCGCCCCTCGATGATTCCACGCAACCCCGGAAGCAGAACTATATCAGTCACCGTCCCTCCCAATTAGGATTGCTTGGGGGGGCGGAGCTTTTTAGAGCGCAATGGACAGAGGATTTGATTCAACAACCGCAGTTGTTCAGCGGTGCCCATGCAGATCAGTTGATCTCCTGCCAGCAAAATGGTGTCGCCGCCAGGACCGCTGATCAGGGTGCCATCCGATCGCCGAACGGCCAGAACCAGGACACCAGTCCGAGTTCTCAAACGAGTTTCCCGCAGTGTTGCACCGATATAGGGACAAACCTGCTGCTCCAGACGAAACTCTTCCATATAGAAGGTGCGATCGCTGCCGGTGAGAATGCCATCCACGAAATCCATCACCTGAGGGCGGAGAGCAGCAGCAGCCATCCGTTTCCCGCCGGTAATGTAGGGAGAAATCACGGCATCAGCCCCAGCCCGCTGCAGTTTTTGCATGGCTTCTTCCCCACTGGCCCGGGCGATCGCCCGAATCCCAGTATTCAAAGCTTTAGCCGAAATAACGGTATAAAGATTTTCCGCATCAGATGGGAGGGCCGCAATTAAACATCGGGCTCGTTCAATCCCCAACTTAATTAACGTTTCATCCAGGGTGGCATCTCCCTGAATCGCAACAAAACCCATTTGTTCAGCCACTTGCAGCGGGTCGATTTCGGAATCAACCACCACAAAGGCAACCCCTTCAGATTGAAACTCTAAGGCTATCTGTCGGCCCATCCGACCAAAACCACAGATGATGTAATGCCCAGACAGTGATTCCATAACCCGCCTTAACTGCTCTAAGCGCCACCCTTCTTGAAAATAGCCCTGAATAACGGCATCCGAAATCCGGTTAATCATGTAGCCAATGCTGATCACCCCAGACAGAATCAGCACAATGGTGAAAATGCGACCGCGATCGCCCAACGGATTGACCTCCATAAAGCCCACCGTTGCCAGGGTAATGACGGTCATGTAGGCCGCATCAATCAAACGCCAACCCTCTACCCAGTGATACCAGGTGGTTCCCACCAGAAAAACACCTACTAGGGCAGCCACCCCACCCATCAGTTCACGGCGCAAACGACGATACTGATACTCAATCCGTGCCTGACTCGGGGTAAATCGTTTCTCAGCTATCACATCAGTCCTGCCAGCCCATTCCAGATGCCTCCTATCTACTAGCCTAGGCCCTACGGGAAGTCCTTTTTTGCCCAGTCCAGACCCGTTTAAGCAAAGTTCTCAGTCTTTCTGTAACAGCATTGAAACAGGCTTACGGCAAATCACAAAGAAATGTGAACACCACTTCAATTTTCGATCTTATTTGAAGTAATTCTTAACATTTAAGCGCTAGGCCCAAAGCTCTTGAAAATGTGGATTTCAGCTTCTTTCCAAGAGGAAAATCAGTTTCTTAAAAGCCGTGAAAATTTCGTTTTGTAAATTTATTGGTTTGCATATTCTTACAGACTCAACTATTTCCCCGCTCAAAAACCTGACACGCATAAGTTCTGGAGAAAAGACAAGATGGCGCTTCATGAAGAAAGATTGCAATGGCCTTTACAAATTGTAGTAAAAACCCCTGGAAAAACAAAAATTGATGTTCATATTATGGGGTGAAGGCAATAATTCCTGGTCCAAAGCTTGGGCTTAGGCTGCCTCTTTATCATTTCGGACTCATCAATCACTATGACAACAACCTTACAAGCGCGCGAATCCAGTAGCTGGGCTCGTTTTTGTGAGTGGGTGACCAGCACCAATAACCGCCTGTATGTAGGCTGGTTTGGGGTGCTGATGATCCCGACTCTGCTGACCGCTACTGTCTGCTTCATCATTGCGTTCATCGCTGCTCCCCCCGTGGATATCGATGGCATCCGTGAGCCGGTTTCTGGCTCTCTGCTGTATGGAAACAACATCATCTCCGGTGCGGTTGTGCCTTCCTCTAATGCCATTGGTCTGCACT
>CAZBTL010000043.1:0-20834 GCA_964494755.1 uncultured bacterium | reverse complement strand
CTAGCTTGAAACCCGGAGTTTCCCACCCTGAGGGAAGCAAGCTACACGCTAAATCCATCTCCCCTCGCGAGAGGGACTTTGAAGTCTTTTCCGGCGCCCCTTGCCCTTTGGGAGCTATCCTTTATGCAGATCTCGTTCAAATCGCCCTCAGACCTTGTGCTCCCCGCGCCCATTTTGGGAGAGGGGAAAGAGTTTCCGGCTCCCCTTCTCCTTTTATGGGAGAAGGGGCTGGGGCATGTGGAGCTTGCTCTTCCCGGAGGGTGGACAAGCCAGACACGACAAGGGTTTCACCGACTTTTGCGTAATGGATAGCCCTTTGGCAGAGGGACTGGGGGTGAGGGCTAGAACTACGGTTTTCAATATGGACTTGGTTTAGAAGCTAACTCCATTTTCACCCATCCAGATCAAAAGGTCTGGGCCCTAAGCAACCCATTGACTCAGTGAGTGGGAGTAATTGTGCCGATCTGGGAATCTGGTTCGATATCAATGGCGGCCAAGCCAAATTGGGCGATCGCCCAGGCATTACTCAGCAGATGTGAACTGATGGCTGCCACCCGAAACTGGCTGACCTCCGAGGCAAGGGCAGTTGGTAAGAGCAGCTGATTGGCTAGATGTACATCAACTGGAGCTCCAGTTTGATGGAATTCTAAGAACTCTTGCACCGCTAATTCCGCCACCTGATCAGCCGGTAAGCCAATTTTCCTAGGGCACTGAAGCCAGTTCGACTGTGAGCATAGTCTTTACTGGGGTGTACTGGGGTCAGACAGCAAGCGATAGCGGTTCGTTTCTGCAACATATTTGCGTCCCTTAATCTCATCGGGAATCTCGCCGCGCAACACTCGACGCATATCAACCAGGACTCGCTGGGAGGTGATGTAATAGCCGTGCTCGGTTGGTTTGACCGTTTCGGCTACCACATTTGTACAGTCAATGGGATAGGCGTTGCGGGGGAGTTCGCGGGGATGGAGGGGGCCATCCGTTCCCAGTCGAGTTGTATTGCCTTTGAGGGAGTCACTGGCCCACAGGGCCAGATCGTTGCGATTGAAGTAGATGCTGGTGCGCCGGGTGAAGCGAGGCAGATACATTAGCTTGTAGTCAAATTCAAAGGCATCGTCATCTTCGTCAGCCGCCATCATCAAAATTTGGTCAAACAACCGGGGCAGTCGCGGGGCAACTTGTTTGCAGATCTCCTGAACCGCGTGGCGCAGGACATAATTCCCCATGCTATGGGCAATCAGGTGAATCTTTTGTTGACAGCGTTCCGAGTTAGGCGTTTGGGCAATAAAGTCAGCCAGCTTTAACAAAGCACGGGCAAAGGCAACGCCCGAAGCCGCGGCGTCAATGCGATCGTTTTTGTAGGCGATCGCATCCTTGGCGCTACTTGCTTTGGTCAGCAACATAGACGCGTCGGACGGCCAGGAAAACAAGACCACCATCAATTTGAGCGGGTCTGCCATATCCGCAGCCATGGGCTGCATCAACAGATTTTCCAATTGAGCGGCTGTCCGTAGGCCCTGCTTAAAGGACGTATTGAAACCATGGATGTAGATCACAATGTCTAGGCCTTCAGCACTGGCCCGCTCCTGGGCCTCAGCAAAAATTTCATCACTGCCCAAAACCGGCGTGCGGGCAGTCAGATTTTCCCGCGCCACTTCTACCGCAACCGACTCAAAGTTGGAGCCCGACACCTCGGCCTTGCCAAAGCGCAGGTTGGCCAATCCATCCGAGCTAAATTCGTCGCCAAAGTCATCCGGATTCGCTTGTCGATTGGGTTTTCGGTTGGTGCCAAAGTAAATCGTCGTCACGACACACCTCTGCGTATGCGCTATCCCTGCATAATGACCGAAAAGCTACCAACCGGAGCGATCTGTTAATATTTGTAAAAATCCTTAGAACAACAGCGTTTAACATGATCCCGCTTGAGCCTCAAGCTCCAATTTTTCGCTTCAAACAAGACTTGGCCGATCCGGCAGATCTCCAGGGTGTGGTACGAATTCGCTGGGGGCGCTCGGATAGAAGAGGGTTATTCACCTATTACACCCGCTTAGATCAGGCCCTTTTGCTCTGGGGTGGGGCGATCGCCCTGATTTTTGTCACCGCCCAATTTGTGCCGCTAGACTGGAAAACCCAAGCGATCGCCTGGTCCGCCCTGTCCCTAGCTACCACCATCATCACCAGTTGGTTAGCCTGGGCCTGGGCCACCGCCAAGCAGTGTCGCTGGATTTTGGGAGTCTGGTGCCTGCTCATGGTGGGCGGCCTCTGTCTGACAAACTATGGCGTCTTCATGGTCCAAAGTACCCTATTGATGCATTTGTGCACCCTCTGGTTGGGCATCAGTGGGTTGGGTTACCTTGTTTCGGGTTGGGGCATGCAGTCACAAGCCCTCACCTTAACCGGCATCACCCATTGGCTCCTGGTGCCCCTGTTAACGGTTCTGCCAACCTGGCAATTTCTCCTGACCGGGGTTTTTATGGCAGGAAATTTATGGATCCTGGCTGAATTTCAGTGGGACCATCGCTAGAGGATGGATCCCCAGCAAACTCCCGATCAACCTGTGTAACGGTTGATGCCCTTGGTTGATGACGGTGGCTTACCAATTGGGCTGCCGCCAATCAGTCTTGCTTGAGAAACTGCTGCACCCCATCCACCAACTGCTGAATTTCCGACTCCAGCGTGAAGTAATGGACACAGGCGCGCACACAGTCAGGATTCAGAATAGTACGCACCAGCAGCCGGTGAGACTCCAGGAAACTCACCAGTTGTTTGTGCGACCGACCCGGCACCTGGAAAGAAACGAGACCCGCCTGGGGTTCACTATGGCGCAAACACACCACGCCAGGAATCTGCCCTAGCTGTTGCCAGAGCCTTCGGCTCAGGTCGAGCAGCAGTTGGTAACGGTCCTCAACCGAGCCAAATTTCTGGTGCAGGGCGATCGCCTGCCGCAGTCCAGCATAGAGGGGATAGGCCGAAGTTGCGATTTCATAGCGACGGCCATCCGGTTTCCAGCCCGTGGGCTTGCCCTGACCATCGGTCACAATACTGCGCCAGCCAACAAAGGTGGGAGCCAGGCTATCTCGCACCTCTGGTCGAACATATAACCCACCGACGCCCTCCGGGCCGCACCACCATTTGTGGCCGGTAAACGCATAAAAGTCTGGCTGGGATGCCTGCAGGTCCAGGGGCAATACCCCCACTGACTGGGCCGCATCTACCAAAACCCTGACGGGCCGGGTGATGGAATAGCTATGGCAGGCAGCCACAATTTCCGCTAAGGGCAGCACCTGGCCGGTATTCCACAGAATATGGCTCAACACCACTAGACGAGTGTTGGGCCGCAGATGACTGACCACCGCCGCCACCGGGTCCCCTTGGTTGAGCGTCGCCTCCAGGGGACAGATGGATACCTCCAGGCCAAACCGTCGCTGGGCTTCCTGCACCGCTGCCACAATGCCAGGATGCTCACAGTCGGACAGCAGGATATGATCCCCAATCTGCCAATCGATGCCCCACAGGGCAATATTACAGCCAACGGTGACATCTTCTGTGAGGCTGATACTGTCGGCTGTCACACCCAACTCTTGGGCGATCGCCGTGCGGGTGCGATCGGCTTCTTCGGTCACCCAGACATTCACCTCACCGGAAAAAGGGCCCTGGCGTTGAATGTGCTGAAACGATTCCTGAATGGTAGCCATAACCGACTGATGCATGGGTCCCTGGCCGCCATAGTTGAAATAAGCTTTGTTCTGTAGGGCCGGAAATTCTTGGCGATAGGCCTCCAAAGCGGGCGCAGCGATAAAAGTGCCAGTCATGGACGCTCCTAATCATGGAATAACAGCAAAATCAGGCAGATCCACACCCTAGAACACCCTGTCACTCTACAACAGAACACACCCCCACTTGGCTTAAAACCGCTCGACGGCCTCAAACTGTTTAGCTCCATCAGATCTGGCCGCCTCACCACAGGTGCGGGGAGTCGGAAAAATCTTGCCAGGATTGGCAATTTGGGTGGGGTCAAAGGCCTGTCGGACCCACTGCATCGTCTCCAGATCGGTTGGCGTAAACATTTCGGGCATATAACAGCGTTTGTCCGCTCCAATACCGTGTTCGCCAGAGATACTGCCCCCCACCTGGACACACAGCTTCAGAATGGCGCCGCCCAGCGCCTCTACCTTTTCTAGGGCGCCAGGCACCGCATTATCATACAGAATCAGGGGATGCAAATTGCCATCGCCCGCATGGAACACATTGGCCACGTAATAGCCATAGTGGTCACCCAGGTTGGCAATTTCCTGCAACACATATTCCAGCTTAGTGCGGGGAATCACGCCATCCTGAACATAGTAGTCGGGGCTGATCTTGCCCATAGCAGCAAAGGCAGCCTTACGCCCTTTCCAGAGAATCAGGCGTTCATCTGGATCGGTGGCAATTCGCACTTGGCGGGCTCCGTTTTGGTAGCAGATTGCAGCCACCCGCTGGCTGTTGGCTGCCGCTTCTACCTCCAGCCCATCCACTTCGACCAGCAAAATGGCTGCCGCATCTCTGGGATAGCAATTGGTTGCCACCACATCTTCCACCGCATTGATGCTTAGGTTATCCATCATTTCCATACCGCCAGGAATGATACCGGCGCTGATAATGTCGGAAACGGTGGCGGCGGCAGCTTCTACGCTGGTGAAGTCGGCCAACAGAACCCAAATGGATTCAGGCGTTTTCAGGATTTTTAGGGTGATTTCCGTGGCAATGCCCAGGGTTCCTTCCGACCCAACAAAGAGACCCGTCAGGTCATATCCCGGCATTTCCGGCACCGGCCCACCTACATCCGCCATTGAGCCATCGGGCAAAACCAGTTTCAAACCCAGGACATGGTTGGTGGTGACCCCATACTTGAGGCAGTGCACGCCACCGGAGTTTTCCGCCACATTGCCGCCGACCGAACAAATAATCTGACTGGAGGGATCGGGAGCATAGTAGAAGCCTGCGCCACTGACGGCTTGGGTGACCCAGCTATTGATCACGCCTGGTTCAACCACAACCCGCTGATTTTCCAGATCGATGTCCAGAATGCGCTTCATCAGTGAAGTCACAATCAGGACACAATCCTCCATCGGCAAGGCGCCACCGGACAGGCCGGTTCCCGAACCTCTTGCCACAAAGGGAATTTGTTGTTGATGGCAGATCTTGACGATCGCCGCCACCTCTTCAGTTGACCGCGGCAACACCACGACAGCGGGCCGATGGCGATAACTGGTCAGCCCGTCACATTCATACACCAGCAGTTCTTCCTTGCGGCGAACCACATTTCGGACGCCCACGATCGCCGCCAACTGCTCAATCACGGGGTGCCAATTGCGATCGCTTGTCTGGGCCAGCATGGAACGGAATGGATAATGGTTGCTTCCCATTGTATCGGCATGCGATCGCGCTCGGTTTCCCTCCAGGCTGACCCATCCCAATTTCCTTCCAGCAGCTAGATTTCAGTATTCCAGAACACCGCCAGTATTCAATAGAACCAGCCTGCGGAGAGGGGGGATAGATCCATGGCATGGACAGTCACGAAATACCAACCTATCGCCGGGGTCTAACCGTTTCCCAGCAGCCTGAATGAGTGTGATTTGCCGACATGTTGACAATTCTATAATTTGTCCCTAAAAAGCAACCTACAACGGAATCGCATTCCCACTGGCATCAGGCCCGACAGCCACGCAAACCTGACAAGTAAAAATTCATCCCAAGAGATGAAAGTCCCAGATTGTTTTTCGATACCAAAGTAATTTTTTATCTTTGAAAGCGAGTATAAATAGGCATAGGTGTGTGTCTACTTAGCTTGAGAAGTTTCATCCTCTGATGAAATATTTGTCCGGTTTGTTGAATCGGGTTATCTTATTGGCGGCTGGCGTCAGTCTGCTCGGCATTGGTTTCGCAAAAGCCAACGAAACTGTGAGGGCAGTAACAGCAGTTAAAGCATTTGTAAACGGCAAAATTATTTCACTGAATTCTCCAGTCGCAGGCCAGGTCTATCTAGAGCGACGTCTGGAATCAGGACAACCCGTCTTTGCCCAAGAATTACTGATGCAAATTGTGAATAATCTATCTGGGGCGGATGCTTTGCGGAATGCCCAAATGGATCTGGCTATTGAGAAGGCTAAGTTGCCCGTTTTACACTCACGAATTCAGCTAGAGCAATTACGCAACTTAACGGATGCTCAGTCTCGTCTGAAATTGGAATTGAACCAGGCTGAGTTGGCTACACAGTTGGCAGAACAGAGTCTGATTCAGTCCCAGTTTGAGTTAACCACTGCGGAGGCTGCTGCGGAGCAGTTCCGCATCAAGGCCGAACGATTCAATGAACTTGCCACGCAAGGGGCCATTTCGCAAGCAGCGGCTGATGAGGTACAGAGTGATTATGAGAGCAGACAAAATCAAGTGGGAGTAGCACAGAGCAAGGTAGTGGCGGCGGCGTTGCAACTGGCGCAACAACAATATAAACAACAACAATACAAAACGGAGTTACTCCGCTCCCAGCAGGCATCTCAGACTTTGCCAGACTCAGCCCAATCGCCATCCCAACAGCAAGCGATCGCAGCGCTGGTACAGGATATGTCAGACCTGCAGATCCGAATTCGCGAGAAAGAAAAGGCTGTCGCCCAACTCCTCCGCTCTTCCAACTATAAAGTCATCACCGCTAGCCCAGGCATTGTTTGGGAAGTCCTGGTGCAAAACGGCGATCAGATTATTCCCGGTCAGCCCCTGGTCAAATTAGTTGATTGTCAAAATCTGTGGGTCGATGCATTTGTCAACATTGATGATTTAGGGCGAGTGAAAATTGGCAGTCTCGCCGAAGTAGAACTGCGCGGGTATAAACTGCATCTGGAAGGTCAGGTCAAAACGATTCGGTCCTATTTAACAGGAACACAACAGTTAGGACTGGATGCTGCCGTAACCCCACCCAACCTGGATGGACAGCAATATGCCCAGATCCGTATTGAGCTGGACGATGTAACTACTCTGATGCAACCCCACTCCCGCTATTCCAACCTTTGCAGTGTGGGCCAGTTGGCAACAGTCAAGATCGGTAAAGGCTCTCTTTTCCATTGGTGGTTTTAGAACCATGCCGTTTAGGCATCCTTAATCAATCCAAAAACAGTCGATGCCCATGACTCAAGCGAGACTCGTGAGATGGCTGCTCCTCTGACCAAGCTGATTTGTTTTGTGCACCAGACCATGTCAAAAACCATCTGGTCGTGGAGAAACCATTCACATGGGCAGACCGACCAGTCAGCGAGCGTGTCCTCAAACCAGACTGCCGATAACCCAATCAATTTCCAAATCTGGAAGTTTTTCATGCTGACAGGGGTAAGCAGTTTTGGCCTGCAGATTTGGCTCATGCTATCGGGCACGGTCAGGGGCGTTGTTAGCGAAACTGACACTTGGCTGCCGTTGATTTACGTGTTAGGAATTACCCTGATTTCTCGATCGGTGTTCCCAATTCCCCCGTTATGGCTCAAAGTCGGTCTGACTGTCGCCGCCTCGGCATTGAATATCCGTTACCTTTACTGGCGCATAACCAGTACCCTGGTGTTGGATTGGTACAGCGGCCCCATTTGTCTGGCCGTATTGCTGATGGAATTGATCGCAATTCTCAACGTGACCTTCATCAGCTACCAAACCCTGAAGCGAACCAACCATACACCAGAAGTCGATCGCCTATCGGTAGCGGTACAAAATGGCGATTACCAACCCAGTGTGGATATTCTGGTGCCCACCTACAATGAACCCCTCGATGTTCTGGAACGAACCTTAACTGGCTGCCTGGCCATGCACTATGACAATAAAAAAGTTTGGTTGTTGGATGATGGTAAACGGCCGGAAGCTGCCGTATTAGCTGAACGCTTGGGCTGTCAGTATCTGACTCGCCCGGATGGAGCCCACGCTAAAGCTGGCAACCTGAACAATGGCTTGAAGTATGCTACGGGTGAAATTGTCGTGGTCTTTGATGCTGACTTTATTCCCCTCAATCACTTTTTGCAACGTACTATTCCACTATTCCAAAAGCCGGAAGTTGCCATGGTGGTGACTCCCCAAAACTTCTACAATCCGGACCCGCCCCAGTTGAACCTGGGAGGTGACATCTTGCCCCATGAACAGACCACGTTTTATAGCATCATCCAATCGGGGCGAGACTTTACCAATAGTTGCATCTGCACCGGAACCTCTACTGTCATCCGTCGAGCCCATCTGGATGAAATTGGGGGTGTGCCTACTGGCACTATCGTTGAAGATTGGATTACCGGATTTAAGCTCCAGGCCAGAGGCTACCGCACCATCTATTTGAATGAGATGCTGAGTTTGGGGGCTGCGCCTGAAAACTTAGGAGCCTATTTGGTGCAGCGGATTCGCTGGGGTGAAGGCACGCTCAAAACCTTTTTTGGCAAGGATAACCCGCTCAACCTTCCGGGTCTGACCTTGATTCAGCGGCTCAATCACGCATCTGGAGCGCTGTATTGGATTGACCAGGCAACCCAGTCGGTTGGGTATATTGCACCCGTCCTGTTTATTCTGCTGGGCATGCGGGCCATGAACGTTCAGGTGCCAGAGATCATTTACTACTGGTTGCCCAACTATGTTGCTGGCCTGATCTGTATTTCCTGGGTTGTCGGCAGTCGGACTGTGTTGGTTTCCTATGTCTACAATGCGCTGCAATGTTTTCATCTGGTGCCCATGGTCGTGAATACCTTGCTAAGGCCGAACGCCAAAGTGAAATTTAAGGTAACCCCAAAAGGGGTCACCCAGAATCACGCCAGCATCGATTTTCGCCTCATGGCTCCAGTACTGTTACTGTTTTCGATTAATTTTATTTTGTTTGCTTTCAGTCTGTTGGCGCCTGGATGGCTGGGTTACACTGGCCAGTCCCACGTCATCAATGTTTTGTGGACGGGATGGAACTCAATGGTCCTGGGATTGACGATTCTGGCTGGCATTGATCCACCAGTTGAGCAACGGGCGGCGGAACGAATTCCCTGTTCGGATGAGTTTGAGTTGATCTGGATGGATGGGGAAAAGCAGGTTGAAGCGCGATCGCACCTTGTGGATCTGTCAGAACTAGGTGCGGCTCTGCCACTATCCATTGCAAAACCATTGCAAATCGGGCAGGTATTGACCCTCTCGATTCCCGCAGCCCCTCTCAAACTGGCTGCCGAAGTTGTTCGGATCAAGGATGTCATTGGTTGCCAATTCCTAGACCCGATCGCTCACCGTCAGTCCCTGATTGAGTTTATCTATTGTCGCCCCCATCATTGGAAGGTGCCCATGGTGGCCCACGAAGGCAAGGCACTGCAGTCGCTGATCGTTAGCTTATTTGACCTCTACCCGCTGCGGCGATTTGGCTAAGGATTAGCTGAGTATCGGCAGTGGGGTCAGTTGCGCCAGTAAGGGAATACCCGATCCAGCAGTTGAGTTGCGATCGCTCGGGGAATTCGGGCTTCCAGCAAGGTTTTGAGGGTTAGCTTGCCATTAGACACCCGCAGCACTCGCCAGCCTTGATCTTGATAAACCAGGGCCGCAGCGCCACCGCTACCCTGTTCGCCCGTCCACCAATCCAGCAAGGCATAGTCTTTGACCACCGCTACCCGATTAATTTCAATTTCACCGGGATGCCCCTGTTCCGCCAGATAGTGGGAAAACGCAGTCTGAACCTGGTGTTCAGGGGACTCGCGGGTTGGCAGGGGGGCAAATTGCGAATCTGCAGCCGGTGGCAATCGGCGCAAGCCCAACTGCTCGGACTGAGGCCAAAACAGGTCCAGATAAAGCTGATTCAACCGAGTTGCCGTATCACCCAGATCCAGGGCCAGATCGAACCCAGCTTTCCAAAGTCCCCACCAGTAGCCGTACATACTCTGTTTACCCCTTGATCTATCGAATTTGCACGGAGGAAACCATACAAAGTATTGATGCTTGTCTATCCCTATCTAAGCAAAAACAACAGGACTAGGGGGTCATGTTTCAGACTGATTGATGGATTATTCAGGTCTCTTCGTCCTCCGTCGTCGGGTCGTCACTGACGTCGCCTCCATCGACTGCTTCATCGACTGCTTCATCGACCGCCTCTTCATCCGTCGCTTCCCCCGTGGAAGGCGGCACCACTGCAACAGCCACGATCGCGTCATCTTCATCCAGCCGTTGCAGCCGCACCCCCGTTGCCGAACGAGACTGGGAAGAAATGGCATTGGCGGACTGGCGGATGATGATACCCCGGTTGGTCACCAGCATGATCTCATCCCCTTCGTTGACGATCCGCAGGGCCGCTTGCTGGTCCCCCGCCCTCCGGAACTTGGTCGACACCAGACCCATACCGGCCCGGTTTTGCAACCGGAATTGGGAGACGGGCACCCGCTTGCCATACCCACCCATGGTCACCACCAGCATCCAGGGGCCCAGTTGGGTAGACAGATCAGCTTCTTCCTGGGTAGCTTCATCCTCCACCGCTTCAGATTCCAGCGCTGGAGCCAGATCGGCCACAATCTGAGATGGCAGGATGTCCATGCCAATCAGGCGATCGCCCTCTCGCAGGTTCATAGCCCGCACCCCGCGAGTGGCCCGACTCAACGGTCGCAGTTGTTCGTGGTTAGCCCGGAAGTGAATCGCTTTGCCCTGACTGGAGCCAATAATAATGCTGTCCTCAGCCCGAGCCCGCCGCACCCAGCGCAATTGATCCGCATCTTCCAGGGAAATGGCAATCAGGCCATTGGTGCGGATATTACTGAAGGCTGCCAGTGCGGTCTTTTTGATATAGCCATTGCAGGTCAGCATGACCAGATATTCGTCACGGCTAAACTCTGTTACCGGAATGATTGAGGTGATCTTCTCATCCCGAGGGATAGGCAGCAGTTGCACGATGGGAGTACCCCGGCTAGTACGGGAGCCAGTGGGAATCTGGTAGGCCTTAAGGCAATAAACCACGCCCCGGTTGCTGAATAGCAGGATACTGTCGTGGTCCCGACAGGTGAAGAAATGCTCTACCGCATCATCTTCCTTCATGCGGGTGCCCGACTTGCCGCGGGTGGCCCGGTTTTGGGCCTCAAAGGCATTGACCGGCATGCGTTTGATATAGCCCTGTTCCGTCAACAGGATGACCGCCTTTTCATTGGCAATCAAGTCGGTGTCGCCAATTTCATCTTCCGATTGCTCGATCACCGTGCGTCGGGGCGAGGCATGCTTCTGGCGCAACTCGGCCAGTTCCGTTTCGATCATTTCCAAGATGCGCTCTCGCCGGGCCAGGATATCTTGTAGATCAGCAATCCGGCGTTGTAACTCTTCATGCTCCTGGTGAATCTTGTCCGCCTCCAGGGCCGTCAACCGGCGCAACTGCATTTGTAGGATGGCGTCCGCTTGCACTTCCGACAACTGATAGGAGGCCATTAGTTCTTGCTTAGCCGTGGCGGTATCAGCCGCACCGCGAATCAGGGCGATGATGGCATCCAGGTTCTCCAGGGCCACTAGTAACCCCTGCAGGATGTGGTCTCGTTCTTCTGCCTTACGGAGCTGATAACGGGTGCGGCGGGTAATCGTCTCAATCCGGAAGTCCAGGAAAACGCTGAGGAAGTCCTTCAGGGACAACAACTGGGGTTCGCCATTGACCAGGGCCAGCATGTTGGCCCCGAAGTTGGTTTGTAATGGCGTCTGTTTGTAGAGATTGTTCAGCACTACACGGGGATAGGCATCCCGCTTAAGTTCGATGACGATCCGCATGCCATCGCGATCGCTCTCGTCCCGAATGTCCGAAATTCCTTCCAGTCGCCGTTCATTCACCATTTCGGCGATCTTCTCGATCAATGCCGCCTTGTTGGTCTGGTAAGGCAGTTCGGTAATGATGATGGCTTCCCGGTCAGGCCGCCCCCGGTGTTCAATGGTTTCAATGCTGGCCACACCGCGCATGACGATAGAACCCCGGCCACTGCTATAGGCTTCCCGAATGCCGGAGGTCCCCAGGATCTGAGCCCCAGTCGGAAAGTCGGGACCCGGAATAATGCGGATCAGTTCGGCGTTGCTGATCTCCGGATTGTGGATCAGGGCCACTACCCCATCAATCAGTTCACCCAGGTTGTGGGGGGGAATGTTGGTGGCCATACCGACGGCAATACCAGAGGAGCCATTCAGCAGCAGTTGGGGCACCCGGGCTGGCAGGACCACCGGCTCCTGTTGGGAACCGTCAAAGTTGTCAATAAAATCAACGGTTTCAGACTCAATGTCCTGCAATAGGGCGTCCGTGGTGAGCGATCGCAGGCGGCATTCCGTGTATCGCATGGCTGCAGGCGGATCATCATCCACCGAGCCGAAGTTGCCATGCCCATCGATCAGGGGCATGCGCATGGAAAAATCCTGGGCCATCCGCACCAGGGCGTCGTAAACCGCGGTATCGCCATGGGGGTGGTATTTACCGAGCACTTCCCCGACCACCCGGGCGCATTTCCGGTAGGGCCGATCCGGAGTTAGACCCAATTCATGCATGGCATAGAGGATGCGGCGATGCACCGGCTTTAAGCCATCTCGGGCATCGGGCAAGGCTCGCCCCACAATTACGCTCATGGCGTATTCCAGGTAAGACCGCTGCATCTCGTTGCGCAGATCCGTTGGAATAATCCGGTCTTGGGGCAACTCCTGGGAGAAAGTCATGAAGAAGACTCCAAAAAACTAAAACGCAGCTACTGAACCCAGGGCAGGGGTGCGAATAGCTGTCCGAATTGTGGTTTCAGCAACGGTGATAAAACCTGTTCAATTGTATCACTTGTTGCTCAGGCTGACCGATTTGCCCCAATCCCTGGCTCTGGGACGAAACGTTTGCAGCGTCGGGGTTTCAGCCTGGGGGCAGGGAACTGCCATCCAGCCCTGATCAGCCTGGGAACCAATTTCCAGAGAGGATGAGCGATCGCTGGAATGTAAAAAGATTGTAGCGATCGCCATTCCAGTCCAGAGGCCGGTTCTAACCTAAAGGGGTTATGATACTGTTCCATCTGGTCCATCCTGGTTCTGCCGACAGCATCGCGCCCCTGTCTCCAAGTGACAGAGCCATTGCCCAATCCATCCGGATTCGGGGCACGGTTCAGGGGGTGGGCTTTCGACCGACGGTATATCGATTGGCTGTAGAATGCGGGCTGCGGGGCGAGGTCTGCAACGATGGCGAAGGCGTCCTGATTCGGGCGGCCGGTTCTGCCCACGCACTGGCAACTTTTGTGCATCGGTTGCAGCAGGAATGCCCACCGCTGGCCCGAATTGAGTCGATTCACTGTCAACCCCTGTCCCCTGATGCCATCCAGGTCCCCACGTTTACCATCAGCGCCAGCCTGGGCAGCCCCGTTCACACCACCCTTCCCCCAGATGCCGCTACCTGTCCCCAGTGTCGAGCGGAGATCCTGGATCCCCGTAGCCGCTGGTTTGGCTATCCCTTCACCAACTGCACCCACTGCGGTCCCCGGCTCAGTATTGTGCGGGCCATTCCCTACGATCGCCGCCACACCAGCATGGCCGCCTTTCCCCTCTGTCCCGACTGTCAGCGGGACTATGCCGAGGTCAGCAACCGTCGTTTCCATGCCCAGCCGATCGCCTGTCCGGTCTGCGGTCCCCAGGTCTGGTTAGAGGATGGTGGGGGCGATCGCCTGCCCCTGGAGAGCTTGGACCAGGTAAGAGATCTGCTGGTGCAGGGAGCAATTGTGGCCATCAAAGGAATTGGCGGCATCCACCTGGCCTGTGATGCCACCCATGATTGGGCGGTGCAAAGCTTGCGTCAGCGCAAACACCGCTACCACAAACCCTTTGCCCTGATGGCGCGGGATCTAGCCGTGATTGAGCGCTACTGCGCCGTGGGCGACCGGGAACGGGCGCTGCTGGCAAGTCCTGCCGCCCCCATTGTGCTGTTAGATCAACTACCGTTCGCTGTAACGCCTGCCCTTTCCCCAGCGATCGCCCCTGGACTGCGCAGCCTGGGCTTTATGCTGCCCTACTCGCCCCTGCACCACCTGATCCTGAAACACCTGGAGCATCCGATTGTGCTGACCAGCGGCAATCGCGCCGACGAGCCGCAATGTATTGGCAATCAGGAAGCCCGTCAGCAGTTAAGCGCCCTTGCTGATTACTGGCTGCTGCACGATCGGGAGATCGTCAACCGGGTGGACGACTCGGTGGTGCGAGTCAGCGGCGATCGGGTCCAGATCCTACGCCGGGCCAGAGGCTATGCCCCGGCCCCCCTGCGGTTACCACCGGGATTTGAACAGACTCCGGCCATCCTGGGTTTGGGTGGCGAGCTGAAGAACACCATTTGTCTGCTGCGCCAGGGAGAAGCGATCCTGTCTCAACATCTGGGCGACCTGGAAAACGCAGCAGCCTTTGCCGCCTATCAGCAAACCCTCGATCTGTACCTGCGGTTGCTAGAACATCAGCCCCAGGTGCTGGCCGTGGATCAGCATCCAGAGTATCTTTCAACCAAGTTCGGTCGGCAGTGGGCCGAGTCTGCCCGTGAAACGGTGTCGCTGCAGTCGGTGCAACACCACCACGCCCATGTGGCCGCCTGCCTGATCGACAACGGGGTGCCCTTGGAGACGGAAGCCATCTTGGGTATTGCGCTGGATGGCCTGGGCTACGGTCTGGATGGCAGCTTGTGGGGCGGTGAATTTCTGCTGGCAGACTACCGTCAGTTCACCCGATTGGCCCATTTCAAACCGATTGCCCTGTTGGGGGGAGCCCAGGCCATCTACCAACCCTGGCGCAACACCTACGCCCACCTGCAGGCGGCCTTTGGCTCCGGAGAAGCGGCCTGGCAAGCCCTGCACCACCAGTATGGCGAGTTGGAACTGCTGACTTTCCTGGATCGACAGCCGCGATCGCTGCTGGAGCAACTGTCCGCTAGGGGAATCAATGCCACTCCGGCATCCTCCGCCGGTCGCCTGTTTGACGCAGTAGCAGCAGCTCTTGGGATCTGTCGGGAGCAGGCCAGCTACGAAGGCCAGGGAGCAGTGGAACTGGAAGCATTAACGGATGCCGATAGTCTGCACCAGTCAATGACTTCGGCCTATCCCTTCGCCATCGATCGCCTCCCCTCAGGCGTGCTCATGCTGGAACCCCGACCGTTGTGGCAGGCCCTCCTAGCCGATTTACAGCAGGGAGTGCCCCGATCTTGGATGGCGGCCCGCTTCCACCTGGGTCTGGCGGCGGCGATCGCCAGCCTGGTTCAGACCTTGCAGGATCAGCATGGCTTCGAGCAGGTGGCCTTGACCGGCGGTGTCTTCCAAAACCAGATCTTGCAGGAACAGGTGCGCCAACATCTCACTCAACGGGGCTTAACTGTCCTGTTGCACCAACAAGTGCCCGCCAATGATGGAGGGTTGGCCCTGGGGCAGGCTGCGATCGCGGCGGCCCAGGCAACTCTGAAACGGCCATTGTCATAAAAGGAAAGGCATTATGTGTTTAGGCATTCCCGGTCAAATTGTGGCCATTACCGACCCGGTTCACCACCTGGCGGTGGTGGAAGTAGGCGGCGTGAGGCGGCAGGTCAATATTGCCTGCATTGTGGATGACGACCATGCCGTAGAGGACTGTCTGGGCGATTGGGTGCTGGTGCATGTGGGCTTTGCCCTGAACCGGCTGGATGAAACCGACGCCAGAGAAACCCTGGAACTGCTGCGCCAACTCCAGGAAACCCAGACTACAACGATGTCAGCCTGACTCAAACAGACCCATTGGAGGGAAGTCCCCGCATGAAATACGTGGATGAGTTTCGCAACCCCCAGGCGGCCCAAGCTCTGCTGCTGCAAATTACCCCCCTGGCGCAACAACTGGCGGCTGACTGGGGCCGACCAATTAAACTGATGGAAGTCTGCGGCGGCCACACCCATGCCATTTTCAAGTACGGCCTGGAGCGGCTATTGCCCGATTGCCTGGAACTGGTGCATGGTCCTGGCTGTCCGGTTTGCATCATGCCCAGGGGACGGTTGGATGATGCCATTGCGATCGCCCAGCAGCCAGGGGGCATCTTCACCACTTTCGGCGATGCCATGCGGGTGCCAGGATCCCAATCCACGCTGTTGCAGGCAAGAGCCCAGGGCGCTGACATTCGCATGGTCTATTCCCCTCTGGATGCGTTGCAGATCGCCCGGGAAAATCCAGCCCAGCCAGTGGTCTTTTTTGCGATCGGCTTTGAAACCACGGCCCCCAGCACCGCCCTGACCGTCCTCCAGGCCGAGCAGGAAGGCATCCAGAACTTCAGCCTGTTCTGTAACCATGTTCTGGTGGTGCCGGCCCTGGAAGCCTTATTGCAAAACCCCGACCTACAACTGGACGGGTTTATCGGTCCCGGCCATGTCAGTACGGTGATTGGGCTGGAACCCTACCAGATCATTGCCGAGCAGTATCACCGGCCCCTGGTCGTGTCGGGGTTTGAGCCAGTCGATCTGCTGCAGGCCATCTGGATGGTTCTACAACAGCTCGTTGAGGGCCGGCATCAAGTGGAAAACCAGTACACCCGCCTGGTGCCAGCCGCGGGTAATGCGGTGGCGCTGGCGGCCCTGCAGCAAGTCTTTAGGGTGCGTTCAGCCTTCGAGTGGCGAGGTTTGGGCGATATTCCCCACTCGGGTTTCCAGATCCGCCCGGAGTATGCCCAGTTTGATGCCGAGCGTCAATTTTTCATTCCCGGTCAACAGGTGGCTGACCATCGGGCCTGTCAGTGTGGTGAGATTCTTAAAGGAGTACTGAAACCCTGGCAATGCAAAGTGTTTGGCACCGCCTGCACCCCGGAGAATCCGATCGGCGCTTGCATGGTTTCTTCGGAAGGAGCCTGCGCCGCTTATTACAAGTACGGACGCTTTAGACTGTCAGGCCAACCGTCTGCCGTACCTGCAACCAATACTAAGGTTGGAGCAGCCCCGGAGAGTTAGGACAGTTCTGGCTAGCTAACGATGGACCAGGTAAATCAGGGCCGGGGAAATCAGGGCCAGGGAATAAGGAACTGGCAAACCTAGCCAGACCCTGACATCCTTGCCGTGAAGGCAAACATCCAGCGTTGACTGACTACTATGCTCAGCCTCCGATTTCAACCTGGGTGCTGCAGCGGCCAGTAGGAATCAATAGCGAGACGGCATTAAACCAGCAGAGGCAGGGGGTTACAGCCGCTTCTCCTTGCTTGCTTTGTCGGCGACTCTGCCGAGAAGCGACAGGGACAGGGAGGCGTGCAAGTTTTAGATTTTCTTTAGAAGAACTTGATCTGTTTTGATACAGGTGTACTATACTAGGATTCAGTTCAAACGTACTATGCAGTTCCCCGTTGAACGAGTCCCCGCTATGAATGAACGACAGGTCAAGCGATTGTCAACAGTACGGGCATTGGAAACGGAGCACAATCTGGCGTGTAAACCGGTTGTGGTTAAGCCGGAAGACTGGCAGTTACCGGATCGACGCGAGCCCGGCATTGTCGAACGGATGCCCAGCCGACCTGCCGAGACCCTGGACGGGTGGCAGGAAGATATGACGATCGCTCGATCTGCGGCCAAACGGAAAGCCCAGGCCCCTGCCAAACGCCAATCGGTTGCACCCCAGGCCAACCAGAAAGCCTCTCAGGCTCTGAGGCAAGTGCGGGAGGGTATGCAAATGCTAACGCTGGAAGAGGTGAAATGCCTGGAGGCTTATGTTGAACGGATTAACCAGTTGTTGGTAGCTCGCACGGCGCAGCGTCAGTCCTTCCAGCAACAAGTCGCCACTCAGCAACAACAGCAATTTTTCCCAGCGGAATTGTCTGCCAGGTCTGGAGCGAAGCCTGGAGTCGGCAACGTCTTGGAGCGTCTGAGCGATCGGGAACTGGCCCAGGCTGACACGGAATATCTCCAGGCCAAGGCGGCCCAGATCCGGCAGATGCTGGCCGAGCTGGAAGCAGATATTTTGCAGGAACAAGCAGAGGAACGGTGGGCTCCGACAGAACCAACTAAGGCGCTGGCCCCCGATTTGAATCGACCCTTCCACGCACCGGTTGCGCCAGTCGCTGGGTCTCAGTATCGAACTGCAACACCGCCTGCCCCTACACCCAGTTGGCCCCGTCCACCTATCCCCAACTGGCAGCAAGCTGAGCAAGATGCAGAGACCGCAGCCGAGGTGTTGCGCTATCTGGCCAACCGGGGCGCCGCCACCGTATCGGCTCCAACCGCAGCCAGGGGCCCAAACCACCGTCCGGCTCAGGGACGCCGTCCCAGCCAGGGTCAATTTCCTGGTCAAGCGTTGCTCTTCGCCTGGAGTTATCGCCTCCGCAGTTGGTTGCAACTCCCTGCCAAACCACTGGATCGAATCGGAGATGCCCTGTTGTGGGTGGTGGTGGCAGCGGTGGCGCGGGTTGCTTTTAAGCTGCTGGTGACCTTGAACCCGGCCTTGGGGCCAGTAATGCAGTTGTCAATGTTGTTGCCAGCGGCGATTGCAGTTTTGTTAGCCCTCTATGTTCCCAAGGCGGGAGCCATTTCAGTCTACCGGCTGTTCCTGATCATGCTGGGCCTGTTGCTGGGTGGTCGGCTCTGACGGCACACCAATCTGCTAACGACCTACGCAAAACCAGACTAATGGCTGCCTGCCGACCGTTGGTTGCCTGTCTGGGAGACTGATTTCTGGGTGACTGATTTCTGGGTGACTGATTTCTGTGATGCGATTTCAACTGATGGTGTGGAGAACCCTCATGGAAAACCTTCCTCTGGCGAATGTCATGACCAAGGGGCTGGCGATCGCCAGTTCCACCCTGATGGCTGGCGTCATTTTCCTGGAGCTGAATGGGTTGCCCTCCTTCGGCTTCTGGAAGCGGACAGGTGAACCCTGTCAGGAAATGGTGCAGGCAAAAACGCTGATTTCCAAACAGCATTTAGCTCAGTTGTTAACCCTGCCGGTGGGAACCCCCCAGGCCAAAATTCGAGAGGTGCTGAACCAGCCTTACTGCAAGTTGGCGAACCTGCAAATCCGCACCGGGGCAACGGCCGTGCGAGAGGCCTATCCCCTGGATTTTGATAGCCAGAACTGGTTGATCGTCTTATCAGAAGGAGATCAGTATGCCGGTTATCGGATCAGTCCACGTTAATCGTTCCGGCCCGGTTAGCCGGAACGCTCCCATTACCTGGCAGGTAGGTCTGACTGTGTTGCTGCTCTTGATGGGTGGCTGCATACCCACCGCCCAGCCTCCCCCCACGCTGAACTTAAAGCTGTATCAGCAATGGGAATTGCAACCCGGAGACCAGATCTCCGGCCGCACCATCCTGGGGGGCTTAGGCGACATCTCCGTTGACCTGAACGGTGGCCCAGTCTTCGCTCCCTTTGACGGCAAAACCGAACTGGATCAGCGCCGTTGTGTCATCTTTTCCAGCCTTCAGGTGCCCGCCTATCTATTCCGGCTCTGCGGCCTATCTTCCCCTCGCCTGGGTGAACTGCGCCAGGGAGAGGCGATCGGGACTGGACAAATCTTGCAATTTGCCACCCTGCGCCAGCAGTCAAATGGCACCTGGGCGATCGTTGAACCCACTAAATCGATTCTTGAACGAACCCTCAAGCAACCATGAACCGACCTGTACTGTTTCTACTCAGCTTACTAACAACCCTTCTGGCTCTGCCCCGCACCGCTCGGGCCGTTGACAACATTGCTGTCAGTTTTGCCCTGCCAACAGACGCGGTAGCAGTTACCGAAGTTGCCCCCCCGCAACCACCATTGGCCTCGGTTAATGTGTCCCCTAAGCAGGATATCCCGAATCCAGACTCTGCTGCCTCTACCGTTGCAGCAGAGCCTTCTACCACTCCAGCCCCTGCCGCTCCTGAGCCGGTCAGCGGCTCCGATCCGCTCAACTTTGCGCCCCCCACTCCCCCCACAGTGACGGCAATTGCGGCTCCACCGCCAGCACCTACCGCTCCCCCTGCCGCCCCAGATGCGGCAACAACCGAGATCTTTGCTCAGGGATCAGATTCACTGGTGGCGCGGGCTGTAGGTCATGCGGAAGGCACGCGCACTGCTGATGGCGGCAAGACTTCAGCCTATTACGGCCACACCGATCCGGGCAATGGCGTCTGGAATTTGGGTAGCTTTTCCTTCCAGCATTGCCGCGAAGCCGCTTACAACTGTTCCACACCCGAGGAAGCGGATGTACACCAACTGCGACGACTGCAGGGTCAGGCGGATCAGCTACAGGCCAGAGCCGATCGCTTGGACTTGAATCTGACCCTGGAGGAAGAGTTGAACGGCATTGATCTGGCCAATCAGGCTCCAGCCGCCGCCATGGGAGAACCGGGCTATACGGAGTGGCTGAAAAAGGCTCAGGAAAAAGGTCTGCAGGGTCAGGACGCCATTCTCTGGGCCCGCGTGTCTTCCTACTGGGATCCCCATCTGCAGGGCTGGAATGCACCGGGTCTGGGCAATACGGAAGCGAACATCACCCATGACCAAAATCGCCGCATGCAAGCGATCGCCCGGGCCCTGGCCACCTATCAACAGGAAATTGCCCAGGCTCAACCCAGCGCTGCCACTGCACAGTCGGCCTCTACTGCCCTGGTCGGAGCTATTGCCTCCCTCGATCAAAAACTGACTGCCGGTGGGCTGTAAAGCTGAGCCACAAGCAGCTACCTGTAGCATTGGTCAGAACACTAAGAACAAGGTTGAACGGTTAAATGCCGACCCTCAGTAGGCGTTCTGACCTGTCTCCGCCTTGCCCATGGCTAGTGCTATAAATCGGCCCTTACCAGCACAGGTAGGGGCCGATTGAGGCAATTTTGAGCGCCGGGATGGGGCAATCAGGGTGTTTTGAGCAGGCTTCGCCCCTCAAACACCCTTGACTGACTACTAG
>CAZBTL010000042.1:0-21071 GCA_964494755.1 uncultured bacterium | reverse complement strand
TAGAAGGGCAACTCCAAGATTCATCAGAATGTAAATACCGACAATCAGGTA
The DNA here is from genome assembly GCA_964494755.1 of uncultured bacterium. Lineage (GTDB taxonomy): Bacteria > Cyanobacteriota > Cyanobacteriia > Leptolyngbyales > Leptolyngbyaceae > CAZBTL01. Next base: position 21,020 of record CAZBTL010000042.1, on the reverse strand, counting down.
GAGAATTCCCACAACTAGATTGAGCCAGAATCCCTGTACTAGTTTAGACACAAACAACTCAATAATCAGACAGGCCCTTTTTCGGTTGCTGCAACACCCTCCCATGCCCCGCCACGGATTGCTACGGGTAGAGCGAAAGCACCAAGATTATGATGGAACTGCTGATTCATGGATCACTGGGGTTGGTTGCAATCAATATCTCAGGATTAACGCAATTTGTTGATGATGCGTCAGGGTTCCATCATCCACGATCGCCACGTTACCTCCTTTCCCTAGAACTACTTCAATGATTTCATCAACTGCATCATCCATCACGTCAGTGCCACCAGGTTGATCAACAATTTGCAGATGCCCCGTGTCGGTCAACACAGCAGGCACATGATAGTTCTTTTCAACCAGTAGCAACTTACCTCGGCCTTCCTGGGCCAGTTGCCACACTCCTTCCAGAGTGGAGACCACCTTCTGATTGCTCACGGCGGTATCTAATGCCTGCAGTGCTTCAGGTCGTTCTGGTGTACAAAATTTGCATGATGCGCGTCCCCGGTTCACTCAGGGCATCCCGGGCGATCGCGGCAACTTCGCCCGTTACCGTTGTTTGGTACTCGGCCACGATGTCACCGAAAGCATTGCGCTGAATGGCAACTTTCTGACCTGGGGTGACTGGGTCGTTCAAATCCACCAGGGTTTCCAGGAAGCCGCCGCAGGTCGAGCGAATGGTTTCCAACCGATTGCCGATGAAGGTGTCAACTTCCTTCGAGGTGCGGCCCAACGGTCCCTGAATCACCTTGTAGTGTTTGAACACGTTCAGACTACCTTCTACCGTCAGGGCAATTTTCCCTGGGTCGAAGATGCGAGGGGAGCCAATTTCAACCGTGAGGGCTGGGATGCCTGCTTCGATGAAAGCTGTTTCAAGTGTGCCACTTTCACCTGGATCATCTTTGATCTGTTCGACTGGGAATAACTCTGCCATTTGCCGAATCTCTGGCTGCCGCAAGTCGGCAAACATAAACATGGTAAAGTCGCTGCCAGTGGATATGGTGTGATAGTCAATTGCCAGATCAAGGTTGTTTTTGAATAAATGATTCCAGAGCAGGCTGGCATGGCGGCTAGGCGCATTACTGCCCAGTGCATCCCCCGGCCAGACTCGATTAAAGTCAATCAACAGACCGCCGTTCTGAGCAATGGGCCAATACCCGCGTGTGTACTCAATGGCTGGTCGGGAGAGACCATAGGCCGCGATCGCAGAACCCGCCATCTCAGTCGGATCTAAGCTGGCCATGATCCGTTGCACCGCATTGATCGAACTCACCTCATCGCCATGCACACCGGAAATCAACCCGATGCGTTTTCCCGCTTGCGCCCCCTTGGCTACCACGATGGGCACGTACCAGTGCTGACCCGTACCCATCTGTACGCCCTGGAAGAAGAAACGGTGCTGTTTACCGGCTTCCAAATCACCGATGGCCAACTGACTGATGACAGGGATGCCCTGCAACAGGTCGCCAGTGTAAAGGGTGGTGTGGGCGGTGTCGGACCTGTTCAAAAGTTGGTTCCTTTCAGGGAAGTGAAAACGAGTTCACTGCAACCCGTCAGCATGGGTTGAATGAGCTGGATAAAAATATGTTGTGTTCTGGCCGTAACAACTCTTACCACAAAGCCGGAATGGCACGGGCGGTGAATCGCAACACACCTGACCCCTGGGGGGTTTGATAGAAGATCTGGAGTCCATCTTGATTCACTTCATACCGCTGGGCGCCCTGTAGGGCTGTCAGGTATTTGGTCTCCATGGTCATGATCGGCTCGGCACACGCCTTAAAGGTTGAGGCCAAAGGACCAATGCTCAACTGCTGGTTCCCTTGAGTTGTGTAGCCGCCGCTGAAGCGATTGCAGCCGCCGGATCCAGCAATGCGATCACCCGCAAAGTCTGCCGTCAATTCCGGCGTTGGGGGCAGAACCATCGGTGTGGGAAAGGGAGGTTCAGTCATGTTGACCAGACGCCAATTGCCCTGGATAGAGGTAGGTGCTTGAGCTACCGCTGCAGGGGCTTGGGCCACGGTCAGGGGTTGAGTGGCTTCTAGGGAACGCTCGGCGATCGCGGATCGGGCTATAGCCAAGCCGATGGCTCCAACTAGCAAGAAAACCGTCAAACTGGTGAAACGCCAAATTAGGGAAGGCTTGCTATTCATGTATGAATGACCAGAGCAATGGGATGATTCCAGGATACTTGGTAAAAATATGAAACTGATAAATGTGCAATGGATAGCCCCGCTTACCCTACTACGTCATCCAGGTCAGCAGGGCTATGAATGTTGGGTTTGACGGCGATCAGGGTTGATAATGAATTAACTCGCCGGGGGTAATGGTATCCAAGACCTTATCTGGCGTCACATAACCCAAAGCCTGGATAATGCGGGCAACGCAGCCAGTCCAACCAGTTTGGTGACTAGCCCCCACGCCAGCGCCATTGTCCCCGTGGAAGTATTCATAGAACAGAATCAGGTCTCGCCAATGGGCGTCTGTCTGGAATTTTTCGGCGCTGCCGTACACAGGCCGACGACCGGATGGATCTCGCAGGAAAATCCTGACAAGCCGTTCGCTGATTTCTTGAGTCACATCAAACAGCGTCAGGTACTGACCCGATCCAGTTGGACATTCAACCTTGAAAGAATCGCCGTAGTAGCCGTAGAGTTGCAGCAGCGATCGCAGCAACAATAGGTTGACTGGCATCCAGATGGGACCCCGCCAGTTGGAGTTGCCGCCAAACATGCCGGAGGTGGAATCACCTGGGACATAGCCCACTTTGTAGTCCTGGCCAGCATGGTGGAAGATGTAGGGATGCTCCAGATGATAGCGAGATAGGGAACGGATGCCGTAATCGCTGAGAAACTCCGATTCATCCAACATTCTGGCGAGAACCCGACGCAATTTGTCTTCGTTTAAGACCGACATCATCAGCCGTCCTCGCACCCCTGGCTCAGTCGGGAGATGTATGTTGTGCATCAATTCCCTGTGTTCCGCCACGAATTTTTGGGCTTCTTCTTTGAAGCGCGGCAGTTTTTCAAAGGCTTCTTTGGGAAAGACCGCAACCGCCATAAGGCATAACAGGCCAACCAGCGATCGCACCTTTAAGCGGGTGGAGTTGCCACCGGGTAACTGCAGCACATCATAGAAAAAGCCATCTTCCTCATCCCATAGCTCGTCACAGTGTTCCCCAATCCGATCCATCGCTCCGGCAATCCACATGGTGTGCTCGAAGAACTTGATCGCAAAGTCTTCGTAGAGGGGATCGTGGAGGGCTAGTTCGACGGCGATCTGAAACATGCGCTGGCTGAAGAACACCATCCAGGCGGTGCCATCGGCCTGATCCAGATAGCCCCCAGTGGGTAGTGGTGCGCTGCGATCAAAGACGCCAATGTTGTCCAGCCCCAGGAATCCACCTTGAAACAGGTTGTTGCCGCCTTCATCTTTGCGGTTGACCCACCAGGTAAAGTTGATCAGCAATTTGGAAAAGGCATATTTCAGGAAATCAATGTCGCCAACGCCATTGTTCTGTTCCCGATCGCGGGTGTAGATCTCCCAGGTGGCAAAGGCATGGACCGGCGGATTGACATCACCGAAGTTCCACTCATAGGCAGGAATTTGACCATTGGGATGCAGGTAATCTTCCCGCAGCATCAACATCAGTTGATCCTTGGCAAACTGCGGATCAATCAGGCTGATCGGAATCACATGGAAAGCCAGATCCCAGGCTGCATACCAGGGGTATTCCCACTTGTCGGGCATGGAAATAATGTCGTCATTGTTCATGTGGAACCAATCGCTGTTGCGCACATGCTTCCGTTCCGCCGGTGGGGTCCAGGGGGTAATGTTGCGTTCTTTCAGCCAGAGCCCCAGATCGTAATAAAAATATTGTTTGGTCCACATCATACCGGCCAGCGCCTGACGCATGACATTGGCCCGATCTGGTTCGGCTAGAACATCTGGTGGAATCACCGTTGCATAAAATTCATCCGCTTCTTGTAAACGAGCCGTAAATGCTTGCTCAAAGTTCGCTCCGAAGGGATCACTGACCTGGGCGGGAGCCTGTTTGGTCAGGCGTAAGCGGATGACCTTGGTCTCTCCCGGTCCAACCATCAGTTGGTAATAGGGGGACACTTTGGTGCCAGTGCTGGCGTTAACCGCATCCGATTGACCATGCACAATGAAGTTGTTGATGCCATCCTTCACATAGGGGCTGGCATTGGGGGTGCCAAACAACCGCTCATTGTTGGTCTCATTTTCAGTAAACAACAGAGGAACAGCCCCCTCGCAGTAAAAATAGTAGTCACTCAGGAAGGGGGTTAAAACGGGATTGGTGATGTGGGCATGGACAACGCTGTGACTGCCTCCTTCCACCTTGGTTAGTTGGGGTTTCGAGCCGGTTTCGAGCCAGGACCAGGTGTTGCGAAACCAGAGGGTGGGGAGGAGGTGCAGGGGTGCCGCTTCTGGCCCCCGGTTGGCAATGCTAATTTTGATCAGGATATCTTCAACATCCGCTTTGGCATACTCCGCAAAGACATCAAAGTAGCGATCGTCGTCGAAAACGCCTGTATCCAATAGCTCATATTCCAGGGCATAGCGATCGCGACTGCGATTGGTCTCAACCAGATCCTCGTAGGGATACTCGGCCTGGGGGTATTTATAGAGATACTTCATGTAGGAGTGGGTAGGCGTGCTGTCCAGATAGAAGTAATACTCCTTAACATCCTCGCCGTGGTTGCCTTCGCTGTTGGTCAACCCAAACAAGCGCTCTTTAATAATCGGATCTTTGCCGTTCCACAGTGCCAGCGCGAAGCACAGCAGGTTATGGTCGTCGGTGATGCCGCCTAACCCATCTTCTCCCCAGCGATAGGCCCGCGATCGAGCGTGATCATGGGGAAAATAGTTCCAGGCGTCGCCATTGGCGCTATAGTCTTCGCGCACCGTTCCCCATTGCCGCTCACTCATATAGGGCCCCCACTTTTTCCAGGGGGCGCTGCCGTTCGGGGTGTCTTCGAGTCGTTTTTGCTCTGCTGTCATGATCACTCCTGGAAATGGGTTTACAGGTCTGGGTGCCACACGACCTTGCTCTGAACCAATCTTGACAGTTCAACTCCGGAGCCAGTGGGGATAGTTGACCCAGCGTTTCGGATCAAGTTCAAGCTGTTGAGTCCTGGTTAGGCTGTCTCACGGTTGGACTAAATGCAACGACAAATAGCGGTTAAGACTGTTTCTCAACTTACAAAGATTTAAGGTCACAAACCATTAAGACCTGATTAATTAATTAATTGTTGCTGCGCTTGTCCGGTTGGGTTATGCAACTGAATGACGAAAGGCTGAAATTCCACCCGTCTGAGGCATGGGTTTCAAAATGAATGCTCTGAGATTTATCAGAATCGTCCTGACGCTGTCAAGGTCGGTGCAGGCTGAATCAATTTCTGATTTATATCCGGAGTCAACAACGCCACCAAAGAATGCAGCCTGTCCGATGGAAGGCGTGGATTGGTTAAGTACCCTTTCCTGGGGGATGTTGTTTGATCACGCGACCCTGGCTCATAAAGGAAAGACCCTGATTGCCACTAGTGTTGATCATGACGGACTCAACCACGGGATTTGTAACCTGCTTTTGGGCTATCCACTCGACAATGAAAGCGGATCCTGCTCCACCGCTGCTATCCTGTTGGTCAACGACAAAGTTGGTGGAGGACAAGGGGCCTAGTTCTACGGGTTGCTCTAAGTATTTGCGGACTTGCTGACCGCGACTGTCGTAATAGTTGACGGCGGCCACAATAATGGGATGGGTCAGGTCTGTATTGCGAATGCTCAGCGTTGCTGTCAGGTCCATAGTGCGATGCTGATCCCACATATAGATTTGGGAGTAAATCGGCACATAGATTGTTTGACCAGTCACAATCTTTGTCGTTTGATCTAGCGTCACCACCTTTAATGGCGGTGACGCTGGCGGAGTCGCGTGAGGGGGTGTGCAAGCCGAAAGCAGGAGAACGAGAGGGACGCAACGGGCGAAGAAGAAAGACTTCATTGGCAACTAGAACGCAGTGACAGGTTGATCAACCGATGGGCTGGTCCGGGTGGGGGGCAACGCTACAACCATCACAACCATGACTCTCTGTCATTATGACTCGATGCCATCCAATTGGGCCATGCCTCTGTGACGCCGACTGCCAAACAGATGAGCATACACATAGGACAGGACGCAGCCAAACAGAAAAATTTGGAAGGTTAGAAAAATCCATAACATCAAAATCATGACACTGCCAATTACGCCATAGGAGAGAAAACGACTGCCGATGGAAATGACACTATTGCTCACCAATTGTTGCAACCCTAAAATCAATGCAGCGGTTAACAAAGCGCTTAACCACACATCGCGCCAACCAACGTAAACGGAGGGCAGAATTTTGAATAGGATACAGGCAGTCAGAGCCAGAATTAGAAAGGAGGAGCCGATTTCCAGTCCTCGGGTTAGTTGCAGTTCGTTTACCTTGATGAAGGCAAAGGTTGTCTGAAAATGGTTGACCAGTTGCAGGATGATTTCGATGGCAATATCGGCAATGAGAGAGGAGAGGAGAAGGAGGGCGCTGCCAATGACTAACAGAAAGCCTAACAGCTTGTTAACGGCAAAAAAGAGGGCCATTTTCAGGATTGATCCGGCTTCCGTGACTCGGCTGGGCGATCGCCAAATTTTATTGACTGAACTCCTCAGAACGCCGAAAACTGCACTGGCGGCAAATAGCAGCAGGCTAAAGCCGATGATGCCAGCTCCTACACTGTTTTGGTTGAGTGAAACCAGGGTGACTTTGATCAGCTCGTGGACCTCGGCAGGCAAATAGCGTTCGACTGACTCTTTGATGGTGAGCACCGCATTGGTATTCGGTCCGAGCAGCCAGCCAATGACACTCACGATGACCAGCAGCATGGGAAACAGTGAGAAGAGGGCAAAGTAGGAGAGCGAAGCTGCCATGCCAGGGCAGTTGTCCTGATCCCACTTCAAGCCAGTTTGAATCAACAGTTGGGCTGGTTTGGAAGGCAGGATTGTCGATCGAATGTATTGCAGCATAAGGGCTGATTTCCGGTGCAAATCCAACAAGCAAAATGACCTGAAATCATTATTACGTCATTCTGGTTCAGCCCTTAAAGGCATGGCTTGGTAAGCCAACCACCGTTGTTGGCAGACTGAACAAATCCCCAGAATAAAAGCTGGTACCAAAGAAGCATGGTTGTCGGCTGCTGTGTTTTAGGTAATCATCCTGGGTATCTACTTAAGGCGGGACGGGTTAGAGGATACAAAAAGGGACGCAGTTCCTTTTGGTCCAGCTTTGCGGTGGTAGCCATCATCCTGATTCAATTGTTGAAAAATACTTTATTCGCTTCTGCGATCAATCAAAATAGCTGAAAATATCATAGGTTGTTTTCCAAAATCCTCATTTAGGATATCAGCCCTAAGCTTCAGTTTTCTTCGTCAAATAAAGGTTCTCAGATAATGCAGTGCTTGAGGCTTGTTGGAGTTGTAGTCAGTGGACTTCTATTAACTGGTCAGGTTGCTCCAGTCGATGCGAAACCAACTACTTCGACAACAACATCGAGAATCAAGCGACAGCCTGTGAGCATAGCCAGGAACCTGCCAAGACTGAATTGGCAACTCTCTGCGGTTCCGGTGCCACCCTTCGAAGCGGATCCATGGCTATCCGAACTCATGGTTGCATTGGAAGGAGGGTTTGGGGGCGCTATCAATTTGCAAGGGGTTAAGCCTCGCAGCCTCTCCAATGATCCAGTCTGGTCAACCTTGAAGTTCTCCCAAACCCCATCTACGGAAGTCCCCCAACCTGAATTTGATTGGCAAATCCTGCCACGGGTGGGTGTAGGCTACACCACAGATGGTGGTAGTTTTAATGCCCTGGGTCGATTGGAAGGATTTCTGCCGCTTTGGCAAACGCCGGGCAAGGATATTGGTTTCCTGGAACCTCGCTTGGCTCTGGATGACAACTTCAACCTGGGCGGCAGCCTGATTTTGGGTTATCGCTCCTATACTTCCAGCGATGGTCGGATTTTAGGGGGCTATGTTGCCTTTGATGGTCGGGGCACAGACTTCAGCTCCTATTTCCAAATTGGGGCGGGATTTGAAAGTCTAGGGGAAATCTGGGATTTTCGCTTTAATGCCTATCTGCCGATCGGGGATCGGACTAATGTGATTAACGACGTTTCTATCGATAGTGGCTTACAACTCTCTACCCGCTTTCAGGATCACCTGCTGTTGCTGGAGAGTCTGCGCCAGCAGGAACGCATCTTACAAACGGAAACGGCCCTGGGTGGTTTGGATGCAGAAATAGGTCTGCGCTTGGCCCAGTGGGGAACGGGAGAACTGCGGGGATTTGGAGGACTTTACCTGTATAGTTCACCCGATACGCCGGACTATTTAGGCTGGCGATTACGCTTGTTCGCCAACATCACACCCAATGTGAATGCAGGATTGGCGCTGCAACAAGATGATTTGTTTGGCACTCGACTGATTGCCTCCATTGGCGCCACCTTTCCAGGAATCCGCCCAGATGGACCTTTGTCAGAGGCAGATAGGGTGATTGCTCGCCTTGCCGAACCCGTAGTGCGTCTGCCTGAGATAGCTGTGAGCTATCAGCAAAAAGTGACCGTTTCCACATCACGGGAGTCTATGCCCTTAATGAACCCCGAGGAGGAACAACCCTACTGGTTTCAGCATGTAACCCTGGGGGCAACCGGTGGCGACGGAACCTTTGAGAGACCATTTGGCACGGTGCAAGCAGCCCTGGATGCTACCCGTCAAGATGGCAATGATGTGGTTTATGTCAACGGCGATGCCGATATCCCAATTCCGACCTTCACCATTCCTGATCGGGTTCAAGTTCTGTCGCAGGGGCCCCGGCAGTTCCTAGCTGGTTTGCCCTTTCCTGGATTTCCCCAGGCGACTGTGCGCCTACCATTTTCGCCAACTGCTAACTATGCCGATGGGATTTTGGTCGAGTTACCCTTCTCTGGGGATGGCAATTTCCCACGTATTGCTGATGGCGTTACTCTGGGCAACCGTACCACGTTGGCTGGTTTCCGGGTTGAAAATTCTGCCGGTAATGCGATTGTTGGCCGCAGTGTCAGTAATGTGGAATTGCGCAACAATACCATCACCAATCCGGCTGAGAGGGGTATCTTTCTGGATGACGTCGGCGGCAGCGTGATTCTTTTCGACAATCTGATCAGTGGAGCAGGTGGAGCAGGGCCGACATCGGGGCAAGGTATTTTGATTCGGAATACCACCACGCTCAACTCTGTGGAAGTGACCATTGCTGGCTATCAAGCCGACAACAACCGGATTGGGATTGAGGTGACCGCACAAGGAGGGTTGGTTCCCACTCCAGAAGTGCCCAATCAGGTTGTGGCAATTGGCCCCAGTAGTTCCGATAATACCAGCATCGGCACCTACAACAATATGCCGGTCAGTAACAGTGCTAGCAATAATAGGGTGCAGGGATTGCTGATTCAGGCTTTTGATCTTGGTAGTCAGGAAGTTTCGATTGAGGGTAGCACGATTCAAAATAATGGGGCGGCTGGGATTGAGATAAATGGTGGAGTGCCGGGTGGATTTTTAGCCACCGCGCAGGAAGTTCGGATTCGCGATAGTCTGATTGCCAATAATGCGGGGGCGGGGATTGACATTGAGGCCAATGAGACTACGGCCCAGGAACTGAATGTGGACGGGAATGTGATCCGGAATAATGCAGGAGCCGGAATTCGGGGAGTTACTGGTGATACAGCCCTGTTGGAAGTTGTGGCCAAGTCAGAATTTAATTCCTTGGGAATTGGCAATAACACGATCGCAGACAACGGGGGGCCGGGCATCGTCTTTCAGGGAACCAACTCAGATATTTTATTGGTTGAAGTCAATCAAAATCGCTTCAGTGGCAATGCCGCTGGCGATGATTTGGTGGTAACTTCCACTAATTCCACGCGAGCTTGTGTCATGGCCTTTGGCAACACTGCATCCACGATTCGGCTGACCAATACAGCCAGTGTTACGTTCGATGTGGGTGAGTTAGCCAATCTGTCGATCAACAACAATGGCGCGACGGTGAATCTGCTGCCGAATCCTGCTGCGTTCACCAATCTGGCCCGCCGGGTTTGTTTGTAAAGGGGGTCGTAGTGTAGAGCGGGACATTTAGTTGGGTCAGGAGTCAGAATATGGACGTTCTGCTTCTAAGCTGTCGGTTACGAGCTATAACACCCGCAGGGTACTGGCAATCTTACTGACGGCGGCCATGCTGCCAATTTCATCCAGGGCAGCCCGGAAATTTCCTTCCTGGACATTGTGGGTAACCACGACAATCTCGGCCCGATCGCCCTGTACATCGGTCTGCACCACCGACTCCAGACTGACATTATGATCGCCAAAACAGGTGCCTAGCTTGCCAATCACCCCCGGAGTGTCATTGGTGACGAAGCGGGCATAAAAGCGAGTCACCAGATCATCCATGGGGGCGATCGCGCAGTAGTGCTGGTGCGTACAGGCCAGCAGCGGATCCAAAAGCGGGGTGCCGTCGGGTTGGGTGACGGTGCCCCGGCCCACTTTCAGCAGGGCGGCAATGTTAAGCATATCGGAGACCACAGCACTGGCGGTTGGACCGGATCCAGCCCCAGGCCCAAAAAACATCACTTGGCCGATCGGGTCTCCTTCCACCAGGATGGCGTTATACACGTTGTTGACGCTGGCTAGCGGATGGACCTGCGGCACCAGGGTGGGATGGACCCGCACCTGCAATTGTTCTGGTTCATTGGCAGCAGTTTGGGGATTGCGGCGGGCGATCGCCAGCAGTTTGATCACAAATCCCAATTTCTCGGCATAGGCAATATCAGCCGCACTAACACCTCGAATGCCTTCGCAGTAAACCTCCGACAGTTTGATCCGGCCGCCAAAAGCCAGCGCTGCCAGGATGGCAATTTTATCCGCTGCATCCAGCCCATCCACATCGGCAGTCGGGTCCGCTTCGGCATAGCCTAGCCGCTGGGCATCGGCCAGCACGTCACCAAAGTCAGCCCCTTCCTGCTGCATACGGGTGAGGATATAGTTCGTCGTGCCGTTGACAATGCCCATCACGGTCTCAATCCGGTTAGCGCAGAGGGACTGCTTCATCGGCTCAATCACCGGAATGCCGCCGCCAACAGCCGCTTCCAGCAGGACGTAAACCCCAGCTTTTTCAGCCGCGGTAAAAATCTCTTCGCCAAAGCGGGCGATCGCCGCCTTGTTGGCTGTCACCACATGCTTGCCGTGGGAGATCGCCTTCAGGATCAGCGATCGGGCTGGTTCCAGCCCCCCCATCACCTCCACCACAATGTCCACGGCGGGGTCAGTGACAATTGACTCCAGGTCGGTGGTCAGGGTTGCGGCTGGCAGGTCTACGGTACGGGGTTTATCGAGCGATCGTACCCCCACCCGGAAAATTTCCAGTTCCTTGACCAGTGGATGGCGCTGAACCGGGTCTTGCAAAATCTGCACTGTCCCCGTTCCGACCGTTCCCAGTCCCAGTAAGCCAATTTTGAACGCCACAGTTCAGTCCGCTCCAACAACTGTCCATCCAACCATTGTAGGGGAAGGAGGGAAGTGGAGAAGGTGGGGAAGTAGGGGGGAAGTAGAGGTGTTAGGTGTCGGGTGTTAGGTGTTAGGTGCGGGGCAGGACGAACCACCCAAAATTCAAAAACCAAAATCCAAAAACTCAATCCCTGCCTGCTGCCTGCTGCCTGCTGACCGCTGATAGCTGCCTCGCGCTTGCGAAAAAGCAAGCATAGGGAAACTAGAGACAAACTTGATTCTGTCCCTGAACAATTTCAATCTTTGAATCCGCTGGGATAGGGTTGGATTAATGTAGAGAACAGATTGTTCGCCCTCGTCCTGTCCCATCATTTCACTGGAGTTTTAGCCATGAGCCGTGTAATGAACCTGTCGATGTCTGACCGGGAGCGGGACAATTTAAGCCGCTTGGTCGATTACAGCATGGTGCAGTCTCTACCGGAAGTCTGGACTGTGGCAGCTCAGCGGTTTGCTCGGATCACGGCTTTGCATGCTCCCCATCTCAAGCCGGAGGTGAAATGGACCTATGCCCAGATGGGTGAGCAGATCCGACGATTCGCTGCTGGGTTGCAGGCGTTGGGGGTGCAGGCGGGCGATCGCATTTCTTTGTTCGCAGACAATAGTCCCTTCTGGTTTGTGGCGGATCAGGGCATGATGACGGCTGGGGCGGTGAATGCGGTCCGTAGTTCTGTGGCGGATCGGGATGAATTGCTATTTATTTTAGAAAACAGCGGCTCGACGGCGCTGGTTGTGGAGGATTTGGCCACTCTGAAAAAGCTGCGTTCCGATCTAGATGGGCGGCGGCTGCGGTTTGTGGTGTTGCTGTCGGATGAGACCCCGGCTTCAGATGCCAGCCTCAAGTGTTTGAATTTTCCTCAATTGCTGGAACTGGGTTCGAACCATTCCCTCCAACCGGTTGCAGCGGATCTCAATACGCTGGCTACTCTGATTTACACGTCCGGGACGACGGGGCGGCCCAAGGGGGTAATGCTGAGTCATGGCAATCTGTTGCATCAGGTTACCACCTTGGGGTCGGTGGTGCAGCCCCAGGCGGGCGATCGCGTCCTCAGCATCCTGCCTACCTGGCACTCCTACGAGCGTAGCGCCGAGTATTTTCTGCTGTCTCAGGGCTGCACCCAGATTTATACCAGCCTGCGCACAATTAAAAAGGACCTGAAACAGTTCAAGCCCAACTACATGGTGAGTGTGCCCCGCATCTGGGAGTCGGTCTACGAAGGGGTGCAGAAACAGTTCAAAGAGCAGCCGGCAAGCCGTCAGAAACTGATTCATTTCTTCCTGGGGGCCAGTCAGCGCTACATCCAGGCCAAACGGATCTGGCAAAACCTGGATCTAGAACACCAGCATCCCTCTCTATTGGCCCGGTTGCTGGCTGGACTGCAGACTCTGGTCTTTTATCCCTTGCACGCTTTGGGGGAAAAAATCGTTTACAAAAAGGTGCGCCAGGCCGTGACGGGCGGGGAGTTCCGCAGTGCCATTAGTGGTGGCGGTTCCCTGGCTAAGCACCTGGATGATTTCTTCGAAATTGTTGGGATTGAAGTGCTGGTAGGCTATGGTCTGACGGAAACGTCTCCGGTCACCCATGCCCGTCGCCCCTGGCATAATCTGCGTGGTTCTGCTGGTCAACCGATTCCTGGCACGGCGGTCCGCATTGTCGATCCAGAAACTCGCCAATCCCTTCCCCAGGGACAGAAAGGACTGGTGCTGCTGCGGGGACCGCAAATCATGCAAGGCTACTATAACAACCCGGAGGCAACTCGCAAGGCCATTGACCCGGACGGCTGGTTTGATTCGGGCGATCTGGGCTGGGTGACAGCGGAAAATGACCTGGTGCTGACGGGTCGGGCTAAGGACACGATTGTCCTGACCAATGGTGAAAACATAGAACCCCAGCCGATTGAGGATGCTTGTCTACGCAGTCCCTACATTTACCAAATCATGTTGGTGGGTCAGGACCAGAAGAGTTTAGGGGCTCTGATTGTGCCTAACCTGGAAGCTCTGCAACAGTGGGCCACGGCCAATGGGTACATTCTGCAGGAACTGGAAACGGACGGTGGAGAAGTATCGGCCCGTTCCATCAGTCTGGAAGACAAGCCGGTTCAAGACTTGTATCGGCAAGAACTGAATCGCGAGGTGCAGAATCGTCCCAGTTATCGCATTGACGATCGCATCGGGCCGTTTCGCCTGATTCTGGAACCGTTTGCCATTGATAACGGGTTGCTGACCCAGACGCTAAAAATTCGTCGCAATGTCGTGATGGATCGCTACCAGGGTATGATTAACGAGATGTTTATTTGAGAGATTGCGACCCCAGGTATCTGCTGGTCGGCGATTGATCTTTTCTTTTGGGAATCGCTTTCCACTGAGCCGCTCGTAATTCTTAAACCCTTTCTCTGGCGAAACGTAATTGGCGAAACGTAACTATGGATGTCCCCCAATCACAACTCCTGCTCAGACGCTCGGTGAACGTGAAGGCGATCGTCACTCCTCGCTGGAAAGAAGAAGCTCAACAACAACTTCAGGCCCAGATTAATCAACTGGATAACCAGTTGCAGCAACTGGAAATGCAGGGACAACGGATGATTGCCGAAATCCAGAAACAAAGCTTGAAACCACCGGGGCCGGAAGTGGTGCAGCAAATTGACAGTATTCAGCTCCAGGTGAACCAGAAAAAAAGCGAACTGCTGGAGCAAAAGAATCAAATCCTTCAGCAGTTACAGCAAGTGCAGATGTTGGAACTGGAACAGGAAGTGGTTCAGGGACAGATTGATAGTATTTTCCGAGTGGAGCCGGGGGATAACCTGATCGAGAAGATGCAGGTGGAAATCCTGTTGCGAGACGGTGTCGTCGAAGAGATTCGGGGCAACCTTTAACGCTCTTTACTCCGGGTCGGGCCGAATTGGATCGGGGTGGGCTGAGGTTCGGTGAGGCTGTCCAATCGGTCCCTTGGGCCATCTATCGGTTGGCTAGGGGGTTCTCACCGCCCTGGAGATCACTGCAACGATTGGCCAAAAACCACTCCACAGCCATGTGCCAATGGCCCATAGTCCGATAGGATTAAAATTTATAGGCTCTAACCTTTCGGCGTGCGATCGCTGCGATTCAGGGGGGTATCTCTTCTCGCCGGATGCTGAATTGGTCAGAAGGTCCGGTTGGTTGGTTGAGCTAACGGTTGCAAGTTTGTCGCGTTTCTGTTTGGGAACCACTCCATGATCTACGAAGTTTTCATGCCCGCACTCAGTTCCACCATGACCGAGGGGAAGATTGTCTCCTGGCTCAAGGCTCCTGGTGACAAGGTGGAAAAAGGTGAAACGGTTCTGGTGGTTGAGTCCGATAAGGCCGATATGGATGTGGAGTCCTTCTATGAAGGCTATATGGCCACAATTATCGTGCCAGCCGGGGAGAGTGCTGCTGTTGGGGCGGCGATCGCCCTGATTGCCGAAACGGAAGCTGAAATTGAAACAGCCCAGCAGCAAGTCACCGCTGTCCCTGCTGCCGCCCCTGCCGCTGCCAGCACTGCAACCGCAACCCAGGTCGAATCCGCCTCTGTTGCAACCGCTCCCGCCAGTCAGAATGGGGGTTCCCCCAACAACGGGCGGGTGGTTGCCTCGCCGCGCGCCCGCAAGCTAGCCAAAGAGCTCAAGATTGATCTGAAAACCCTCAAAGGCAGTGGTCCCCACGGGCGCATTGTGGCTGCAGATGTGGAAGCAGCGGCTGGCAAAGCACCGACGCCAACTGTGCCGACTGGTGTTTCAACAGCGACGCCTGCCTTCACTGCTCCAGTTGCTGCTCCGGCGCCTCGTCCGGCGGCTGTTCCGCCTTCGGCTCCGGTTGTGCCGGGTCAGCAGGTGCCCCTGACCACGCTGCAGCAGGCCGTGGTGCGTAACATGCTGGTCAGCCTGCAAGTTCCCACTTACCACGTTGGCTACACCATCACCACGGATAATCTGGACAAGCTTTATAAGCAGATCAAGTCTAAGGGTGTGACCATGACGGCTTTGCTGGCCAAGGCCGTTGCCATGACGTTGCAAAAGCATCCGCTGGTGAATGCCAGTTTTGTCAATGACAGCATTTCCTATCCCGCCAGTATCAATGTGGCGGTGGCGGTAGCCATGGATGATGGCGGGTTGATTACGCCGGTTTTACGTGGCGCTGATCAGATGGATATCTATTCTCTGTCGCGGGCCTGGAAGGATCTGGTCGATCGCTCCCGCACCAAACAACTGCAGCCGGATGAATACAACTCTGGCACCTTCACCATTTCCAATCTGGGCATGTTTGGCGTGGATCGGTTTGATGCCATCCTGCCACCGGGGACTGGCGCGATCCTGGCGATCGGGGCAGCCACTCCCCAGGTGGTCGCCACCGAAAACGGCATGATCGGGGTGCGCCGCCAGATGCAGGTCAATATCACCTGCGACCATCGGGTCATTTACGGTGCCCATGCTGCAGCCTTCCTGAAGGATTTGGCCGATCTGATTGAGAGTAATACCCAGTCGCTGACACTCTAGAACGCCGGTTCAGAGGTCTGGGGGTGGTTGGTTTGGCATTACTCACCATCCAGATGTTAGGTAGATGGCAAACCCTACTCCACCCTTAGAATTAGCCCTTTCAGGTAGTCGGCCTCTGGGAAGGTTAAGGCCACCGGATGATCGCTGGCCTGGGTCAGACGTTCCACGATCTGGGCTTCCCGCCCTGCTTCGATCGCCGCACTGAACAGGATTTTCTGGAACAGGGCTGTATCCACCACCCCGGAACAGGAGAAGGTCACCAGCAGTCCACCCGGTTTCACCAGGGATAACCCCACCCGATTCAAGTCTTTGTAGGCCCGGGCGGCCCGATTCACCTGCCCCGGCGTCTGGGCCAGTTTAGGTGGATCCAGGATCACCAGATCAAATTGCTCGCCTGCCGCCCGTCGCGATCGCACCTCTGCAAAAGCGTCGGCGCAAACATAGTCCATCTGGGTTTGGGCGCAGGCCGACTGGTTTAGCTCAACCATCTGGGCCGCCAATTTCAGCGCTTCAGCCGAAGAATCCACATTCACCACGCGATTGGCTCCCGCCGCCGCCGCCACCACCCCAAAAGCGCCCGTGTAGGAAAAGAGATTTAGGACCGCCGCATTTTGGCAATAGGCCCTTAACCGACGGCGATTTTGCCGCTGATCCAGGTAAAAGCCGGTCTTTTGTCCCCGGTGTAACTGCACCAAGAAGCGCAACTGGTCTTCCAGAATGGTCACTGGATCCGGCTGTTGTCCAAGGCCATAGGTTTGGGTGTCCAGCTTACTGCCATACTCTTGCTTCAACCGTTCCTCATCGGCCCGCACCACGATGGTTTGGGGCTGCACCATTTCGATCAGGGCGTCCCGCAGGGTGGGCAAGGCATTGACTCCCGCCAGGGCCGACACTTGCAGCACCAGATGGCCGGCATACTCATCGACAATCACACCGGGTACGCCATCACTTTCGCCAAAAATCAGGCGGTGGGCATTGGTGGTGGTCAGCAGGGGATCCAAGTGTCGTCTGTAAACGGCAGCCTGCACCCGTCGCCACCAGAAGGCGGAATCAATCACCTCGTCTGGATTCCAGGTCAATAGCCGCACGGCGATCTGCGCCTGCCGATGTACAATTCCTCGGGCCAGCCACTCTCCCGCATGACTGCAAACATCGACTACTTCTCCACTCTGCGCATCTCCCCGCATTTCTTTCAGGGCTCCGGAGAACAGCCGGGGGTGGCGGTTACGGACGGATTTGTCCCGACCTGGCTTCAGAATAACGGTGGCAGCAGCAAGCGACATGGCGAAAAAACAGACGAGTTGGACGAAAACCAGCGGCAGAAACTGGAGTCTGGGCCACACGGATGGGTGATTAGACTCGATCAGCCGCCAGTCGCAGCGATTCTGAGCCAGGGTGACAGCTTATTGCTTCTTCGCTTCCAGCAGTTCCAGCCGACTGCGGAGTTCCTGGTTATCCTTTTTCAGTTGTTCCAGTTCATCCCGTAACTGCTTCACTGCTTTATCTGAACCAATTGACTTCTGAACTCGTTGAATGGCTTCGTCCGCCATGCGGCGCACCCGACCATCAGGGGTCTGGTCTGATAGGGACTGCAACACCGCGATCGCCCGCTGGGTTTCCATCTGTTCCAGGGCCACCACCACCGCCACCTGGGTCAAAAAGAAGCTTTCGCGGCAGAGTTCCTGCAACCGACTCAGAATCCGCTCCAGGTTGGCGGTGCTTTGTCCGGTGGAAATGGCGCCTAAGGCCCGAATGGCAGCCAGTCGCAAAGGCTGCGGCACCCCCAGAGCCGTGTACTCCAGGATCAGGTTGAGAGCCGCTTCAGAGGTTTTCATCTGGCTCAAGGCTCCGATCGCCCCCGATCGCACCACTTCATTCCAGCCCTGTCGCTGTTTCAAGACCGCTTGGAGCAACTCCAGCGTGGTCGCTTCCTGGTCTTGCAGCAAACTGGAGGCGGCCAGACTGCCCAAGGTTCGCAGGGCAGCCGCTTCCACGTAGTAACTGGTGTCTCCCTTTTCGGCGATGCGATGCACCGCAGCATAACTTTCGGGAGTTTTGATCTGTTCCAGGGCTTCCACCGTGGCCCGTCGCACCCTGGCTTCCGCATCCTGGAGACCAGCCAACAGCCCCTCAAACGCCTGATTCAGCTTAACCGTAGCCAGATTTTTGGCAATTTCGGCCCGCACGCCCCAGAACGGATCTTGCTGCAGAGCCTGCGACAGGATCTTGACCGCTTCCAGGCCGCCCTTCTTGGCCAGGGCTTCGGCAGCCCAAATGCGACTGAGGGGATCCGGGTCACACTGCAACTGAGCCTTTAACTCCGGCACCGGATAGTCCAATGTAACGGTCTTCAGGGTGTGATTGCCGACATCAAAACTGATCCAGTCCAGCTTTTTCTCCAGGGGAAAGTAGAAACTCTGCTCCGCTTCATGCACCCGCACCGTAAATGCCTGCAACTGAACCGGCTGTTGGTTACTGTTCGGCTCAATGAATCCAAAAGCCAGGGGAATTTTCAAATCAAACAGAGATTCCCGATCGCTGCTGTCCTTGGCCTGAGTCTGAGTGACGGTCAGCTTGGCCAGATGGTTGTCATCATCCCAACTGTAGGCCACCTTGTAATCCGGATGGCCGCCCCGGAACACGTACTGGTCAAACAAAAACAGCAGGTTGCGGCCCGTGGCTTTCTCGATCGCCCGCAGCAGGTCTACGGTTTCCACCGTCCGATGGGCGTTGTCTTGCACAAAGGTGGCGATCGCCTGCCAGAATAGCTCCTCGCCCAACTCAGCCCGCAGCATGTGATAGACGCAGGCTCCTTTTTCGTAGATGTGGCGATCGTACAATTCAATCGCTTCCCGATAGACATGGGTCACCATGGGGCGGCGATAGCGCTTGCTGTCTTCCTCCAGATAGCTCCGCGCCTCATTCAGGTAATAGTAAGCCGCTTCATCAGGGCCATACTCCTGCTCCATCCACATCACCTCCGAATAGGAGGCCATGCCTTCCTTAATCCAGGCGTGGGACCAGTGTTTGATCACCACCAGATCGCCAAACCACTGATGGGCCAGTTCATGGGCCACCAGACTTTCGGTATTGCGGTTGTCGAGGGCGGCCCGTTGATCCAGCAGGCAGCGATCGGTCAACAGGGTGGTGGAGGTATTTTCCATTCCCCCAAAGATAAAGTCATCCACACACACCTGGGCGTACTTGGGATAGGGGTAGGGATAGCCATACTTCTGGCTAAAAAACTCAATCATGCGGGGCGTTTTGCCCATACTGATGCGGGCTTCCGTCTCTTTGCCCTTTTCCACATAATAGGTGACTGGCCGCCCCTGCCACTCATCCCGCAATTCGGCAAAGTTCCCCACCGCCAGGGTCATCAAGTAGGTCGGGTGAACCTGCTGCTGGAACCAGTGATAGATCTTGTGGTCGCCATCTTCTATGGTCTGCATCAGTTCCCCATTGGAAATGGCCAGGAAGGGCTTGGGCACCCGCACCCGAATTTCCGAGGTGGCCAATTGTCCCGGATAGTCAAAGCAAGGAAACCAGAAGCGGGAATCTTCATCTTCCCCCTGGGTCCAGACCTGCACCGGCTTGTGGGGATAGTGGCTGTCGGGCCCGACAAAATAGATGCCTCGCTGCGGCTTCTCCAATCCGTAGGCGATCGCCAGCGTCAGCGACTGCCCAGCCTGGGTGGGTTGGCCAAGCTGCACCTGCAGTTGTTCGCCATCGTAGTCAAAGGTTTGCGGAGTGCTGCCGACGGTCACCGACTGAATCGTCAGGTTGACCGCATCCAGCGTCAGACGTTGAATGCCAGTGCGGATGGGTCGCAAGCGGATGGTGCAGGTGCCCTCCAACCGTTGCTGGGGAATATCCAACTGCAAATCCAGGGCAATGTGTTCAACCTGTCCAGGCCGATCCGGATTGTAGTGGGGCCGTGCCCCTGGCAATTCAAACCGGTTCTGATCCTTGGCGTCATTAAACAGAGAACTCAGCATCATCACAAAATCCCCACAGGCATACATTATTAAAGAAGGGAAAGGGGGCGACGGTCCTAACGTCGATTATCCCGCGGGGGGCTGACACCTGCCGCGCAAGAGTCCAAATTATAACCCTTGCCTGCGATAATAAAGGCGGATTTTGGCTTCCTCATTGATTTACTTCTGGTGTAATGACTGCTGCAACAACCCTGACTCCCAACCTTGCTTCCCGACTGGTGAACACCCTGCTGTCGATCAAGCCATTGGCTAATCTGGCCAAACACCGGGCCCGCCAGATGATGATTCAGCGGGCTGAGTCGATTGGGGTGCCCTGGATGCAACAGGTTGAGTGGTTCCAGGCACGGGACTGGCAGGCCGATCTGGCAGCGGTGCAAAATCCCGCTCTGGTCTATCCCGACTATTACCAGTGCTCCTTCCATGCTTACGAGGCTGGCAATCTGAGTTGGGAACCGGCGTTTGAAGTGGAAGTGGCCGCCTACGCGGTTCATGCCCGGATCTGGCAAGATGCTGGGTCGCAAGGAGATCCTCGCCTGCGTCAGAGCTATCACCAGGTGTTGCAATCTGCTTTGCCCGAACCGCCGCAGACCATCGTGGATTTGGGTTGTGCGGTGGGCATGAGTACCTTTGCTCTGCAACGCACCTTTCCAGAGGCTCAGATAACGGGGGTTGATCTGTCTCCCTACTTTCTGGCCGTCGCCCATTACCAAACCCACAATCCACCTTCTGGTGAGTATGACTGGCGCTCCTCCTTGCTGCCCCAGCCAGCGAACTCGGTTGGCAACTCCCCGAACTGGTTGCATGCCCCAGCTGAAGCGACCGGCCTGCCCGCCCATGCCTATGATTTGGTATCTGCCTGTCTGTTATTTC
>CAZBTL010000041.1:0-21412 GCA_964494755.1 uncultured bacterium | reverse complement strand
AGTGCTCTCATTATGACACCCTGTTAGATGTCACGGTTTCAAGGCCAGTTGGGCGATCGCTGGCGGTTACTGGTGGGGTTGGTTCAGCCTGACCGGCAAACTGACAAAAGCCCTGCGGGCATCCAAGCAACAGCGCTGGCGCGATCGCGGATAGTTTAGCGATGGCCGATCAGAGGAAGCAGGTGGCAGCGTGATCGCGAAATCTAAGGCTCTTCCACCTCTATCCCTAATCAGCATGACTGTTCCAGGAATTTGAGGGGATCTGTGGCAGGGCAATCGCACCCGCAGTAGGCTCAGTCGAATCAGCGATCGCCCTGGTCTTATGTTCAGCCGATCCTAGTCATTCAGCCAACGAGCGGCATCCTTAGCATGGTAGGTCAAGATCAGATCGGCTCCGGCCCGTTTGAAGCTAATCAGGGTTTCCATCACGACCCGTTGCTCATCAATCCAGCCATTCAGGGCAGCGGCCTTGACCATGGAGTATTCGCCCGAAACGTTGTAGGCGGCAACTGGCAAGTTGGAGGCTTGCTTCACCTGCCAGATAATATCCATGTAGGCCAAAGCTGGCTTCACCATCAGCATGTCAGCCCCTTCTTCGATATCCAGGGCAATTTCCTTCAGCGCTTCGCGAGAATTGCCGGGGTCCATCTGATAGGTGCGGCGATCGCCAAATTGGGGTGCAGACTCCGCTGCATCCCGGAAAGGACCATAGTAAGCCGAGGCATACTTGGCCGCATAGGACAGGATAGGCGTATCCTGGAAACCAGCCTCATCCAAACCCTGCCGGATAGCAGTAACAAAGCCATCCATCATGCCCGAAGGCGCAATGATATCGGCCCCGGCTTTGGCCTGGGCAACCGCCGTTTTCTTCAACAATTCCAGGGTGGGATCGTTCAACACCCGACCCGTCAAGTCACCCACCTCCAGGTAACCGCAGTGACCATGGGAGGTATACTCACATAAACAGGTGTCGGCAATCACCACCAAGTCGGGTACAGCCGCCTTGACCGCAGTGGCCGCTTGCTGGACAATGCCGCAGTCATGCCAGGCGCCCGTCGCATCCATATCCTTATCCGCCGGGATGCCAAACAGGATAATCGCCGGAATGCCCAGATCGTAAACTTCCTTCGCTTCCTCAACAATCTTGTCGATGGACAGTTGATAGACACCGGGCATGGAGCGAACCTCATTGGCAATTCCCGCTCCCGGAACTGCAAACAGAGGATAAATCAGGTCACTGGTGGTCAAAACCGTCTCGCGCACCATGCGACGCAGTTGGGGATGGCTACGCAAACGACGGGGACGATGGGTTGGAAACATAGGTTTGTTAAAGCAATTAAACTGCCAGCAGGTTTGGATGGGAGAAGCCAACCACCGGCTCAACTAGCCAAGGCTGTATCCCTGCAAGGACCATCACCAATTACCTGACCTACGGTTGAGGAGTGGCTTCATCACTGCTTAACAGTCTAGAATGATCCGCTCCCCTGCCAATGGCGTCTTTCGTTACGTTCTGTTGCGAATACTCACCTTTAGGTTAAGGTCTAGCCAGGAGTTAATCCATTACCAGCACAACTTTGCCAGTCATGGAACCAGTTTCCTGCAGTCGATGGGCCTGTGCTGCCTCCGCCAGCGAGAAAGTTCGCCCCACATGGATCTTCAAATCACCCCGCTCAAACAGACGGGCGCACTGTTCCAGAATGTGCGCCTGGGCCTGCTGCTCTTCCACCAAACCCTGCAACATGGGCGTCAGCATTAGTTCAAAGCTAATTCGCTGGTTACGCAGGCGGGCGGTTTTCCAATCGGTGGCCGGATCGGGTTCCAGAATGGTCACCAGATCGCCGTAAATCTGCACGGCGGCAAAGCTCTGACTCAGGAGCAACCCACCAACGGTATCGAAGGCCAGATCGACGCCCTGACCCTGGGTCCATTTCAAAACTTCCTGAACAAAGTCCATGTCTTTGTAGTACACCACATGGTCAGCACCCAGTTGCCGCACCAACGTTGCCTTGTCGGGCGTACTGACGGTGGTGCAAACAGCCGCACCTTGCAGGTGAGCCAGTTGAATAGCAACATGCCCCACGCCACCGGCTCCGGCATGGATCAGCACCCGTTGTCCCGCCTGCAAGCGCCCGCGATCGTATAGCGCTTCCCAAGCCGTAATCAGGACCAGGGGAGCGGCGGCCGCTTCCACAAAACTCAAGGAGGTGGGCTTACGAGCCGCAAATCGCTCATCCACCACCGCCCACTCAGCATAGTTTCCCGGATGGGCTCCCAGCCCGCCATTGCAGAAATAGACCGCATCCCCGACCCGAAACCGGCTCACAGCCGATCCCACCGCTTCCACCACACCGGCCCCATCACAGCCCAGAATGGCGGGCAGACGATCCGGATAGAAGGTGCCTCGCTTGCGCAATTTAGTATCGATGGGGTTGACACCAGCTGCTTTTAGCCGCACCAGCACCTCGGTGGGATTCTGAATCTGGGGTTCTGGAACCTCAGTCAGTTGTAAAACTTCCGGGCCTCCAACAGCAGTCATCCAGACAGCTTTCACGGTTGCTTTCCCTCTTTTCCGACATCAAGTAGAATACATCGGACCAAAACAACGACCAACAGCGGCACACAGAGGAACCTCACTGTTTTCTTGTGCGAGGCTCCTGTAAGGCTTGCCACGGTTCCGTCTGCAGCAAATAGCCTGGAAATCATCATAAGTCATAATTTTTCCAATTCTGGGGGTGGGGAAAGCTCAACAGGAGATGACGCATTCCTTATAGGATGGGAAGTATTGCACCCTCATCGAGATGAATCGCTTGTGACTCTGCCCAATGCCCCTCACCCGAACCATCCCACTTCTCTAGCCCGCACCCCGTTATACGACCTGTCAGTTGCCCTGAATGCCCGGATGACTGAATTTTCAGGCTGGGAAATGCCGGTGCAATACAGCGGCATCACTCGGGAGCATCAGGCAGTGCGAGCGGCGGCTGGCATGTTTGATATCTCCCACATGGGTAAGTTTCGGCTCCAGGGGACTGACGTGCTGACTCAGATCCAGCAGTTAGTTCCCTCCGATCTGAGCCGTTTGCAACCTGGTCAGGCCCAGTACACGGTGCTGCTCAATCCGCAAGGAGGCATCATCGACGATTTGATTTTCTATTTTCAAGGCACAGATGTGAGGGGCCAGCAACAGTGGGTGGTAATCGTCAATGCGGCAACGACTGACAAAGATAAGGCCTGGTTGCTGGAACATTTAGATCTAATAGATCTAACCCAGCTAACCTTTCAGGATGAGTCTCCAGAGAAAGTCCTGATTGCGGTTCAGGGGCCCCAGGCAGTTCAAAAATTACAATCGCTGGTAGCAGAAGATTTGTCTCCAGTCCCTTCGTTTGGCCATCTGGAGGGAACGGTACTGGGACAGCCAGGATTTTTGGCCCGGACAGGTTATACCGGGGAAGATGGCTTTGAGGTGATGGTGGATCCGGAGGTGGGCAAGCAACTCTGGCAGGCACTGCTGGAATTAGAGGTGGTTCCTTGCGGCCTGGGCGCCCGGGATACCCTCAGACTGGAAGCTGCCATGGCCCTCTATGGCCAGGACATTGATGACGCCACGACACCGCTGGAAGCCGGTCTGGGCTGGTTAGTGCATCTGGATCGCAAAGGGGACTTTATCGGTCGGCCAGTTCTGGAACAGCAAAAGCAAAGCGGCGTCCAACGACGGCTGGTGGGGTTACAGATGCAGGGCCGCAATATTGCCCGACATGGGTATCCGGTGGTTGCCCAAGGGCAGGTAGTTGGCGAGGTTACCAGTGGCACCCAATCCCCCACGCTGGGGCAGGCGATCGCCCTGGCCTATGTGCCAACTTCCCTTTCCCAGGTTGGGCAGTCCCTGGAGGTCGAAATCCGGGGTAAACTTTATCCGGCAGTGGTTGTTAAGCGCCCCTTCTATCGAAGAGCCCGCTAAGTCAACAACCCCACGTCGGCTAGCCTGATCCCCAACCTTTACTCTGCAACACATTCCCTCTCATTCTTAACCTTCATTTTGTTTGAGGAACCGTAATGGCACTGGAATATCCTGATGACCTGAAATATCTTGACTCGCACGAATATGCCCGCCTGGAAGGTGACATTGCCACCGTCGGGATCACAGCATTTGCCATTGACCAATTGGGTGACATTGTATTCCTGGAGTTGCCTGAGGTAGGAGATGCGGTGGAAAAAGGGGAAAAGTTTGGCACGATCGAGTCGGTAAAAGCCGTAGAAGACCTCAATTCGCCCCTGTCCGGCACCGTGGTTGACTGCAATACACCCCTGTTGGACGCTCCGGAGCAGTTGGCCGACGATCCCTATGGGGAGGGCTGGCTGATTAAAGTGCGGTTCACTGACGTTACCGAACTAGATGAAGCCCTGTCATCTGAAGAATATCGAACACTGGTGGAAGGGGAATAGGGGCGGCAGGCACTGGCCGATCGCCCTTTCCTGGCTAAAGATTCCAGCAGACCCAAAGTGCAAAACTTGTGGCTGGCAGAACGCCATTAAGACTGGGCAGACGGTTGCAACCGCTCCAACAGATCCAGCACTTCCCGTTCAAAAGTCACCTGGGCCCGGTTGGTCCGGCCTCCCACATAAAATTGACCATCTTTTTCGAGAGCCCAGATCTGGGAGTGGGAAACATAGCTCATGATCACTCCCAGCATTAACAACCCAAATCCCAAGTAGACGACGGGAATGCCCAGATCGGCTTTGATTTGTAGACCCGTACTGCCGATCAGGTCCACCAGAGACAGGGTCACACCGTTGACCTGGGTGGACATGCCCGTTCGGACCGTCGAAATCAACTTGCCATCGGTGTCGTAGATCAGCACCATGCCCTGCAAGTCTCTGGCCACCAGGGAAACACCGGCGCTCAGATCCGGTTTAGTGGGGATCCAGGTGCCCCAAATGCGGCCTTTGCCGCCCGTGTCCAACTGGGCCATAGGCAATTGAAAGATGGGGCTATTGTTGATCTTGACCCGCACCGCCGCGATCGCCCAATCCGCCTGATATAAAGTGACCCCCCGATAGCGCAGGGGTTGATTCACATGAATCGTCTGGCGCTTGACTTCCTGTCCCTGGGCGTCCAGTACCGACAGATCGGAATAAAACTGGTCAATCTCACCAGAAGGCAAATAATCAATCCAGAAGCGATTGACCTTCACCGACCAATCTTTGGGAATTTGGGCTGCCGCCAAAGGACCAGCATCGGTAATGTTTTGAATCTGAAAGGTGTCGCCGCTGGGCACCATTTCTTGCCCGATAAAGCCAGTCATGGCCCCCACAATGGAACCAGCCAGGATGATCAGCATACTGGCATGGACCAGAATCGGCCCAATGCGCCCCGCCAGTCCCTTGCGGGCATAAAGGCTACTGCCTTGCTGAAACACTTTGTACTGTCTCTGTTGCAGCAGAGGAACCAACTGGGCCAAGGAGCGATCGGCCAGTTCCGTACTCAGAGCCAGTTTTTCAAATTGACGCGGCTGATGGTAGAACTGCCACGATCGCGCCGCTTTCAGGGCCGGAAACTGGCGGGTAAAGGTGCAGGCCGTCAGGCTAGAACCAAACAGCACCAACAATGCTAGAAACCACCAAGTGCGATAGACATGATCCAACCCCAGGGCCAGCAGCAACTTCCAGGTCAGAAAGCCAAACAGGGCCGGATGTTCCGGATAGTTGGCCTGATAGAACACAGCCGCTTGCCCCTGCTCAATCACCGTACCCGAAATACTGAACAGGGCAATCGCCAGCAGTAGAATAATGGCCAGCCGTAGATCTGCCAGCAACGGCAGCAATTCCCGTCTGAAATACTGGCGGGTAGCAGCGCCCCAACCAGTGGGATGTTCCGGTGAAGATGAGTTGACAGTCATGTCGAGCTAAACAGAAAAATCAAATCGCTACATTACCCGAGAGAGTAGGGAGAAAACCCCAAACCCCAGCAACAGGACCCCACTAGTGGGAGTAATCCAACCAGACCAGCGGCGCATTTCCAGCATTTGCTTAATCGTAGCGGTAAAGGTTCCGGCTAGAACCAGCGGGGCTGCATAGCCAACCGTATAGGTCAGCAGTAAGCCACTGCCCAGCAGGGGATCCTCGGTGGTGGAAATCCAGGCCAACAGGGTCGCCAGTACCGGCGTGCTGCAGGGAGAAGCCACCAGGCCAAAGGTGAGACCAATCAAATAAGCCCGGAGGCTAGGGGGCAGATCGGCAGAAATCCAGTCCATGTCGCCCCAGGAAGGAAGACGGAGGGGAAGTAGCTGCAACAGGTTTAGACCCATCAGAATGGCAATCAGGCTAACCACAATGGGTAGTCCTAAGCCCACCTGCCCATAGATACGACCCAGGAAAGCCGCACTCACCCCTAGTCCAGCCAGCGTGGTGGCCAGCCCCAGGGAAAAGCCGATCGACTGGGTCGCTGCCTGCCAGCGATTTTCAGTCTCATAGCCGCCGATATAGGCAACCGTCAACGGCAACATGGAAAGCATGCAGGGGGTCAAACTGGTGAGCAAACCAGCCAAAAAAATCACCCCCAAACTGACGGGGGTTAAATCCGTCAATTGGGTCGTCACCAGCCGATTGGCAAACTGTTCTAGTTGATAAAGCTGAGTCTGCAGGGTTTCGAACATAATCCCGATGCGATCGCGAACCGGGTTCCCCCAGCGAACTGGGTTGCCCCAAAGTAACTGTTCCGATCTTACCGAAGTCGCTCCAGTTCCGCTTGGCCATCGGACAGAATCCAGCAAAAAGAAGTTTACCAGTCAGTCAGGTAGGGCGGCGCGATGGCAACCGTCGGGGCCGCTCCATTCGAGCTTGGGGCATCGGCACCACCTCAGCCTCACTACTTTCGCGGGCCACCCGAATGAGCAACCCAGCAGAGATCAGGCTGGAGATCATGGAACTGCCGCCATAGCTCAACAGCGGAAAAGGTAAGCCAGTTGTCGGCAGGACCCCCGTTGCCACGCCAATGTTCAGCAACGCCTGACCCACAATCAACACCATAATGCCGATCGCAACCAAGCGATAAACCGACGTCTGGGCCTTGAACGCAACCCGCAAAGCCAGCGTTCCATAGGCCGCCAGCATCGTCAGCAGCAACATACAACCGACAAAACCAAATTCCTCGGCAAATACCGCAAAGATAAAGTCCGTATATTGAATGGGCAGATAAAACAACTTTTGCTGCGAGAGGCCAAAGCCACGCCCCAAAAGGCCCCCCGACCCGACTGCCAGAATGCTCTGAATCAGTTGATAGCCATCTCCCTGAGGGTCAGCCCAGGGATTAAGAAAAGACATGATACGGCGGCGCTGATAGGAGCGCAGACTGACACTCAGCACAGCCAGTAAAAACCCCACCAACGCCGTACTGCCCAGGTAGGAATAGGGAATACCTGCCGCCAGCGCAATCAGCCATAGCATCATGCCACACAGGGCAGCGGTGCTGAGGTTAGGCTGGAGCAAGATGGCAAAAATGACCAGGGCAAAAACCCCTAACCAGGTAAGACGGGTCGACCAGGGCAGGTGATCCCAACGGCCAAAAATGCGAGCGCTTTGCAACACCAGAAACGGCTTGATCAACTCTGAGGGCTGGATCGGAAAGGGACCCACAAACAGCCAGCGTGTTGCCCCATTCACCGTCGTGCCCACCCCAGGCAACAATGCCGCCAGGATGAAAGCTAACATCAGCAATAGCAGCCAATTTGCCACATTCAAGACCAGTCGCAGGGGCGAATGGACCACCAGATTGAACCCCACCAGACCAATCAGAATCCAGACAATCTGTAACTTGAAGTAATACAGCCCATCATTCAGCTCAGCATCGGCAGTTGCATAGGACGCCGAAAACACAACTGCCAGCCCAATCATCAACCACAGAAAGGTCAGCCAGCGTAACCAACGCGCCTCGGTTGACCAGCTCTGGGCATTGGTATCAAAAAATGGGATCAGCAGACGCAGGTTCACAGGATTTCTGGGGGTGGTAGTAAAATGCCCCATGTTTGGCTAATCAGTCTATGTCAGCTTGTCAATATACGCAAGTCTTACTCAGCTAGTGGTCAGCCGTCAGCCGTCAGGGATTGGGAGTTGGGTATTAGGTGGTAGGTTTTGGATTTTGGGTTTTGGGTTTTGGATTTTGGGTTTTGGGTTTTAGATTTTGGGTTTTGGGTGATTAGTCCTGCCCCGCACTTGGCGCCTGCCACTCCACACCTGGCGCCTCCCTAACACCCGACACCTCCCCATACACTCCATCTCCCCCTTCCCCACTCCGTTCTATAAAGATTGGATGATCCCCACGACCTGAATCGGGAACGGAGAAATGGTCATCTGAAGCAAGTTGAATCTCGGTTCAAAAATGAATACAAATTATTATCAAGTTCCCCCGATTGGATGCACGGTTTTCTCAGATCGAAGGTCATACTTAAGGATGATCGAAACCCGTCTCGAAGCCACAAATCAGGCTGCAGCAATTCTTACGGCGGTTTGATCCGGCTTACAAACGAAAGTCCTGGAGTTTCAGGCTTTCCGGCTCAGTGCTGGTTCTCAATCCAAGAACATTGCTGGCTAGCCGTTGCCACTTCGATTTAACTGGAGGAATTTCCGGGTTCATGACCTTCGCCTGTCAACCCAAATTTCAATTCCAGTAGCCTATCTTTCTCTTTACCACCCTGAGAGGGCACCCATGACCCTTATGCCATCTGTCCCATTTTTATCTCTGCTTCCCCTGACGCTTCTGGCAACCGGTTTACCCACTCAACCACCGACTTTGTTTCCTCCATCCACCCTTCCGGCGATCGCCCCCTCCCCCCAATTAGTCAGCCTGACGTTCAAACCCCGCAACCTGGGCGCTCCACCAGCTACGGCAGGAGGAGCCTCGCGGGGAGCTTGCCAGGAACAGGTGATTGACCTGATTCCGGTCATGCCTACGGGGCAAATCGGGCTTACCCTGGTGGATCGGCCCAGTTTTTTCGTGTTTGTTCCTAAGACTTCTATCCGAACTGGAGAATTCCTGCTGCTGGGCAACGATGACACGGAAGTGCTGTATCAGAGCACGTTTAAGATCCCAGACAGTCCCGCTGTCCTGTATTTCGAGTTACCAGCGGACGCTCCAGCTTTGAAAGTCGGCCAGCAGTATCACTGGTACATCAGTTTGGTCTGTGATCCCCTGCGTCCCAGCACGAATCCCACTACAGGGGGATGGGTTGAACGCATTTCACCAACGGATAGCTTGAGTCGCAGTTTGGCCAAGGCAAAACCAAGCGATCGCCCGCAAATTTTTGCTGAAGCTGGCATCTGGCATGATACTCTGACAACTCTGGTTGGATTGCGTCGCAGCACCCCTAACAACCCCTCCCTGGCGCAAGCTTGGACCGAGTTACTACAATCCGTAGGTCTGACCACCATTGCCAGCGAACCAATTGTAGAAACCAAGATTAAGTAGGGCCTATGTGGGAACGTTTACGGCACATCCTCTGGCAATGGCGGGGTGTTTTGGTGACCGTTCCCAGTGTGACAGCAGCGGTTGTGGGCCTGCGTTACACCGGCCTACTGCAGCCGGTAGAATTTCCTATGCTGGACCAGTTTTTCCTGCTACGTCCAGCGGAATCGCGGGATAACCGCATTGTGATCGTTGAGATCAACGAGTCGGATGTGCAACGGGCTGGCCAATGGCCCATGTCTGATGCGACGCTGGCCCGTTTGCTGGGCAATCTGAAACGCCATAAACCAGTTGCGATCGGCTTAGATCTGTATCGGGATCTGCCAGTCGAGCCGGGGCATCAAACCCTGAACCAGTTATTTGCAACCACACCCAACCTGATTGGGGTGCAAAAGATCAAGGCCAGTGCCGATAGTTCAGCCGTTGCCCCTCCGCCTGTGCTGAAACAGAACGATCAGGTCGGCGCCAATGACCTGGTGCTGGATGCGGATGGCAAAGTGCGGCGGGGACTGTTCTACCTGGAAGACCAGGAGAACGGTAACATCTTCAGTTTCGCCTTGCTGCTGGCTGATCGCTACTTGCAGGCCCACGGCATCCAGATTGACCAAACTCCAGACGGACAAATCAAAGCCGGGCCAGCCGTCTTTTCCCTATTTCAGCCCGACGATGGCGGTTATGTCCATGCCAGTACGGGCGGCTATCAGGTGCTGTTGAACTATCGGGGCATGATTCAACAGTTTGACACAGTCAGCATGACCGACGTACTGGCTAATCACGTGCCAACGGACCAGATTCGCGATCGCGTCGTGTTGATCGGGGCCACATCTGAGAGTTTGAAGGACTTGTTCTATGTCCCTTACAGCAGCACCCTGACCACACCGACCCGCATGGCTGGCGTCACCATCCATGCCAACCTGGTTAGTCAGATTATCAGCGCTGCCCTGGATGGCCGCCCCCCTGTTCTCCAAACCTGGAAAGAACCGCTGGAGTGGCTGTGGATCCTGTTGTGGGCCGGAGTCGGTGGAATCATTACCTGGATGCCCCGTTACGATGGGCTGGGTCGGCGGCTGGCAGCTATTATTGGTATTGTCCTAGCCGCCGGTTGCCTGGTGAGTATCAGTTTTCTGGTCTTTCTACAGGGCTGGTGGATTCCCCTGGTGCCGTCGCTGATGGCCTTGCTTGGCTCAGCGGTTGCCATCACAGCCTATGTGGCCCGCTCCGCTGCTGATCTGCGCCGCACTTTTGGTCGTTACCTGACGGATGAGGTAGTGGCCAGTCTATTAGAAACACCGGGCGGCCAACGGTTGGGGGGCGAACGTCGCAAAGTCACCATCATGTTTACCGATTTGCGGGGATTCTCAGCCATTTCTGAATGGTTGCCGCCGGAAAAGGTAGTCACAGTGCTCAACCTCTATCTGGCAGTCATGTCCGATACGGTTGCCCAGTTCCAGGGCACGATCAATGAAATCATCGGCGACGGCATCCTGGTTCTGTTTGGGGCTCCGATACAGCGGGAAGATGACTCCCAGCGGGCGATCGCCTGTGCCTTGGCCATGCAGAAAGCTATGGAACAGGTGAATCAACAAAACCAGCAACAGAACCTGCCAACCATTGAAATGGGAATTGGTATTAACACGGGTGAAGTAGTGGTGGGTAACATCGGCTCCCAGAAACGGGCCAAGTACACTGCTACTGGCAACCACGTCAACCTGGCCTCCCGCATTGAGTCCTACACCGTAGGCCGTCAAATTCTGATTTCGGAATACACCTACCACGACGCCGGTCCCGTTGTGAAAGTGAGTGATCAGTTCCAGGTGGAACCCAAGGGCATCAAAAAGCCCCTGACCCTCTATGAAGTCAGTGGCATTGATGCGAAGTTTAATATTTTCCTATCGGAACAAACTCAGATCTTCTGTTCCTTGCCAACCCCCATCCCACTCCGCTACACCGTTCTGGAAGGGAAACATCTGGTTGGTACCCTGTTTCAGGGCGAGTTGATGCGATTGTCGGAGAAAGAAGCTGAATTTCAGCCCGATCATTTCCTACCCCAACTTAGCAATCTTAAAATCAACCTGCTGGACCCGGCTAACCCAGACACACAAGCACTCGATTTCTATGCCAAGGTACTGAACAAACCAGCCGAAACCCCGGATTGTGTGCGGATTCGATTCACTGGATTGTCGCCACAGGCCCAAGCCATCCTCAATGGCCTGCGCCAGTCCGCCACCAGCCATGCCACAGAAAGCCGCGATTCGTAACAGATTGCAACAAACTGTGGCAAAATCAAAGATATAGGTTCAGTGGCTCTGCCTGCTGAGCAATCTGCTGATTTAAACCTGTATTTTGGCTCTTGGCGCTTGCTTGCCACTCTTTCAATCGGGTTCTTCTGTTGCAACACCTGGCTTATCCCTATGTCCCGCCCTTCCCTACAAGCTTTATTGCTAGTAGACGGCTATAACGTCGTCGGGACATGGCATGAGCTCCGCCAATTGCGCGATCGCATTGGTTTGGAAGAGTCCCGCCGCTGTCTGGTGGAACGGTTAGCCAACTACAGCGCCTTTCAGGGTTACGAAACTCAGATTGTTTTTGATGCCCAATATCGCGATACTCCGGGCAGTCGGGAAGTGATTACCCCACAGCTATCGATCTACTACACCGACTTTGGGCAAACAGCCGACACCTTCATCGAAAAAACCTGTGCCGCCTTCCGTCAGGACATTCGCCGCTTCCAATATCGCCTCATTGTTGCCACATCTGACCGGGCGCAACAATTAACCGTTGTCGGTTACGGCGCCGAGTGGATGTCAGCCGAACGATTAGCCGCAGATGTGGACCTAGCCGATCAGCGGGTACAACGCAAACAAGTTTCCCAAAAGCCTTCCAGGCGTCGGCTGGCAAACTCCCTCGATCCCAAAGCGCACCAACGCCTTTCTGCCCTCCGCTTTGGTAAATAAGCGATCTCAGACTGGGCCGTCATCCTAACTCACAGCCACCCCAACTCACAGCCATCCCACGCTATTGAGTGGCATTGGCCTATTGGTTACAGCTGATCATCTGGAAATGTCCAAAGATCTTCAAATCCTCTTTATAGAGAGTTTCAGCCACTTTAGATAATCCTCATTCGGCCTCGTCTTCCATCAAACCACTAACTCCTGCCCATTCCGCCTGCCAAAAAAGACAAAATTGTCATTATAGACCCGATCCATCCGGTTTGGGATCCACGTATTTCTACGGGATTCAAAACGAATTTTGAGAAAGTCGGCCAAAATTTCGGCATTCTCTACGAGTTCGGCGATCGCATGCCGATGCTAAGGTAGGCAAGATCGTTAGGTATGGATTGCATCTACAACAAAATGCTTTACACTCACCTTTTGACAAAAGTCCCAGTTCTACTACAGGACATGGATGACTCAACCCCCACCCAGTTGCAGATCGATTGGAACTACCTCCACCTCGTCTCCAACAACACCTACGAGTTCGAATTGGAACTACTGAACACTCTGGTGGAGTTGCTGCCGACCTACCTTGGCATTCTCAAAAGCAACTTTGCCCTAGCCGATCTGGCTGCCATTGGTCAAACCGCCCACTGCATTAAGGGAGCCACAGCCAGCAGCGGCATCAAATCCATGCAAGAAATTGCGGCCCACATTGAAGAGACAGCACTGGCCGAAAATCTAGAGGGTCTTGCGCCCCTGATTACTGATCTGGAAACCGCATTCCAGGAATTGCAAAATTTCGTCAGCGCTGAAAATTCAGACACCCCCAAACTAGACGCCTGAAGATTGAACCTGCCAAGGGCTTAACAATCAGCCCACTAATCAAGAACGACGCAACGGCAAAGGCTCTGTCCATCAAGGCTCTATTGCAACGCGGCACAACCTCCACTAGCCGGTCTTGCGTTGCTGTCCCCAGAAATTCAACTGGAAGTTTTCTAGAACAACTGCCAATAGGCTGAAAGCAGCGGTTCTCCAAATAACACGGCCAGCATTGCCCCCAGGGCCAGGAACGGACCAAACGGCATGGGTTGACGACGCTGCAACCGACCTAGGGCGATCGCCCCTGTTCCCACTGAGGCTCCTAGTAAACAGGCTAAAAAACCAGCCAGGAGCAAATATTTCCAGCCTAACCAGGCTCCCATCATAGCCGCCAGCTTGGCATCCCCACCTCCCATTGCGGGCTGTCCAAGCGCCATAGAGCCAACCAGAATAATCAGATCGACCAACCAGAGCCCCACCACAGCTCCCATCACGCCACCTATCACCTGAGCCAAACCGCCAGCCAGGGTCGATGTAGCCGCAAAGCCAACCACCAACTGGAATAGCAGGCCAACCACCAATCCTGACTGGGTCAACGAATTAGGCAAGGTCAAGGTATCCAGGTCAATCAGGGCAAGGGCCAGTAACCAGCTAAACAGAAACCAGTAGCCCAGGGTTTGCCAGGACAGACCAAACAAGAGAAATAGGACCAAGAACAGCGCCCCAGTTACAGCCTCAACCAGCGGATAGCGCTTTGCAATTGGCTGGCCGCAATGACTGCAGCGCCCCTTTAGCCAGATCCACCCCAGAACTGGCACATTTTCCCTGACCTTCAGCCGATGCAAGCAAGCAGGGCAGCGAGAGGGCGGGTAGAGCAGAGAAATGCCTGCGGGCAGGCGATAAACCACAACATTGAGAAAGCTACCGACCGCTGCACCTAAACAAAACACAGTCAGCCAGGCCAGCAGGAAGAGCACTTAATACAGCTCCGACTCGATCTGGCTAAAGGGAATAAAGGATTCCTCCGGCAACAGGACGGGCTTGCCGGAAAAGATTAACTTACCCCGATGGGTAAACCGATTGATCGCAACACCAATGGGCCGTTGGATCAGCCCAGGGTGTACTTCATAGAAGGTCGTATAGATCAGGCGAGCCGAACGAATCAACGCAGGATCTAACCATGCTGTGAAATCTGCTTCATCCACTCTGTTTTGCGGTTGCTGCTTTTGTGAGACGTAAACCACCGGTTTTCCCCTTCTCTTTTGCTTGACTCTAGTATATATGTACGACTGCGACAAGGGGGAAGTATCAGTTTTTCACTGCGCCTTGCTCCACCTTTAGCCGATCGCTCTCAGGGAAAGAGACGTAATCCCTCGAACCTGACGAATCCGCATCTAAAACTGGGGACGATGATAGCTCAGAATTGAGGAATGGCTCACTTTTTTCTGCCAGCCCAAGCTGTACCTTGGGTATAACGCAACCAACGGCACGGTGGCAGAGGCGACGTATGAATGTCTTCCACTGCAAATGCTTCCCAGGCATGTGACGTTCATAAGGTTTTCTTGGCGATTTGAATCAACTCCAGCGGTGTGCGAGCACATCTAAGGGACTCAAGCATGGCTTTTGGATCCCCATCCAAATTCTCTGAGAATACATTCTGGAGTTCAAAAATTCTGGACAGCTTGATCAAGACATCCTCCACTTCGGCCTTAAGGCTAGTTCCGAAGGTGATGTTTACGGGCAACTGCCGCCAGGGCATTATCCTGTTCACGAATGTTAGGCGCTGGCCGAGTTTAGCATCGACGATGGGCCATAGATCACCGTTAGCATCATAGAGCCAGACATCTTGAAAACAGCCATTACTTAAGGATTGGGGTGTTACATTCCATTCATACACCGGTCTTGTTTCGACCCAGCAAGCCACATCCTCACGCATCAAAAGATATGGCGGTGGTGCACTGGTTCCCCCCTGAGTAGATAGCATGTCCTCCTCAAAAAAGACGAATCCTTGAGGCATGTCGGGGACATCCAGTTGGGAGACTGGCTCGACCTCATCGACAAACAGGCGTGGTGGGTCGTCGCGCTCATTCAAGACGGCGCCATTGAGTTGGTCATCTGAAAGAACTGTGTCAATCGCAGCATTGTGGGCGAGTTCAGGCCTTTCCACGTCAACAAACCGCGTTACATAAAAGCCCATATATCGGTTGTGACCCGAAACGTTCATTTTGTAGTGTTCGCCCCGAATGAGGACACGAAACCATGTCATGGTACTCACTTTCCTACGACCCAACTCACAGGAATTGGCTGTGCCTCAGGTCGAAATCGTGGCCAAGGCTTGGTTCAAGGCTGCACCCATGGCCTGACAACCCACAGGGGTCATTCCTTCAGACCAAATATCTCCGGTCCGATAGCCCTGATCCAGAACCTGCATGACAGCCTGCTCCAACCGCTCGGCTGCGATGGGTTGGTTGAGTGCATAACGAAGCATCATGGCAGCACTGAGGACCATCGCCAGGGGATTAGCTTTGTCCTGTCCGGCAATGTCAGGGGCGGAACCGTGGACAGGTTCAAAGACGCCAGGGCCAGCAGATCCCAGGCTGGCCGAAGGCAACATGCCAATACTGCCGGTCAGCATCGCCGCTTCGTCGGAGAGGATATCGCCAAACAGGTTACTGGTAACAAGTGTGTCAAATTGCCGGGGGTTACGCACCAGTTGCATGGCAGCGTTGTCCACGTACATATGAGACAGTTCCACGTCCGGATAGTCGGCTGCTAGAGCGGTGATGCGATCGCGCCAGAGCTGGGAAACCTCCAACACATTTGCCTTATCCACCGAACATAATTTCTTGCCTCGCTTGCGCGCCGTTTCAAACGCCACCCGCCCAATGCGATCGATTTCCGCTTCGGTGTAAGTCATGGTGTTGATCCCCCGCTTTTCACCCGTCTCCGTTGGGAAAACCCCCCTGGGCTGACCAAAATACACCCCTCCAGTCAGTTCCCGCACCACCATAATGTCTACCCCTTCCACCACTTCCTGTTTCAGGGTGGAAGCATCAATCAACTGGGGCAAAATTTTAGCCGGACGCAGATTGGCAAACAATTCCAACCCTGCACGCAAACCCAATAACCCGGTTTCTGGACGCAGATGACGCGGCAGGGTGTCCCACTTATAGCCGCCAATGGCCGCCAGCAAGACCGCATCACTTTTCCTACAACAGTCCAGGGTTTCAGTTGGCAACGGTTCTCCTTTGGCGTCGATCGCCGCCCCGCCGATCAGGGCTTCCTGAAATGCAAAAGCCAGGTCGAGTTGTTGTCCCACTGTGGTCAGAGCCTGGACGGCCACCGCCATAATTTCGGGCCCAATCCCATCGCCAGGGAGAAGCGTAATCCGGAACTGCTGCGTCATAGGGAATTTTCAGTTGAACACAAGCCTTTGATTCTACCGCGAGACAGGAGATCGATGTAAGAGGGCCATTCCACAAAAAAAACAGGCTCCCGTGACAAAGAGAGCCTGTCCATCATCAACCAATTACTAAGCCAGGAATTAGACGGCTGCCAACTCAGGACGGCGACTGTTGCGAATTCCTTCGATTGCCGTTGCATAGTCCTTGGCCCCAAAGACCGCAGAACCAGCCACAATGGCGTTGGCTCCAGCCTCCAGCACCTGCCAGGTATTGTTGCCTTTCAGCCCCCCGTCAACTTCGATCCAGGGATCCAATCCCCGTTCGTCACACATCTGCCGCAGTTGACGAATCTTGGGCACCACCTCCGGAATAAAGCTTTGGCCACCGAAACCAGGATTGACGCTCATGATCAACACCAAATCACACACTTCCAGCACATATTCAATCAAATTCAGGGGAGTAGAGGGGTTCAACACTACCCCAGCCTGCTTACCCAATTCACGGATTTGACAGAGGGTGCGATGTAAATGGGGAGAGGCGTTGTGCTCGGCATGAACGGAAATGATATCCGCTCCCGCTTTGGCAAAGTCAGCCACGTATTTTTCTGGTTCCACAATCATCAGGTGAACATCCAATGGCTTCTGGGTCACTGGACGGATGGCCTCAACAATCAGGGGACCAATGGTGATGTTGGGAACAAAGCGACCATCCATGACATCGACATGAATCCAGTCTGCTCCGGCTGCGTCCACTGCCCGGATCTCGTCACCCAGGCGACTAAAATCCGCAGATAAAATAGAGGGGGCAATGACAACAGACTTCTTTGATGCAGGTTGAATCATAGCTGGCGATGTCCTCCTAAGTGAAAGCCTCTGGTGTAGTTATTTTAACAAAATGTGACAGTGGCTCAGACTGGATCCGTAAGTTTTCTCGCTAAATCTTTATGCTTGGCTTTTTTCAACTTTTTGATCTGGTCAAGGGGCCACCCCTAGCAGAAACTGAAGATAGTCCAAGTTCTATAGCGATCCGAGCAGGATTGTGAAAGGTTTCCGCAGGAAATCCTTCTCACAAAGCCCTTTCACCATCCAGGCATTCACAAATCAAATTAGGATTGCTATATGACGGAGCATCGGGTCTAGTCATCATGGTGTTATGGACAGGCTATGGGCTGATTCTTAGGAACACGGTACGGGTGCAGCAAATTGAGCTTCAAGGAAATGTTCCGAACCCATCATGGGTTTGATTGACCGAGCGCAATAGCCTGACCGGCGCTGGTTAGTCGGTTTAGTCCTGCGGGAGAAACGTTCGTGTTGCAGTGGAAGTTACTCAAAACATTGGCCGTTGCGGCAAGTGGATGTAGTACGTTCTGGCTGGGAACAGTGGCGCTGGCGGGCTCTCCGCCCAAACCGATTGCGAAGGAAACGGGACGGATCAATGTTTCCGTTGGTGCTGCGGGTATTGATGCGCTGCGGTTGCACCAAGCCCCCTACAATCTGACTGGGCGCAAAATTGCCATCGGGCAGGTGGAAATTGGCCGTCCTGGTAAATTTGGTGTAGATAAGGCGGTGGCCCAAAACCGCAGTGTGTATCCTACCCGAGTATTTTTTCGCAATATTCCGGCTCGCTCTAACAGCAATGTGGACGCCCATGCTCAGAACGTTGCCAGCATTATGGTAAGTCGAGCCAAGGGAGTACGGGGAGTGGCCCCAGATGCCCGCCTGTATTCTGCTGCTGCCGGAACGCCCAAACGCTATGGCCAGCCGGAGGAGTGTCTGTCAGCCCAGCATGTGGCACTGCAAAATGGCGGCGATGTGCGGGCAATCAATTTCAGTTTTGGGGAGTCGCTGCGACAGGATCCACGCCCCAACCCCGTCCTGGACGGCAATGCGCTTCTGACCCAGTGTGTGGACTGGTCAAGCCGGGTGCACAATGTGCTTTATGTGGTGGCTGGCAATCAGGGCAAAGGGGGAATCTCCATCCCAACCGATAACTTTAATGCGATCAATGTGGCGTTTAGTACCCGGATTGAGGGGATTTACCGGAAAGTCGATTTCGCCAACTTAGGCGATTCCACCGGAGCCGGAGGCGCCGCGATCGCGGGCGTTGAAAGTAATGTAGGCACCCGTCGCGCCATTGGGCTGGTGGCCCCTGGGTCCGACATAGCCATGGTCAGCCTCAGCGGCGGCAGTAACACTTCCAGTGGCACCAGCTTTGCCGCCCCCCATGTGACCGCAACCATCGCCCTGTTACAGGAGTATGGCGATCGCCAACTGCGAACCGTCTGCCACCAGGGCCAATGTTCCCTGCCCTGGACTCTGGCAGCCCGCCAGCATGAAGTCATGAAAGCAGTGCTGCTGAATTCGGCGGACAAGATCAAAGATGAAGGCAATGGTCTGAATTTGAGCATGAGCCGAACCCTGCTGGATAAAAACAATCTCACCTGGCTAGACTCCGATGCCTATCGCAACCCCCAGATCCCCCTCAGCATTCAGATGGGTAGCGGTCACATTAATGCCTTTCGGGCTTTACAACAGTTTAGTGCTGGCCAATGGGCGAGCAGGCAACCCATTTCGCCAATTGGCTGGGACTATGGCAGCGTCGGGCCAGGTGAAACCGCACCCGCCACCCCCAGTCAGCCGGAGTCGCCACCGGCCTTTCAGGACTATGTTCTGGAAAAACCGCTGCAGGCTGGCAGTTTTGCGTCAATCACCCTGGTCTGGGATCGGTTAGTGGAACTGCTGGATCAGAATCAAAACGGTGAATTTGACCTGGGGGAAAGTTTCCGCGATCGCGGTTTGAACACCCTGCATCTGTTTTTGATGCGGGCAGAAGATACCGATACAGCCCAGAGCCTTGCCTCTTCTATCAGCAACGTAGATAGCGTGCAACATATCTTTTTCAAAATTCCCCAAACCGGGCGCTATAAAATTCGCGTGCAGTTTCAAAAGCAAGCCAATAAACCAGTTCAAGACTATGCCCTGGCCTGGTGGACCGTGCCAGCCCGATAATTAAGCTTTACAGCGGATGAATCCTGTTGCGATCGCGGATTAAAATTTTGTCTGGAATTTGGGGTTGCCGTTTCTTTTGGTAGACGCTAGACCTCATCTCATCAAACCCACCGTTCAATTCCTCCCAACATTGCGATGACTCAGTCTCTTGCTGAATGGATGGCCCAGATTAAGCAAAATCTCTGGCTGACTTCGCCCAACCGAGCAATTCGAACGCTGATTTTTGAATACGCCCTGCTTGCCGCCTTGCTTGGGTTGAACCCCTGGCCTAATCTGTTTAGCCTGTCCCTGATCCTGGTTGGTCTGGCGACCCTTAAGCTAATGCGAGATATTGGCGCCTTCTGGGGCTATCCGCGGGGGCAAGATATTCTGGCGATCGCAGGCAATTTATTTGGCGGTGTGGGAGCCTTGGCTATGGCTTTCCTGGCTTGGATCCTGATCGTTGGTCTGGGGATTCTGTTGCCAGCCACTGCCCCCCTGGCCCTATCCGCCGCCTGTTTCACCTTTACCTGGGTCGTGGGACAGGCCACCACCCAGTATTACGAAACGGGTCAAGCCAGAGAGACCCAGGACATCACCCAGGAACCTCTCCGCCCCATCGGAATTGCTGGCCACATAGGAGATGGCGCAGGCAGCCCTCAACGCCGAAAAGTACTGCTGGGTTTGCTGGCGACCGGAGGATTGCTAACCAGCACCCACAAATTTTTGCAGACGCGAGAGTTGCAACTTCGACAGACGGAATTAGGCAAATTAGCTCAGCAATCCGATACCTACGTGGAGCAGTATCTGCAAACCGCTTTTTCGGGTGACACCGTTGCAGCACAAAAGATTCAAAGCATCACCAATTCCATGCAGTTAACTGATCCCAAGCAACCCTATAATCGACAAATGTCCAAACTCCTGATTCGGTGCAACCGACTGGGAACCGAACAGTATCTGAAAGGAACCATTGTTTCAGACTACGATGGCTCAATTGTCTCTCTGCCTAGCTTTGACCCTCGTTTTGCCGGTTACATTCAGGTAAAATCCTTGGTTGGGCCAGAAGAAGCAACCACCACTCGAAAAATTGATGTGACGGCTGAAACTCAGGTGTTGCCGCCCGACCCCCTCTGGGAAAACCTGGAACAACTGCAAAATGTGGTGGAAGGAGCAGCCAGCCAGGTGGTTGTGGTCAAATGGCTGAATCCAGTGTACTGGGGGTTTGTGCTAACCTCGTCCCAGCACAGCATTATTTCATTTCGAGGCACACAGCAAACCAATGAGTGGATTCAAAATGTTCTAGTCCAACAGCTCGAATATACAGATCTCTCACCTTTTAAATTTATCGGCAAAGTACACCACGGATTCGCCACCATTTATGGATCCATTGCCCAACAGGTCGTGGATATAGCAAAGAGTCTGGACAAGACTCTTCCTGTTTATGTTACGGGACACAGTCTGGGGGCATCGTTGGCCACACTGGCGGCCATGGATTTGGCGATACGAATTCCCTCATTGAGACCTCAACTCCATCTGTATACCTACGCCAGTCCCCGTGTGGGGGATGTAGCTTTCGCCCAGGCTCACAACCGACTGGTGCCCAACCACTATCGGGTGGTAAATGTAGCCGATGCTATTCCCCTTGCTCCCCCCACCATCACCCCAGGACTGAATGGCCAGATGATTTTTGCCCATACAGGACAGTTGTGGGGCTTTGTTGAATATGCCGGAGATGTCGCTCCCAATCACTTTATTAGTGCCTATAAGAAAGCCATTGACCAGGATCAGGAATCCCTGCAAGCTTGAGCACAC
>CAZBTL010000040.1:9490-22247 GCA_964494755.1 uncultured bacterium | reverse complement strand
ACACCCGACACCCCACTCTCCACTAAAGATAAGCCATGGGATCGGTCGGTTCGCCATTTTTCCGCACTTCAAAGTGGAGGTGGGGGCCGGTAGAAAGGCCAGTGGAACCCACAGCGGCGATCGCCTGTCCTCGTTGCACGGCCTGCCCCTCAGAAACATAGATTTCGCTGCAATGGCCATACAGAGTGGTCAGACCATTACCGTGATCAATAATCACCGCATTGCCATAACCGCCATACCAGCCGGCAAAGATGACGGTGCCGCTGTCGGCAGCGAAGATGACCGTGCCATAGTCTGCGCCAAAATCCACTCCAGCATGGAACCGTTGATAGCCCAAGACAGGATGGAGTCGCCAACCAAAGCTACTGGTTATGGGACCAGATGAGGGATAGACAAAGCGTCCGGTGCCCATTGCGCGGCTACCCGTACTGAGGCGCTGTCGAATGAGGGCGGCTACATTTTGCGAATCCTGAGCCAACTGGTTTTCGGCTGCTTCTAGGGCTCGCCGGTCTGTCGTCAAGCGGCTAATCAATTGCTGTTCTGAATCAGCTTGCAGTTCAAAATCAGCCTTTTGGGCTAGCAATTCCTGTTTCAACAGGGCAATTTCATTCTTCTGTTGCTCGACTTTGTCACGTTGATGGTCGAGTTTGACTGCTTCCTGTTTCAATCTGTCCAGCATTTCTCGATCCGACTGATAGACCAGTTTCAACTGCCGCCGCCGGTCTAAAAACTGGTTGAGGTTCTCGCTTTGTAGCAAAACGGCCCAGCCCCGGTCTACCTGTTGTCGTTGCAAGAACCGCAATCGGGCAACTGTTGCATACTGCCGCTGGTGATAGGACTGTTCCGCCTTAACCAGGGCCACCTCCAAATCCTGCAGTCGTTGAGTAGACTGCTGCAGTTTCTTTTCAGTAGAGTCAATCTGACTAGACGTAATGGTGATGTTTCGCTTCAGATTTTTCAAGTTGCCCTGAGCCGATTGCTCCATGCGCTTCAGGCGATCTCGCTCGTTGGCAATCCGCGATCGCCGCCGTTCAATCTGCTCCTGCTGACGCTGCAATTCTTCCACAGAGCCAGCCTGGGCCAATAACGACTGGGAGAACAAAGCAGGCTGGGCCAAAACTGGCAGGACACTTCCCATCCATAGGCAAAAGCTAAGGCAAAGCGCCCCAACTATCAGTCGCCAGTGCCGCCCAAGTCTTCCGAGCCGAACAGTCATGTCCTCGCAGGTGGTACTAGAACCAGTCAAGGAACATTATGGCCGCAGTTGGCGGTTTTGAGAGGACATTTTTGCAGAACGGCATCCCCCAATGCCTATATATAGTGGTAAGTAACTGTAGATTCCCCACAAATATCCAGCACCGACCGGATCAGGGGCCGAGCAACTGAATGTTTGAAGATTCGATAAAATCAAGAGAAAACAGTATTCTTGTTCTATAATACAGAAGAACTATTTCTGAAGATCCTATGATACCCCTGACCTCCCGGGAGCAAGAGCTGTTTGATTGGCTAGTTGCCTACATTGAGGATCATGGCTATTCACCCACGATCCGGCAAATGGTAGAGGCCATGCGGCTCAAGGCCAATGCCCCGATTCAGCACCGTTTGCGACAGCTCAAAAATAAGGGCTACCTGGACTGGGAACCGAACAAAATGCGGACGCTCCGCATTCTGCACCGGCCGGAACGGGCATCTGGCGTTTATTTGCTGGGAACCATTGCGGCTGGGGGTGTGGTCGAGTCCTTCACGGACTATGAACCGGAAATTTTGGATGTGCCGGAGAAGTTGCGACGAACGGAAAACTATGCCCTGCGGGTGATCGGCGACAGTATGATCAATGCCCACATCTGTTCCAATGACATTGTGATCCTGCGGCCAGTCTCCAGCCCACAAGAACTGAAGCCCGGAAGTATCGTGGCTGCCAGAGTAGAAGGCGAAGGCGTGACCCTGAAGCACTTTTATCAAAAAGGCGATCGCGTCACGCTGATGCCTGCCAACCCCAACTATCAACCGATTGAAGTTGATGCC
This sequence comes from uncultured bacterium, assembly GCA_964494755.1. Taxonomy (GTDB): domain Bacteria; phylum Cyanobacteriota; class Cyanobacteriia; order Leptolyngbyales; family Leptolyngbyaceae; genus CAZBTL01. The sequence goes on along the minus strand of CAZBTL010000040.1, from coordinate 20,222 downwards.
AGCCAGGTTCAGATCCAGGGTGTTCTGGTGGGCATGGTCCGAGACTATTAAATGGTCCGGGACTATTGAGCAACCGGCCGCTTAACCCAATTTGGCACGCAGTTGTTTGCGCGCTTCTTCCAGGGCAGAGGGCAGTTGGGTCGCATCCCGACCTCCAGCCTGGGCCAGATTAGGTCTGCCACCGCCGCCACCGCCACACAGTTTGGCGATCGTCCCAATGAATTTTCCAGCCTGTACTCCCTTCTGAACCACAGCGGGACTGAAGGCAGCCACCAGGCTTACTTTATCTGGTTCAGGCACGGAACCCAGCACCACCGCTCCGTTGACCAGCTTTTGCTGTAATTGTTCCGCCGCAGTTTTGAGCGACTCTGGATCCACTCCTTCCATGAGGGCCACCAGCAGGCTGAACTCGCCAACCGTTTCCGCCTGGGCCAGTAGTTCGTTTGCCTGAGCCAGAGCTAGCTGGGCTTTCAGGGCTTCCAGTTGTTTCTGACTGGCTTTTAATTCCTGCTGCAGTGTTGTGATCCGATCTGGGATTTCCTCTGGCTTCACCTTGAAGCGATCGCTCAGATCGCGCACCACCTGTTCCCGCACATTCAAATACTCCAGCACCGCTGGTCCCGCTACCGCTTCGATGCGGCGAATACCGGAGGCCACCCCCGTCTCGGCAATGATCTTGAACAGCCCAATCTCCGCGGTGTTGTTGACATGGGTGCCACCGCACAGCTCCATTGACACTCCAGCCACATCCATCACTCGCACTTCGCTGCCATATTTTTCACCGAACATGGCGATCGCCCCTCGCGCTTTGGCCTCGGCCAGGGGCAGGATGTAGGTCTGGGTGGCATGGGCTTCAGCGATCCAGTGATTGACCAGATCCTCAATCTGTTGCAGTTCCTCAGGCGTCAGCGGCCGGGGACAGTTGAAGTCGAACCGCAGGCGATCGAAGGCAACCAGTGATCCGGCCTGGGTAATATTGTCATCCACCACCTTTTTCAAAGCGGACTGCAATAGATGGGTGGCCGTATGGTGAGCCTGGGAGCGTCGCCGGCAGGCCAGGTCAATCTGAGCCGTCACCCGATCGGTAATCCGCAGGGTGCCGCGCTCAATCCGACCATAATGGACAAAGAAGGCCGACTCTTTCTGCACATCTTCGATCCGCACCAGGACATCTTCTCCCGACAAATAGCCGCGATCGCCAATTTGCCCGCCCGACTCAGCATAGAAGGGGGTTTGATCAAGAACAATCTGCACCGCTGTTCCAGCAGTCGCTTGGGGAACTGGCTTGCCATCCACCATCAACAGTTGCACTTCCGACTCGGTCATTGCCTGCCCATAACCCACAAATTCCGTGGCCTGGATATGCTCCGCCATCTTATCGAGGGATCCCTGAGCCGTCAGATCAATTGTTTCATGGGCCGCCCGCGAGCGAATCCGCTGCTTCTCCATTTCGGCCTCAAACCCTGACAGGTCAACCAACAGCCCCTTTTCTGCAGCAATTTCTTGCGTCAACTCCAGCGGGAAGCCGTAGGTGTCGTAGAGCTTAAAGGCATCGGCTCCGGGGATCTGACCACCGGGTCCCAGAGTTTCAATCATTGCCGCCAGTTCCTTTTCGCCAAATTCCAGCGTCTTCAGGAACAAAACTTCCTCCCGTTGCAAAGCTACCTTAATAGTGCGTTCAGAAGCCCGCACATTGGGATAGGCAGACTGGGCCAAGGCGATAGCAATCTCCGCTACTTTCGGCGTGAATTCCTGATTAATGCCAATCAACCGACCATAGCGAATGACCCGCCGGATCAGGCGTCGCAACACATAGCCCCGTCCTTCATTGGATGGAGTCACCCCATCCGCCAGCATGTGAACAACGGCGCGGGTGTGGTCGCCGATAACTTTCAACGCCACCTGGGTCGAGTCGTCAACCTTGTGATAGTCCAATCCAGCAATCTCTGCGGCCTTCTGGATAATTGGAAAAATCAGGTCGGTTTCATAGTTGTTCGGCACCTTTTGCAGGATTTGGGCCATCCGTTCTAGCCCCATGCCGGTGTCAATGTTCTGACTTTTCAGCGGCGTCAGGTTGCCATCGGTGTCCCGGTTGTACTGCATGAACACCAGGTTATAAAACTCGATGAACCGGCTGTCGTCCTCCAGGTCAATCGACTTATCTCCCAGTTCCGGCTTGAAGTCGTAATAGATCTCCGAACAGGGCCCACAGGGACCAGTTGGACCAGAAACCCAGAAGTTATCTTTTTCACCCATGCGCTGGATGCGTTGCTTGGGAATGCCAATTTGATCCCGCCAGATGGCAAAGGCTTCATCGTCCTGCTCAAAGACACTCACCACCAATCGTTCGGGGGGTAGGCCATAGACCTGGGTTGCTAGTTCCCAGGCCCAGGCGATCGCCTGCTCCTTGAAATAGTCCCCAAAGCTGAAGTTACCCAGCATTTCAAAAAAAGTATGGTGGCGAGCCGTGCGGCCCACATTCTCAATGTCGTTGGTCCGAATGCACTTCTGCGATGTTGTGGCGCGGGGAAACTCCGCTGCCTGCTGCCCCAGGAAAATGGGTTTGAACGGCAACATCCCGGCGATCGTCAGTAAAACGGTCGGGTCTTCGGGAATCAAAGAAGCACTGGGTAATACTTTGTGGCCTCTGGCTGCGTAAAAATCAAGGAACGCTTGCCGGATTTCAGCACCAGTTCGGGGGGTAGACATGGAGAAACGATAAACAGATAACTAGACTTCCTGTTCTTCTATCATGCCGCAGGATACGGTGAACTCTGAAGCGATTTCATGATTTCGTCGATGACACACCACCCCCGAATGCGGCGGCCTATCGATCGCGCAGTGTGGAGCAGACTGAGCGCCAGCCGTGACTTTCATTGCTGGGTTAAGAGGGGCTTGCGTCGCACCCCTCATGCTCCCCGATTTTTCGGTCCGAAATGCAGCCAAAGATGGGGGGTTATGAAAGGGAATAGACCTGCCCATCAATCAACAATCGGGTAATTCCTTTTGCCTGTAGATGGGAGGTGGTCTTTTGTAGCATGCGGCTATCCGGCAGTTTAATGACGCGCTGGGTGCGCGGATTGGAAAAGCGTTTAGCCACCCGATGATTGTCGAAAATCGGTAGGGTCTTTTCCATCGTTTCGTCACTGGGGATCTGTCCCAGTTCACCAAAGTCCTTCAGGGGACGGGCAATCAACTCAGCGGCCCGATCCACTACCAGATAGCAAGTTTTGGGTAAGGGCGCGTCCGCCAGGGGCAACACCTGAACCAGCATTTCACCGTGCAACCCACCAATCAGGTTGATGTCTGCTCCTAACTCAGATTCATCCAATTCCTCGTCCAGTTCCTCATCCAGACCTTCTTCCAGATCGTCTTCCAGATCCTCTTCCAACTCTTCCTGATCAAACAATTCCTTTTCCAGCAATTCTTGAATGGCGCTTGCTTCGGCCTCGTATTCAGTCGAGCTTAATTCCGGGCTCGGTTCAACTTCCTCTACAGACGGAAGGGAGAACGCAGGTTCAACTTCAACGGATTTCTCTACGACTTTCTTGCCGGTTCGAATGGCCCCCCGTTTGCGAGATGGTTTAGCTGACGGATCCTTCTTTGCGGTTTTAGCAGGCACCAGTGAAATCGACAGTTGCGCTTCTTCAACCGGCGCTTCCGGTTGCGATTCAATGGGTTCGTTCCCTGCAGTGCGCAGCGATCGCTTTTGCTGAATCAGAGCCTCATACTCCGTTTCAGAAAGATTGGTTTTCAGAATTCGACTAATGGTGCTGTTACTAACCCCATAGCGACTGGCCAGGGTGGATGTTGTTTCACCCGGCTGCCGATAAAGGGTCAGAATTTCTTGCTTGTCTGCTTCTGTCAGTTTACGAGGGGTCATTCCACCACCAGAGTCGAAAAGATGCGCTACTCCTCATTGTATGTCGAAGTCCTATGACTCTTGCTTTTTTCCTGCCGTACAATCAGTAGCCGTCAGAGCAACCCTCTGCAGGGGCTCTTTTTCACAGCTAAGGGACTTGCAACCGCTGTCATTTCCACCTAGACGGACATCCACCGCTGACGGGCTACTTTAATCGGTCTCTGATTGCAACGCAGATCCCTGAGTCGCTCCTCTAAATGAGGGTGCAGGCTGAAGCCCACCGGCAGTCATCCCAATACTTCAGGGCGTTGAAATCAACGCCCCTGCAGGAATGAATCAGTTTCAGCAACCTGGGACGACTCAGGTGGTTCGTCGTCGGGTGGAAGAGCGGCTACGGGAACGACTAGAGAGGTCATATTCCAGGGCTGCGCCAATGCCAAACAAAATCGCGCTGAATATCCAGAGTACCTCTACCAGCCCCCCGCTTTGATAATCTGCTCCAGGGCGGCTGGCATACTTGAACCCAACATCTGCAATGAAGAGACAGAAGGCTGCTGCCGCAACCATCCGCCAGGTCTGGGAAAAGCGCCCACCCCAAAAGGCCAGCAGCAAGATGGTAGCGAGAATCAGCAACAAGATATCGCTGATCACATAAAACCAGTCCAATACAGGTTTCAGCGGAGACAAAACCTCTTCCAATGACTTAGCCCACTGCGGCACATTGGCCTCTTTATCTGGCAAAGCTTTGGGGCTGACTGTCAGGGCAGGTGTCTTTTTCACGACTGGGACTGGACTGGCCACAGGCGCCGGTTTGGTAGTGGCGGGTGCCGTTTGGGCGGCGACTGGCTCAATCAACCAAGGGTTAGTCGGATTCGCCAAGGACTGGGCGGGAGATTGGTTCGAGACCACCCAGGAAACCAAAATCCCCAGAGCCGCGATCGCAGCAACAATGCCCCATTGCCAGATCTCCAGGTTCAGCCGACGGGAACCAACCGCCATCAACATGCCCAGAATCAGAAAAATATAGGTCAGAACATAAAAGAAGTCACCGGGGGAAACGTCGGGTTCAATCCCCAGCCCCATTTCCCAATAGGAAAACAGCACACTGCCAATGAAGTAGCTAAACATGCCCAGGCCAAAGAGCAACCAGACATTGCGGCCACTAACAATTTGAGGACTACGCCAGTTTCTGAAGCACAGGATGGCTGCCCACAGAAATGCCACCGTTTCCAAAATCGTCGTGCCCCACTGATACCAACCGGGACGCTCTTGCCCCGGAAATTGAACACTGAATAACAAAAAGAACAGCAAGGCAAAAACAGCCCAGCCGATACCCATAAGAACCAGCCACTGAACTGGCAGAGCAGATTTGGAGTCAGATGTTTTATCCAAAGGGCGTTCCTCCCGAAACGTTTTAGGGAGATGCAAAGGGTTTAATTTGCCTCAGGGCCGAGCTACGTCTCACCCTGGATCAAGAGTGGAATGGTAATCGAAACCAGCGGCAATGGCACGGTTCCAGAACATTTCTTTAACACTTTGGACATTTCTGGAAAAGAACAGGCCCAGACACGGGCAGAGCATTTGGCTATCAGCCTGTGGCTAAACGAAGAATCAGGAGCCAAATGATCCGTCGCCACCAACCACTGGACCTATTGCCACAGCTTTCCCAGTGGCGACTGGTTGAGCCAGGTTTGAAACTGAGTCCGTTCAGCCCCAGACAGATCCTGTAAGCTTTCCGTCGCCCGCGCCACAAAAGACGTATTACCAAAGTAGGCTTTGCCCAGACGATGCAATTCCTGCAGCAGTGTATTCAGATGTTGTTCCTGCCAGTTCGGCAGGTGAGCTGCATTAATGGGATCCACCGTAAGGAGCTGATTGACCGCCGCCGGACTATTGGTTTGGGGAAATTTCCACTGCTTAAACACATCGCTAATATCTTTGAGAAACAGCCCGGCCTGGCGGTTGCCGAGCAAATCCTCAATGTCAATGTACACTGCTTGCAGCATCAGTAATGATCCCCGCACATAGGCAGGGACGACCCCACCCCCAGCAGGAACCTCAGTTTCATGGGCCAGGGCTTCCAGCCGAATTTTACCCCAGACACTATACCGCTCCGGCTCCTCCAGCAGGACACAGGCCTTGCCCTGGTTATCCGTCAGATCCCGCCATAAGGCCTTGGCTTCTTCTTCCTGACTGGCATTAAAGACGCTGATCAGCCGAAAGGTTTGCCCCTGGTAAGTCAAAATGGGGATCTTTTGGTCCTTTTGGGGATGCTGAATAGTGGAGATTTCAACGTCCTGTCGCTTGAGAATAAACATGACCTTGTTATTGACTCCTGTCGGGGCGTTAACGGCCTGCAAGTTCAAGTTCCTGCAATTTTCACGGCCATATGGTGCAGCTAGAAAGTCCAAGAATTGGCTGTCACATGTTCGACTGAGTCACTGCATGCCGTTCCAGTGAAAAATGCTTTACTGATATTTCAACATAGGAAGCCGGGATGGGAAGACATTATTAACGGCAAGCAATGAATAGAATACCAGGGGGAACGACGACCGGACACCCAGCCGCTCTCTTTCTTTCTGTCGATTGAGGAGCCATCGGAGTAACGGGCGATCGCTTAATATTGTTCAGGGTAGCGCAATAATTCATCGGTTCATGCATTGTTGCGTGTAGTTGGTCCGTGGATCAGCCAACAGCCCAGTTGGAGGCTTGGAAAAAGTATCAACTTCATGACATACTGCAATTTTCACGGCAGCTTGACATGACTGAACAGCAAAAGTGCTTCATTGTTATGCTTCCGAGTCAGTTTCTGTGGATGATGGGCCGTGAAAAATGCTGTAACTAAATCCCGACTGGTGAAGTGACGGACTAGCGGCACTGCCATTGCCGACTATCTTGCTATGATTTGATTGGCTGGGGTCCTTAGCTCAGAGGATAGAGCAACCGCCTTCTAAGCGGTCGGTCACTGGTTCGAATCCAGTAGGACCCGTTATTGACAAATAGATCCATTGACAAATAGATACATCGACCAGTAGATATTGCACCTCTGCCTTTCGCTATCTTGAAACCCATTGCCACTGACCTGTCGGGCAACCCGGTTACATCAGAAAAATGACCTTTTCCCTGCCCATCGCAAAACCCATCAGCCAACTCCAACTGGCTCCTGGCAGTATGGTCTCGATTCCCAATGTCAGTTGGCAGGAATTTGAGGCCATTCTGGGCGAGTTAGGAGAGCAGCGATCAGCGCGGGTTGCCTACAGCAACGGCACGTTGGAAATTATGGCGCCTCTTCCTGAACATGAAATTCCCAAGGATCTCATTTCAGACCTGGTCAAACTGTTGCTAAAGGCGAGGGGGGTTCCCTTTCAGCCCTTTGGCTCTACCACCTTCAAACGAGAACAAACCGCTGGGGTTGAACCGGATGCCTGCTTTTACATCCAGAACTATCAGCAAATGATTGGTCGGCGCAGGCTGCAGCCCGGCGATCCTCCGCCTGATCTGGCAATTGAGACGGATGTCACCTCGAAGACCACCCTGGATGCCTATGCTGCCCTTGGCGTTCCGGAGGTTTGGATTTACGCCAGCGGCATCCTGACCCTATACCGGCTAGAACAGGGTCAGTATCATCGCTCTGAAACCAGTCCGTTGTTTCCTAACCTGCCATTAACCCAACTGATTCCCGACATTATCGAGCGGGCCTGGCAGGTCGGTAGTTTTCAGGCTCTGGCAGAGTTTGAGGCCCAAATGGCGACACTCAATCAGTCGTAGCGATCGCTGGACCCAGCTTCTGTGGTGTTGGTTGGGCACCCCCTTCTGTAGGTGTGAGGTACTGGGTATTGGGTACTGGGTGCTGACCACAATCAGTGGATCCAAGCTCAGAGTCACTGGACTCAGCTCATCAGGCTCAAGGCTGGTCCGGTATAGTGATCAGTATGCCAACCACCCGTTCTTTTCCATTCCGAGTCACCCTGCCAAAGCGGCGATTTCTGACGGCAATTGCCATCGTCTGGTGTAGTGGCCTCTTGATGGGGCTATCTACGGCGCCTTTGAACCTGTTTCCCCTGGCCTGGGTTGCCTTAGCTCCCCTCTGGATGCTGGTGTTTCAGCCGTCGCGATCGCCCGCCTGGTTCTCACCTGCGCCATTATTCTTAGCCCTGATCTGGGGCTTCAGTTATCACGGGTTGGCCCTGTCCTGGATTACGGGACTCCATCCCCTCACCTGGTTGGGCATTCCCTGGCTGGGCAGTGTGGTGATTACTCTGCTGTGCTGGCTGGTGATTACCCTGTGGGGAGCCATGCTGGTGGTGATCTGGGCCGCCCTGCTGAGAGTTGCGGCCCGGACGCCGCTGCAACGAGTTTTGATCGGAACGGCCCTGTGGTGTGGCCTGGAGTGGCTATGGGGCCTGGGCCCGCTGTACTGGACCTCCCTGTCCTATACCCAGAGTCCCGGTAATCGGGTGATCTTACATCTGGGGCAGTTGTCTGGGCCGTTAACCGTGACGGCTGCGATCGCGGCGGTGAATGGGCTACTGGCCGAAGCCTGGTTGCGGTGGCAAGCCGATCGGCAGAAAGGGGAAACTGCCAGGGAGGAGTATGGGGAGTGGGCAATGGAGAGTGGGCAATGGGGAGTAGGCTTCCGCCGTGAGCGTCAGCCGAACGGGAAGGGAGAGTGGCCGCGCAACTCAACCGGCGGAAAGCTGGCCATCAGACTGGCAAGCCTTTCAAGGTTGGGTGGGGATCTGCTGGGCCTGGCCCTGGTGGTGCTGGTAAGCGGTCATCTGATTGGCTGGGGGTTGGCCAGTCGCCCCCTGCTTGAATCGGCAGAAGCTGGGTTGCCAGTGGGGATCATTCAGGGCAATGTGCCAACCCGGATTAAGCTGTTCGCCGCTGGCCTGCAACAGGCGGAATCGAGCTATACCCGTGGCTATGAATCCCTGGTGGCCCAGGGGGCAGAGGTGATCCTGACGCCGGAGGGAGCCCTGCCCTATATCTGGAATCAGTCCAACCGCGACCGCAGTCGGTTTTATCAGGCGGTGTTGCAGCATCAAGTGCCAGTCTGGTTGGGGACATTTACTGCCGAAGATGGCAAAATTGCCCGCAGTCTCCTGACGTTGAATGGCCAGGGGGAAATGGTCAGCCGCTACGACAAGATCAAACTGGTGCCCTTGGGGGAATATGTTCCCTTGCGGGAGGTGCTGGGAAGCTTGTTCCGACAGTTGACCACCCTGGAAGCCCAGGGATTGCCGGGAAAGCTCCATCAAGTGATGGATACTCCCTTTGGTCGGGCGATCGCCAGTATCTGTTATGACTCGGCCTTTCCAGATGTCTTTCGGTTCCAGGCGGCAGCGGGAGGGCAATTTATTCTGACAGCTTCCAACCTGGATCCCTACAGTGAGGTGTTGATGGCGCAACACCAGGCCCAGGACTTGATGCGGGCGATTGAAACCGATCGCTGGGCCGTGCGGGCAACCAATACCGGCTACTCTGGCCTGATTAACCCACGGGGACAAATCATCTGGCGCTCCACGCCCCATGCCTTTACCACTCACTTGGGGACCATCTATCGTCGCCAAACCCAGACGCCCTATGTCCGCTGGGGTAACTGGCTGACCCCTGTGCTATTGCTGCTGGGTTGCCTCACCTGGCTACCCCCCAGTTGGAGTAACCGGAAAACCCGACCCATGAGATAAGAGAGAGTTTGTCAGACACAATGACGGAAGCAACTGTGACCGTGACCGTAAAGTTATTTGCGGCCTATCAGGAAGCCTGCGGCCTGCCGGAACTGCAACTGGTGTTTCCCAGCGGCACCCCAGTGGCGGCCGTGCGCGATCGCCTGATTGCCGACCATCCCCAACTGGCCCAATGGCAAGACCTGACCCGTTTCGGCATCAACCTGACCTTTGTGGACGCCGATACGCCCCTGCAGGATGGAGACGAGGTGGTGCTGATTCCGCCAGTCAGCGGAGGACTATCCGGCTATTCCTGCAACCAGCGCCAGTTGGACCGATTCCAATCATAAATCCCCTGAATTTCGTATTCAGCGCCCGTCTCAAACCGCACCAGACAACTGGCCCGCGGATCGAACCCATCCGACAATTGATTTGGTTGCTTCCCTTCCAGGGACGGATCGTTCACCTGAATCACCAGGCAGGGAAACCATTCCCGGCTACAGGGCCCCTCCTCTTGCACCCACTCCCACAAGCCATTGGTCACTTCAATGCGATCGCCCACCTTCAACCGGACGCTCTCTTTCCCTTCCAGATTGCGATAGTAGGCAATGTGACAAGGCCGGACCTGCTCCAGCCACTGCACCCCATAGCGATCGCGGATAAACTGCACAGAACCTGAGTCGTTACCCTGCAGCCAGTCATTCAACAGGGCAATCTTCCAGGGGCGATTCTGGTTTTCCTGGTCCAGAATAAACTGCAACAATGCTTGCCGTTCTTCAGCAGTCAACTCATCCAACGGATTGGGTTCTGAGTCCGTCGTCGCAGGCGGGTCAACTGAAAAGTAAACGTCCAGAGATTTCCAGAGAGCTTCCAGCAGAATTTCCTGCTGTTGCTCACTGAGCGGACAGGCCGCGGCTTCACATTGCTGGATCGCCGCTTGTAGAGCAGCCTCAATCTCTGCGCGACTCATAGACTTCAGGCCCCAACAGCGGAACTGGCAGGACTGGCTGTTGGTTAATTGTTCATTATGACAAAAGTTGTAACCACCGGAATGGGGGAGTGGGGAGATGGGGAAGATGGGGGAGATAGGGAGGTGCCGGGTGTCAGGTGTCGGGTGTCAGCAACCCAAAACCCAAAACCCAACACCCAGAACCCAAAATCCAAAATCCAGAACCCAATCTCTGACCACTGACCACTAACC
>CAZBTL010000040.1:5929-9390 GCA_964494755.1 uncultured bacterium | reverse complement strand
ACCACTGACCACTAACCGCTGATCGCTAACCGGAGAAGGAAATTTGATGATAGAAAATTCTACACCGCGAGTTCGGGCTCCGGAGTTGCCGTCAGGGTATCCTTGGCTGAATTGCGATCGCCCGCTGCGTCTGAAGCACCTGCGGGGACGGGTTGTTTTGCTGGATTTCTGGACCTACTGCTGTATCAACTGTCTACACGTTCTACCGGATCTGAAGTATCTGGAGGAGCAATACCCGAATGACCTGACGGTGATTGGCATTCATTCGGCCAAATTTGATGGCGAGAATTCGGTGGAGAGTGTCCGGCAGGCGATTCTGCGCTATGAGATTGGCCATCCTGTCCTAGTGGATCTGGACCGGCAGGTCTGGCAGCAGTATGCGGTGCGGGCCTGGCCGACCCTGGTGCTGATTGATCCGCAGGGCTATGTGGTGGCGTCGCTGGCGGGGGAAGGCAATCGACAACGGTTGGAGGCACTGATTGGTCAGATGGTTGGGCAAAAGGGAACAACTGGAACCCTGACGCAGCAACCGTCACTTTACGGTTGGGAAAAGCACCGGCAACCGCTGATCACGCCCCTGGCTTTTCCGGGTCAGGTCTGGGCGGATGAGGCGGGCGATCGCCTGTTCATTGCCGACTCCGGTCACCATCGCCTTGTCATTAGCAGTCTGGCGGGACAGGGGTGGGCGATCGTCGGTACGGGTGACAGTGGCCTGCGAGATGGTCCGTTTTCCGAGGCCCAGTTTTCCAACCCGCAGGGAATGGCGCTGGACCCAGATCGAAACCGTCTGTATGTAGCCGACACTGGCAACCATGCCATTCGCTGCGTTGACCTGGCCCAACAACAGGTCACTACCCTGGCCGGAACCGGCCAGCAAAGTCGGATCCTGGCGGCCCATGGTGGACTAGCCCTGGAAACCGATCTCAACTCTCCCTGGGATCTGGTACTGGTGGGCCATTACCTGTTCATTGCCATGGCAGGATCGCACCAAATCTATCAATTGGGTCTGGACAGCGGCCAGATTCAGACCTTTGCTGGAATGGGGGCAGAGTCCTGGCTGGATGGGCCTGCGGCTAGCGCGGCTTTTGCCCAGCCCAGTGGCATCTGTACGAATGGGACGGAGTTGTTTGTCGCCGATAGTGAAAGCAGTGCTATTCGGGGGATTGGGTTGGGGCCGCAGCCCGTGGTGCGGACAATCTGCGGCGGCGGTGGCCTGTTTCATTTTGGCGATCGCGATGGTCAGGCAGAGGACGTGCAGTTGCAACACTGTATGGGGGTTGCATTTGCTGCGGATCACCTTTGGGTGGCCGACACCTACAACCACAAAATCAAGCGAGTGAATCCGGTTACAGGTGACTGTCATACCTTTGCCGGAACCGGACAGACCGGCTGTCAGGATGGACCTACCCCAATGGCTCAGTTCGCTGAACCCTCCGGACTGAGTGCAACCCAGACATCTCTATATGTGGCAGATACAAACAACCACCTCATCCGGCGGATTGATCGGGCCAGTGGGATGGTCACAACGGTAAAACTGATGGGGGTGTGCGCGCCTCGGGTGTGTTTGCCCGACACCTAACGTCGGACTTTGCCGGTAAAACCAGCCGCCTTGAGATGCTCAATTCGCAAGGGAGTTGGCTGGTTGGCGGCCACACTAATGCGAAACTCAAAGTCACTAACACCAGGGGGAACTTCATCAATCGAGCCCAGGCGGTTGCGGTTTTGCATCACCGGGTCATTGTTGGCGTCAAAGACGCGACCAAAGACATCGGCATTAATTACCGGCTTGCCTGAAGCGTTTTCAGCTTTACCAGTAATCAGAAAGCAATTGGCGGCCATAGCCGAACCCGGCGTGACCGACCCAGCCCCAATTTCAGCAGGACACTCATGATAATCAATATCAAACAACCGGATCTGCGTTAAGGCCCAGGCAGGAGGTGCGATCCAAATACTAAATAGCCAGAGCAAACCGGCCAGGAAGGAAATGGCAAGGGTACGGAACCGCATAAATCCACTGGACCTCAATCAAGCAATGGTTAATGATGTAGATCTTATCAGCGGTTAGTGGTCAGGGATTGGATTTTGGGTTGTGGGTTTTGGATTTTGGGTGGTTAGTCTTGCCCCGCACCTAGCACCCCACACCTGACACCTGACATCCACATCTGACACCTAACACCCGACACACCTAACACCCGACACACCTAATACCCAGCACCTGCCACCTCCCCACCTCCCCTTTCACCCACACCCACACCGTATACTGAACCAAGTTTCAGTAATTGCACCCTCCAATCCTTATGCATCAATGGACCTCCCTTCTGCTGACCACGACCCTGGCTGTCCTGCCGCTCAGTGCCTGCGGTGATTCGGGTTCGGCTCCACCAGCCCAAACTGGGGCAGGCGGCCAGCCCAGCGGACGTTTGGCAACGGTGTTGAGTCGGGGCAAATTGGTGTGTGGGGTCAGCGGTGAACTACCGGGATTTAGCTTCGTTGGCGCCGATGGCAAGTATTCGGGGCTGGATGTGGAGGTCTGTCGGGCGATCGCGGCGGCTCTGTTCGACAATCCCGATGCGGTAGAGTTCCGCAACCTGAACGCCAAAGAACGGTTTACCGCTGTCCAGACCGGCGAAGTGGATATCCTCAGCCGCAACACCACCTACACCCTCAGCCGCGATACCTCGGTAGGACTGGATTTTGCCCCTATTGTCTTTTTTGATGGCCAGGGCATCATGGTCAAAAAGAGCAGTGGCATTAAAACCCTGGCCGATCTGAAAGGCAAGTCCATCTGTATCCAGACCGGCACCACGACGGAACAAAATCTGACGGATCAGATGCGCAAACGGGGCATTGCCTACACCCCGGTTGTGTTTGAGGATGTCAACACCACCTTTGCCACCTATGCTGAGGGGCGCTGTGATGGCGTGACTGCTGATCGCTCCCAATTAATTTCCCGCCGCACGACCCTGCCCAATCCAGCAGACAACGTCATCCTGGAGGAAGTGCTGTCCAAGGAACCGCTGGCTCCGGCAGTGGCTGGGGGCGACTCAGCCTGGGCCGACACCGTGCGCTGGACGATCTATGCCCTGATGGAAGCGGAGGAACTGGGCCTGACCCAGAAAAACGTCACGGAACAGAGCGGCAGTACAGACCCCACTATCAAACGGTTTTTGGGCACCGAAGGCGACCTGGGCAAGGGTATGGGTCTAACCAACGACTTCGCCCTGCGGGCCATCAAGCATGTGGGCAACTACGGTGAGATTTACGATCGCAACCTGGGACCGCAAACGGCACTGAATCTGCCCCGTGGTCAAAACAACCTCTGGACTAAAGGCGGTCTGCTGTTCTCGCCACCGTTCCGTTAGCAACGACCTGAGCAGTAATTGTATGCCGTGACTGACCAACCCAAAGCTTTCATCCGATTTGCCAGTACGTTAGTCTCACAACATCAAGAGGTCTGGCTT
>CAZBTL010000040.1:0-5829 GCA_964494755.1 uncultured bacterium | reverse complement strand
AGCTTTCATCCGATTTGCCAGTACGTTAGTCTCACAACATCAAGAGGTCTGGCTTAAACAGCATGACTAAGCCAAAGAACAGCATGAATAAACCCGCAACCAGCTTCAGGCGCCTGCCCTGGGTTTCTGTCAGGCGGCTTGACTCAAAGGAGTAGATAAAGTTAGCCAAAATTAGCAATAACGGAATAACGTAGATGACGGCATATAATCCCGTCCACAGGGAATAGCAGAGCAAAGTGGCACTGCCAAAATTAGCCGCGCAGTAATTCACCAGGGTGGTCATATATACTGCAGGCAAAATGGCGGTGCAGCCCAATTCAATCACATTGACAAAAACAGCCAGGAGCACCGTACCGCCCAGAGCCATGAGGAATTGCCATCGGTTGGCAGCGGGGGCTCTCAAGCCGCGCACAATTTGTCCGGCTTTCTGGCTGATGGTCAACTGTTGGTCCTCTGTCAGGGAAAGCGAGACGCCCTGCTTAAACCAGAAATAGTCCTTGAGATTAATTATCCCAGCAATCGCAATGCCACCACCCAGCAGTAGCAGGAACACCCGGCCATATTGTTCCAGTAAGAAGGAGCCCACCAGTACCATAAGCAGGATGAAGAGAAAATACATCACAGCTGAGGTTGCAATAAAGGTGCCGCCAACCAACAGCATGTCCCGCCGATGCTTGGTGTAGGTCAACAGAGACAGCAAAATGATCAGCACCGTAAAGGCACAGGGATTAAAGCCATCGGCGATCGCAATGGTCGAGACAAACAGGGGAAAGGGTAATTGCTGTGCTACCGTTTTGATCACCACATCTGGCAGCCCGTTAACAAAGAGAAACAAGCTCAGAATCGTGATGGTGGCCAATCCCCCTAGCCAGTATCGTTTGATTTGGGGTTGCCGCAACTGCCGCCGCACCAGGGGCAAGCTGACCAGATAGAGAGCCGGTAGGGCCAGGGGAAACCAGGCAATCTCAGCAGGAGTTGCGGTGGAGGACTGATTCCCGGTGTCAGTCAGTCGGATTTTATGGCCAATGGCGGCTTCGATTGCCTGAATAATCTGGTTGCGGTAGCCGATATAGCCGGAATGGACTGGCACATACTCCAGAGGGCCGTCACTGTCGCTGTAGCCAATGAAGGATTTGTCTGCCACAAAGGTGCGTGGCACGGCGGTGGAGGTAATCTGATACCGTTCCAGAAACGCCTGCCAGGTTTGGGGATCTTGAAAGACTTCAATCAGGTGCACCTCGACATCGTCGTTGTAGCGATCGATGCGCTCCATCAAAGGCTTTTGTTGGGCACAGTGGGGACAGGTTTCGCTATGGAAAAAATAGACATCCAATACGTTGTTGGGCTGGCCCCAGGCCCGTGAGTGGCTGAACCAGAGGAACCCGGACAGGACGAACACCAAAACGATGAAGGGAAAACGTCGGAAATTCATGGCAAGCGACCAACATAACAAGGGGAAGTGGAGTGCGGGTGGATCGGGACAAAACTGCTGCCATCCCCCGACTGCACCTCACGTTCTGTAACTTTCACCCATTGAGGATAGATAGAGCGAATACAATCAAGATATAGGGAATAATCGAAGATCTGGCGCGCTGTTAAACCTTCATCATCAGGGTGTCGAGATCTTGAATGAGGAGGTCAGTCTTATGAGGACTCCTAAGCTGTTTACCGGATTGCCCCAATGGCTGCAGACCGTTTTGAGCCGCATTGCCGTTCAGTTGCACTGGACAGAGGAAGGGCATCCGAATCAACCTGTAGAATTGGCTGAAATGGTGCTGGTTTTGCCGATTCTGGTCGCTAGCATGTTTGGCCTGGCTTATCTGGTTTGGAGTGCTAACTGTTCGTTGGCCTGTGCCATGGTATTTGTGGGCATCAGTACGCTGGTTGCGGGCGGTTTTGTCCTGTTTGATCGGATTGTCAGCCAGAGCTAGTCGCTAGTGCCAACCCTGCCTGGCTTGCTGGAGAACGTAGGCGGTAACGTCTTGAATTTGTTGATCGGTCAACTTGCCCTGGAAGGCGGGCATGATATTTTTTCCGTGCCTAACCTGGGTTGCGATCGCGTCAACCGAATTCCTTTGATACCGTTGTAAGTCTTGTTGCCTGAGTGTTTTTTCTGGAATGACCAGGTTGCCACCGCCAGCATGACAGGCCACGCAGCTGCGGTTAAAGATACCTACTCCCGCTTGTAGATTGGCCGTAGCAACAGTTTGCGGAACAGCCAAAGTCAGGGAGGTGCTTGCCAGTTTCCGCCATCCTTTCCAGAGGGGAATTCCTGCCGTATCCCGTAAGACCAGCACCTGATCTCCCTTCCGGACTTCGGTCGCCATCAGGGTAGGGGGGTCGTCGGACAGCCAGCCGACCCCTTGCACCTCAAGGAGATCGCCCGGTTTAATTTGCAGCTCTTGATGCTCCAGATACCAGGCCGGACCGAGATGGACGGAGATGAGTCCTCTGTCGGTTTTGAGGCGCAACTGGACGCCAGCCGACCGTTGATTCATGGAGGTGACGGTATCAACCCCCATTACTTCTCCCGTAACTGTTTCAAGGCTTTCAGGAACTGGGCGGGTCTGGGAGGGGGGTATGCTCTGTCGGCCCCAGTATCCTCTGCCCTCTCGACAACACCCTGGCCCACAGCCGCGACACCCCATTTCCGATGCCGGCATTCCCCGGCCCATGCCCCTCCCTCCCCGACAGCACTCCCTGCCACAACCCGGACATCCGGTTGCCCAATTGCTGGGGCCGCCATCCGGTTGAGTCGTCGGTTGGGCCAATCCCGTCGGCATGGCAAACAGCCAGAGGGCTGCAATCAGGGCGATGAACCAGCCAATTCGCTGCATCCTACTTTCCTCCCCTTGAGCAGCGGCCAATAGCTGGGTGATCAGACGTTCGGGCTGCTCCAGTCATTGACCGACCCGTGATGATCGCTCTCTCAATTTGACGGCTCAAACCTGAGGAACCTATGAAGCCATCAAGATTCCTTACTTGATGGCGTGTTTTCTCAGAGTCAGTTAGGGAACAACTTTCAGACTTTGATCCAGTTCTGTCACTAGGCGAACCAGGCGATCTCGCACATCCTCAACGCTCATCGTTGGGTTGTCCTCAATCCCCATGGCAACCAGTTGCAACCCCATCTCTACCGCATCTTGCAGCCCCAGCATCAGGACCAACATTTCAGCAGAGCCTTCTCCTCCGCCAGCAACTTCTAAATTGACATGGACAGCGGGGGGATTTTGTTGCTCCTGGCCTTCGATCGCCCCCACCCGAGAGATGGTATGACCTTTGACCGTAACCACATCGGCGATATGCCCCAGCACTGTAATATCGCCAGTAGCGAGGGAATGGGTGACATATTTAACCGTCATTTTGATTGACCTCCTGATTGGCGCTAGGTAGTAGTTCGACTGACACAGCGTTCAAATGCGCGTTGGTGATTGTTTTGAGACACCCAGCGCAGTTGCGAAAAGGCAGCCCTCAAGTCCGATTCCTGGACAAAGCGAAGAAAATTGTCGTACATCCGAACATTGGCAATTTCTGCCTCAACTCCCATCTGGCAGGCTTCTCGCAGGGTTCCTGGAGCTTCCAGCTTGCCAGCAAAAGTATCCTGAGGTATCGGCACGCCATACTGAGAAAATAACCGATTCCACAACTGGACATGCCGATCTTCTGCCTGAACGATATTGAGGAAAGGACGGACCGGGCCGAATTTGTTGAGCACAGCCGTGTAGAATGCACGGGCCCGATATTCATCGTTGATGGCCTCGATCATGGCCTGTTGGGTCCTGGGATCGGGTTTTGGGGTGGAAGCAGCACTGACTGAAAGGGCTGTTATCGTCATTGCTACAGCACAGGCTCCTATCGCGCTCCAACATCTGCAGCAAACCTTCTGCCCATTTTGATGACGCCGATTTTGATTTCGCATGGTCTCTTGCCTCTGATTGTTGATTGGGGAAGACAGATTTTTAGCCAAGCTTATGATTCATAACCTGCCAGTGCCTGCCATTCCTGGACCAGCGTGGGAGGAGCCTGTAGAATCACCGCTGTGTGGTTAGTTGTTGCCAGTGTCAAGCGCAGGGGAATTTCCGGTCGCAACTGGGACAGAATAGGCTGCAAGTCATACTGCCCGACATGAGGTTCAGGAGAACCGGCCTCAGTAAAAATCTGGCTGGAGGCATCCGCCGCAGTCAGGGTTTGCCCCAGGGAGTTGCTCAGAATCAGGGGCTGGGAGCGATCGATCGTAACCGTGCCGGGGAAACCAACTAACCGCAGATAAAAGCTGGTATTGCCGTCTGGACGAATGCGCTTGAATCCAATCGCCTGCCAGCTATGGCCCTGCTGATCCGTTAGCGTCTGCCGGGCCTGATAGACCACCTGACCTGGGGCCTCCTCCAGTTGTCGAATGGCGGCATCAGCCGGTTTGCCAGCCAGGCCCAGAATCAAAAACGTGAGTGCCCCCAGCAACAACAGCCACGATAAAAGTCTTCGGATATAGCACCACATGGTTTTCAACACGCTAATTTCTGTCTTTGGATGAACGGAACAAACGGGGACAGGTCGGGATAATGGGGATGGTTTCTGGCTCTCCATCAGGATCGGGCTAAGACGCTGCTTCAGTCGATCCTGCAAGCAGACAACTTATCAGCGTTGCTATCTGCTCCAGAGAGGAATTCCCCGATCATCACGAAGCATCAAGACCTGATTGCCCCGCCTTATTTCACTGGCCAGCAGGACTGGCTTCCCATTTCGGGTGGTTTGCAAGCCTTTAATTTCCACCCGATCGCCCAATTGAACAGTAAATTTTTGGGCACCGAGATACCAGGCTGGGCCCAGATGGACATCCATCGCACCAGTGTTGGTCTTCACCAACCAATAGATGCCTGCACCGGTTCCCTGACCGGTGGTCACTCGAGAGATTTTTAAAACCTGTCCTCGAATGGTTTCCAGGGTTTCCGTTTCACAGAACCCCACCGGGTTGACTGGACATCCTGAACCAACTTGTCGGGTGGCCTGCGATCGCCCCTGCGTCCCTGTCGAAACCACCACCAGCAGGAAACTGAAAGTAATGACCATCATTCGTTTCATGCCTTGCCTCCCCTCAAACAGGGGGTTATTGCTGTCAACCCCTGAAACCGCTGCCAGGTATTATGGCAATGCGCCTTGGAGCGCTGCCTTTACATCAGGCATGAAAACGGAATACATGCCCCGCAGGTCACCCACCTGAAAGTCATAGGCCAGATCCTGAGGATAGTTCTCTTTCACAAATTGGGGCCGCCGATCCTTGCCACCGTGACAGACCAGGCAGCTTTGCTCAACGTTAATCCGACGATAGTAGCGGGTGCCTGGCTGGTCATTGATGGTTTCCCGATCCCAAAAGCCCATCAACTCCGGATCTTGCTGAAATTTGGCCAGGGCCATCCTGGCGTGCAAGGTATCGGGCGCATGGGCAGGATTCCGATATTTGGTGGCGATTTGCTTCACCTGCCAGCCATTTTCCTGTCCCAACTGCATCGCCCGCATTCCCACCGGACGACAGACTTCCTTCATCGTTTGCAGGGTCGGTTCTTCAGTTTTGCCTTCCAACGTCGAGGCTAAGCCAGACCGCAGGGCATCCAGATTTTCAATTTCTTGCACGGCTTTCGCCAGGGCTGCCGCTTCCGTCTGAGCCAGGGCTGCCGCAGCCTGCAGGTTAAAGATCAGAAGGATAAGACCCAGGACAGTGAGCAGGCGATGAAACAGCTTGACAATTGGTTGATTCACCATCGGTTACCTCCCCCTAAGGATACAACAGCCAACTGACTGCAAGCGTTGGGGCTCTGATTCGGCAACGGGAAA
>CAZBTL010000039.1:19821-22583 GCA_964494755.1 uncultured bacterium | reverse complement strand
TTGTGAAAGGTTTCCGCAGGAAATCCTTCTCACAAAGCCCTTTCACCATCCAGGCGTTCACAAGTCATTTAGGATTGCTATATATTCTGGCTACTGTGTTCTGACTGCCAATTCTCTGGCTGTCTGGTGAGCCCCTTATCCTGACGGTGGGCTGACTGATCGACCTTCCTGTTCATTCCCTCCCTGTCCATGAAGCGTATCCTGGTTATTGACAACGAACTCTACATTCAAGAGATAGCTCAGATTTGTCTGGAAACAACCGCCGGTTGGCAAGTTCTCACCGCTAGTTCGGGACAGGAAGGCCTGAAGCTGGCAGATTCGGAACAACCAGATGCCATTTTGCTGGATGTAATGATGCCAGATATGGATGGGCCAACCACCTTTCAACACCTGCAGGCCAATCCTCAAACCTGCCACATTCCGGTGATTTTGCTGACCGCCAAAATTCAAACCTCCGATCGCCAACGATATGCCGATCTGGGTCTCCAGTCGGCGATTGCCAAACCGTTTGACCCTTTGCAACTGGCAGACCAGATTAGCGAAATCTTAGGATGGTCTACCTGAGCACTCACATTGCACACAGTGTCGTTTTGCATCGTTTCTTTTCACCCTTGTATCGATTGCTTCATCGGAAGCGATCATGGTGGTGAGAGCAGGTTCGATCGCAAGGAGGATTTATGCAATTGCCCTTGCAAATTTCGTTTCACCACATTCCTGCGTCAGCAGCAGTTGAGGACAAAATTCGAGAACGGGTCGCCAAACTCGACAAACTCTATGAACGCATTATGAGCTGTCGAGTGGTGGTGGATTCCCCCCATCGGCATCAGCATAAGGGCAAGCTGTATCAGGTTCGAATTGACCTGACGGTTCCCAATGGCGAACTGGTTGTCAACCGCTGCGCCTCTCAACATCAGGCCCATGAGGATATTTATGTCGCCATTCGAGATGCCTTTGATCGGGCTGAGCGACAACTTCAGGCCTATGCTCGGCATCGGCGGAATGAGGTGAAAACCCACGAAATACCTCCCCATGGCTGGATTGCCGAGCTATATCCCGAAGATGGCTACGGCTTTATTACCACCCCCGATGGGCGAGAAATTTACTTCCACCAAAACAGCTTATTGAATGGAGATTTCAGCCAACTGGAGGTAGGGCTAGATGTTCGCTTTGCTGAAACAGTTGGCGAACAAGGGCCACAGGCCAGTACGGTGCGCCTAGTCGGCAAACATCACTTGGTAGAACCGTCGGGCTAAGTTCGGCAGGAGGTTGCTCCACTTCCAGAGAGAAGTCGCATAATCCTTTAGGCTGTGTAAAATTCACCCACTAATCAGTGACGATTTTCGTTTCTTTCTGTTAAGGTGGCCCATGGTGTTGAGTGGATGAATCAGTCCGGGTCATGCTGAGTCTGAACCATAGGCTACAAAAGGCAGATCATCAGTCCCTTGTCTCAACGGTTTCGCGATGGTTGGGGTGGCGTCTCACCATTTGGATTTGCGGCGCCAGCCTGTTGGGAACGGCTACATCAGCCCAGGCGATCGTTGAAATTCGGGTTGCCATTGAGGACAAAGCCAGTGCGCTAACCATCGGAGCCTCAACCACGGCTGTTGTAACCAATTCCCAGGGCCAGAAATTGGGACAACTGGCCGCCATGCAGATCATCCGCGCCACCGCTGACGGTCAGGGGGTTCGT
The DNA here is from genome assembly GCA_964494755.1 of uncultured bacterium. Classification (GTDB taxonomy): domain Bacteria; phylum Cyanobacteriota; class Cyanobacteriia; order Leptolyngbyales; family Leptolyngbyaceae; genus CAZBTL01. The sequence continues at coordinate 20,893 of CAZBTL010000039.1, read as the reverse complement.
CTGGGTCCCTGGCGATCGGCAGGGTGGCTCTGGATTTCACCGGCTCAAGGCGGAGGCATCTATATCGCAGAGCGGGGCTATCGGGGCCGACTGTTACTGGTGCCCCAGGGCAACAGCCTGCTAGCAGTCAACTATGTGGATCTGGAACAATACCTCTACAGTGTAGTGGGCAGTGAGATGCCTGCCAGTTGGCCGTTTGAAGCTTTGAAAGCCCAGGCAGTGGCAGCTCGCTCCTACGGACTAGCCCATCGTTTCCGGCCAGCCAGCCGCTGGTATGACCTGGGGGACACGGAACGCTGGCAGGTCTACAAAGGCGTTGCCAGTGAGGGGCGAACCACCTATGCAGCCGTAAACGCCACCAGGGGACAGGTGCTGACCTTTGGTAACGGTTTGGTAGAAGCCATGTATGCCGCCTCGGATGAGATTATTCGCGAGGTGTTTGGCGGCATCGGTATGAGCCAAACTGGAGCCTATGATCTGGCCCGACAGGGATTTGATTATCGTCAAATCCTTAGCTCCTACTATCCAGGAGCCGGTCTGGCCAGAATACAGGCCCGTTGACTGTCGTGACCAAAGCCCAACTGGAAGCCTTGGCAGAAGCGCCGCTGGATTTTACCTCGGAGGCAGGTTTGCGGAACTGGTTGGCTGCGATCGGCTAGTTGCGATCGCAAAGAAAAATTACCTGATACTTGAAGCGGCTGAAACAACCCTAACCCGAGCCCGACAGTTATTGCAGCAGGCCCAGGAGCAGTTAACCGAACCGCTGACAACTGTCATAATAGAGTTGATTGAGACCACGCTGGTCTATAAATTTCCCCAAATGAGTCGTCAGAAGATTGAGGCAATGCTGGGTTTGGTGGACGACGTCAAGAAAACCAGGGTTTATCAAGAAGGTCGCGAAGAAGGCCGCGAAGAAGGCCGCGAAGAAGGCCGCGAAGAAGGGAAGGAGCAGGAGGGTAGATTACTGGTTATGCGGCTACTCAACCGTCGGTTAGGAGCTGTGTCGTCGGAACTGGTGGCGCAGGTGGAAGGATTGCCGCTGACCCAACTGGAAGACTTGGCAGAAGCCCTA
>CAZBTL010000039.1:12236-19721 GCA_964494755.1 uncultured bacterium | reverse complement strand
AGAGATCGCCTCCTAATATTTAGATTGTCTGGTTAGATGCGATCGCCACCAGCATTGTCACGATTCGTTACAAAAACAAAAAATCTAACGAAGATCCGGTTTTGTTGAGATGCGATCGCCACCAGCATGATCTCGCTCAATTACTTCTCCCCCAGATTGCCCTTGGCCAATGCCTATTTGCGACGCGGGAAGACCCCGAACCCCAGAGCTACCTAACTACCAGACAACAGGGCAGGAGAGGAAACCGCAACGTCAGCGCCTGTCCTTCCTCTTACTTGTCCCGTTCGATCCCACGACGCTCAGCTTCGCGCTCCCGTTCTAACAATTCTTGATAGACCTGTGCCAGTGTTGTCATGACGATCTCCCAGCCTTTTCGATCAAGATCCACGTCACCACTTGTTTCTACCGTAATCTTCCAGCCCTCGGGACAGGACGTTGTTTTTTTGGGGTTGTTAAACCACCTGGACAGCGTTAATCATCCAAGACCTGGACCTGCACTTCCACAGCGCTGACATCAATCGTTCCTGGAGGGGTCAGGCGAGCTAACTGGCCCTGTTCGAACTTCAGCGGTTCCCCACAACTGGGACACTGAAACTGACCGCCATTTAGCCCCATGAGTTCAAACTGACAGACTGGACAGTTAGCTCTGACCAGATTTCGCCGTAACCACCATTGCAAACCAATCACGGCAATGACGGGAGTAAGCAGGATGAGGCCAACCAGAATCAGAAAGGACTTGACCAGCCATCCCAGACCGATCACTCCGAGCAGCCAAATGATGGCCAGGGGCATGAGCAGGCGACCGACTCCTGCCAACCCAAGTTGCAAATTTCTCATACTGTCCTGATTCACAGCTCTCTCCTGATACAGTCCCAACCTGCTTCATCCTAACCGACCAAGGCCAGTACAACCCACGGGTGATCTCTCACTTGCAGGGGTGGGAAACCGGACTGATGGTTGTTACGGCTGCCCCAAAAGTTGGCGGACTAAGGGGCGGATCATCTTTAGAATTCAACAATGTTGAATTCCTACTTGCAGATGAAAGCCATCTTAGCGGAATAGCAAAAACCTGCCAAACCAAAATTTGTTGTTGACAAACTCGCGGTTCAGCAGGCTTTGCTCTATCGCAATCTTACTATTCTAGAAGCCGAGGGTGAGGGCTTTCGCCACTGGGAAAGCGGCACCAATACCCAGATAAAGGGTAACAACGGTTCCAAACAGGAAAAGAGCGCTGGAAACAGGGCGACGGAATGGATTCTGGAACTTGTTGACACTCTCAATAAAGGGAATGGTCAACAGCCCTAGGGGCACAGAAGCCATCAACACTACACCCAACAATTTATTGGGCACCAACCGCAAAATATTGAAAACCGGATAGAGATACCATTCTGGCAGGATTTCCAAGGGGGTTGCAAAGGGATTGGCGGGTTCACCGACCATTGCCGGATCCAGCACAGCCAGACCAACAACCAGGGCAATGGTTCCCAAAATTACAACCGGAAAGATATAAAGCAAGTCATTGGGCCAGGCTGGTTCACCGTAATAATTGTGACCCATGCCCTTTGCCAGTAAGGCCCGCAGTTTGGGGTTACTGAGGTCGGGTTTCTTAAGCGTTGCCATAACTAAAAACGCTCTCCTTCAGATCTGATAGCAGCAGGTAAAGGTGAAAAGCAATCAAGGGTTGTCTGATTTCACCTCAGTATAAAGGTGAATTTCTTCTTGCTCAACCATTACAGGGGACCGGAAATGCCCTGCTTACGGATCATCAAGAAGTGCAGCAACATGAAAACTGCAATCAGCCAGGGCAAAACAAAGGTGTGAGCGCTGTAGTAACGGGTCAAGGTTGCCTGGCCAACACTAGAACCACCACGTAATAGATCAGCAATCAGCGTACCGACGATTGGAATTGCTTCTGGTACGCCCGACACAATCTTGACGGCCCAGTAGCCAACCTGATCCCAAGGCAGGGAGTAACCAGTCACACCGAAGGAGACGGTGATCACTGCCAGAAATACGCCGGTTACCCAGGTCAGTTCCCGGGGCTTTTTGAAACCGCCGGTCAGATAGACCCGGAAGATGTGCAGAATCATCATCAGCACCATCATGCTGGCAGACCAACGATGAATGGAACGAATGAGCCAACCGAAGTTCACTTCATTCATCAGGTACTGAACCGATTCAAAGGCTTCAGCTACAGTCGGTCTGTAGTAGAAGGTCATGGCAAATCCAGTGGCGAACTGAATTAGAAAACAAACCAGCGTAATGCCACCGAGACAATAGAAGATATTGACGTGGGGAGGAACGTATTTAGTGGTGATATCGTCCGCGATCGCCTGGACTTCCAGACGCTCCTCGAACCACTGAAAAGCTTTTGACTCGGTTACCTGCTTATTGAACATGAAGCAAGAATTCCTGATATATATTGCTGTTCATAAAAGAATCTAACACAGACAGGGGGCGGATTTAACGGGTGTGATGATCAAGAACTTGGAGTGATCGGCCAGGGTGGCAGAGACTGGAGACCTGCCGCTAAGATAAAACAATGATGGGTAGAGGTTATTCTTTGATTCAACGCATTCTGGTTTTTCTGCTGACTGCAATGGTGGCGCTGAATGTAGCTGCTCGGCCAGCGATGGCATTGACTGAAGAACAGCGGTTTCTGGCCGAGGTTTGGCGGATTGTAGACCGGGCCTACGTGGATGAAAGTTTTAACCATCAAAACTGGTGGGTGGTGCGCGAGAAAGCCCTGAAACAGCCTTTGGAAAGCCGGGAGCAAACCTACGAGGTGATCCAGCAGATGCTGACCAGCTTGAACGACCCCTTTACCCGCTTGCTGAAGCCAGAACAATATCGCAGTTTGCAAACCAATACGTCGGGGGAATTGACCGGTGTCGGTTTGCAGATTGCCTTTGACCCACAAACCAACTATTTGCGAGTCATTGCCCCCATTGCTGGTTCTCCGGCCGACCGGGCCGGCCTGCAACCGGCGGACGCCATCCTCAAAATTGATGGCGTTGCCACGACTGGCTTGTCGTTAGACGAAGCAGCGGAACGGATGCGTGGTCCAATTGGCACGCGAGTCACCCTGACGATTCAGCGACAGGGCGAGACGCCTACTGATTTGCAACTGGTGCGCGATCGCATTGAACTGAATCCCGTGCTGGCGGACCTGCGCACCCAACCTGGTCCCGATGGGCATGAAGCCAAGATTGGCTATATCCGACTGACCCAATTTAATGCCAATGCCACCGCCGAAGTGGCCCATGCGATTAATCGTCTGGAGCAACAGGGAGCCAGTGCTTACATCCTGGACTTGCGGAATAATCCGGGGGGCCTGTTGCAGGCTGGCATTGAAACCGCCCGTTTGTGGATGGACTCCGGCACCATCGTTTATACAGTAAATCGGCAAGGAGTGGAGGGTAGCTTTGAAGCCAATGGCCATGCCCTGACCGATGACCCCCTAGTGGTTTTGGTCAACCAGGGGACGGCCAGTGCTAGCGAAATCCTGGCGGGAGCCCTGAAGGACAATGGGCGAGCCAAAATTATGGGAGAAAAGACCTTTGGTAAGGGGTTGATTCAGTCCCTTTTTGATCTGTCCGATGGGTCTGGGCTGGCAGTTACGGTGGCTCGGTATGAAACTCCAGCTCACCACGACATCAATAAATTGGGGATTGCGCCGGATGTGTCGGTGGCGCTTGACCCGATCCGCACAGATCAGGTGGGAACTCCGGCTGATCGGCAATATTGGTCGGCGGTGCAACTGCTCACCGCCCAGGAATCGATGGTTGCGGGTGCGGCCTGAGCGGTGGAGCGGACTTACCACGATCCCTTGCATGGCGCGATCGCGCTAGACAGCAGCGATCCCACGGAAGCTCTTCTGATTCAACTGATCGACACACCTGCCTTTCAACGATTGCGCCGGATTCGCCAGTTAGGTCCAGCTAGTCTCACCTTTCATGGCGCAGAAAGCTCGCGGTTTACCCATTCCCTAGGGGTGTTGGCGATCGCCCGTCGCGCCTTTGACCGTCTGGTTCATAGCAATCCCCAGATCCAGCCCTACCGGCCAGTGGTACTCTGTGCCGCCCTGCTACATGACCTGGGACATGGTCCCTTCAGTCATACGGCCGAGGAGGTATTTGGTAGTCACCATGAACATTGGACCATCCGAATTTTGCAGGAGTCTGGGCCAATTCGCCGCCTGCTCGATCAGTTTGACCCCCAACTATGCGACCAGATTGGCCAGGTCTACCGTAAACAGCATCCAGTACCACTCGTCTGGCAACTGGTGACCAGCCAACTGGACTGCGATCGTCTGGATTACCTGATGCGCGACAGTTACTTCACCGGCACCACCTACGGCAGAATTGACCTGGAACGGATTCTGATGGCTCTGCGCTATGATCCGGCAAGCCAGCAATTGGTGGTGGCGCGCAAGGGCATTGCGGCGATCGAACATTACCTGAGTGTGCGTTATTTCATGTATGCCCAGGTGTATAACCATCCCAAAAACCTGGCCGCCACCTGGATCTTGCAGCAGGCGATTCATCGGGCTCGCCAACAGTTACAGACAGGTAACCTGGAAGCCGATGCCACGGTTCGGGCCTGGTTGTCGGATGACTGCAACCAACTTTCCCTGGGCCAATACCTGGCGGCAGACGATCATGTCTTCAGTTACCATTTGCAACGCTGGGAACAGGCCTCTGACCCGTTGTTGGCAGATCTTTGCCGTCGCTTTACCCATCGAGATTTGCTGAAGGCGCAGGATGTGACGGAACTGCAGGAGGGCGATCGCAGCGAATTGCTCCAAAAAGTCCGGCAGCAGTTGGCCCAGCAAGGCTTTGATCCATTCGTTTATAGCGGCTTTCGGATTTCCCTTAGTCGCGGCTATACGCTTTATCAACGGGGCATTAAAGTGGAGACCGCCCATGGCCTGGAAGAACTAAGTCATTTGTCGCCCCTGGTTAACATGTTGATTACCTCCCATGAAAAAGTCTGGCTGATCTATCCCCGTGAGATTGAGACCGAACTGGCTGAACTGTTGTCACAACACAATCACCCCTTGAGCTCACTGGCTGAGCACCCGGAAGGAGTGGTTTCACCAACTTGACAAATGACCAGAAACAGAAATGATTAGTTTCTATGATGTATCGTGAAGGACACTGCTCGATTCAGCGATAGTCAGGTCATAATTGTTGCCGTTCAATAGGGACTGGCATTCGGGCTGATTATTGAGTTTTTGTAATCGTGCTGAACAGGCCCTTCCGTTACTCAGGCAATCTGCAAATCATGGGTTTGCCATGCAATTGAAAGAACAACTGGACCGTCAGCGTGTCAAATATATTGTCAGCAGTTATCAGCTAGCTGCTGAAGACACCGAGCAGTTTGATCGCTATCTGGATGACCTGCTGGAAGAATATCCGACGTCATTGATCGAACTGGCTTTGGTGGAAAATTTAATCGACAATTGGTTAAAAATGCCGATGCCAAGGGGATGTGTCTTTCTAGAACAGACCCATCAACGCCTGCGCAAATGGGAAAATTGCATTGTTACCAGTACAGTGAGTCCTAGTCAGTTCCAACAAGTAACGGGTTTAGATCCCCGTCCGATCTTTGGTTTTCCCGGTGATCCCTCTCTCCAGCGGGTGTTTGTCCGCTAAATGAGCTTGTCCGCTAAATGAGCTTGTCCGCTAAATGACCTTGTCCGCTAAATGAGCTTGTCCGCCAAGAGGCTGGCAAACCAATCCATTGCCGTGATTCTAATCCCAGGGCGTATGCAGGCAGCGGGCTGCACACAGACCTGCTCCGATCAGTCCAACCTTGCTATTCAAGACGATTTTGATCGGGATCTGCCTCATCAGGGAGGCCACCCGTCCTTTATCGGTAAACGCATCCAGAAAGGTGTCGGTCTGCATCAGTGGCAGGATCTTGCTGGCAATCCCTCCGGCAATATACAGGCCGCCATAGGGCAGCAACTTCAAGGCCAGGTTGCCCGCTTCGGCTCCGTAGGCGGAAAGAAACATGCGCATGGTCTGCTCCGAGAGCAAATCCCGTTGCTCTAGGGCGGCGGTTGAGATGGCTGCAGCCGCATCTACGGTTTTGTGCCGTTGGCCCATCTGATGTTCCCATTCCTTGACCAGGCTGGCCACTTCCGGCGATTCGGGCAACCCTCTGTGATCCCGCAAGAACTGGTAAATGGCGACAATGCCCTGACCGGAAACCACCCGCTCCACCGAGACGCGGGAGATATGGTGCTTATCCCGTAAATACAGCAGCAATTCGCATTCCTGCTCAGACCGGGGTGAAAAGTCGGCATGCCCCCCTTCTGAGCCGTAGATGTGGTAACCGTCGGCATGGTGTATCAGGAAGCCCTGTCCCAGGCCGGTGCCGGCTCCAATCACCGCAATGGGTGCTTTGTCCTCTGGTTTGCCCGCCTGCAGCGTCAGCAAATCGGAGTCTTGTAAGCCCAAAATGCCATAGCCAACTGCGGCAAAGTCATTGATCAGGGTCGTTTGCCGCAAGCCCAGTTCCCGCCTCAGGCGAGCACTCTCCAAGGTCCAGCCGAGATTGGTCAATTTGGAAACCTGGTGAACCACGGGACCCGCGATCGCAAAACAAGCCGATTCAGGGGCGACGGAACTTCCCAAAAGCTGGCTGGCTTCTGCCAGAAAACCGCGCACCATGGGCACTAGGTCGGGAAAGGCCTGACTGTCATAGCGATTTTCATGTAGGGTTGGAATCGGCTGATCGGCTGAAAAGTTGGCTGCATCTACCTCGACCAACCGCAACAAAGTTTTGGTGCCACCAATATCTCCAGCAATCAATAGGCTCATAGGTTACTCGACAGGATTCAGTAAGGGAATGGCGCAGGACTGGCCAGGAAAAGAGGGATGGAGTCGGGTCTAGGTAACTTCAATTCTGTTCGGCACTCCGCTGGGTCAATTCCTGACAACATTTTTCGGCTGCTTGGAACGCTTCCAGATAGTCCTGACCTCCCAGCATCAAGTCGCCGTAATACTCATAGGGCGCCTGACCGTAAATCGGTAGGGGATCATCCTCTGGGTAGTCTTCCTGGGCTTCTTCGATGGCTGCTTTGAGTTGGGATACGGTGAGCCGCTGGACGGGAAAATATTTCAGGTTGCTGACCCTGCGATTCAGGTGGGGCAAATTGGGGTCTAGAATGCGATCGCCCAATTCAATCCAGGCATGCTCCAGCGGCTGATGGGGATGGCCAGCGGCGGCCAAAAAACCTTGGACGTAGGTTGATCCTTTGGTTGCCAGAGCTGCTCTATAGGCATTCTCAAATGGCTTGCGGGCTTTGCTTTTGATTTGTTGAGCCAGTTCTAATGAGCCTGCCTCATCCACAAAGAAGTCCATCCATCCGGTCTCTCACACGGCAATCTACGTGCCCAGTATAGGCTGGTTGGGCTGGTGTCGGTCAAGCTGTGGGGAGTGGGCTTCCGCCGTGAGCGTCAGCCGAACGGGAGT